>JAAYZQ010000499.1 GCA_012514775.1 Anaerolineaceae bacterium
CACCTTCTTCCCTCCCTTGAATGCGAGGCCACCCCGGACTCCTCGACTTGTCGAGGCCACCCCGGTCAAGACCGGGACTCCAACCTATACCCCGGACTCCTCGACTTGTCGAGGCCGCCCCGGTCAAGACCGGGACTCCCAGCTCGCGGGGAGCGCGTCCAGTGTACCACGACTCTCCCCCCTCTCCCGTAATCTTGATTCCCGGATCGGGGGCTGCCCGCTTGAATTGCATTGCGCGCTCAAGTGTGGTATACTCCACGCCAGTAACGCCTGGTGAGCAAGCCGGAGGTCAGCCCTGGCACATTCTGTCCTGGGACAACGAGGAGGAACAACAGATGGAGATCAGAACCGAAATCATGAAGCGCACCGTGTTGGTCACCGTGTCGGGCGAAGTGAACAGCGCCACCGCCCCCGAGCTTGACCAGTTGTTGCGCGAGCAGATCGCCGCGGGCCACAAGAACCTGGTGGTCAACCTGCAGGATGTGAGCTTTATGTCCAGCGCCGGGCTGCAAGCCCTCATCGGGGCCCAGATGAAAGTACGCCGCATGGTACCCCCCGGCAACGTCGTCCTCTCCGAGGTGCCCCCGCGCCTGAAAGAGACCTTTGAGCTGGTGGGTTTCCACCACGTCTTTACGCTCTACGACTCGAACCTCGAAGCGGTGGGCAGCTTCTAGCCTTTGCCGTGGGGGGCCTGCTCCTGTCCCTCCTGGCCGGAGGCACGGGCCAGCAGCTCCAGCAACTGCGTGTAAAAGCGCAGGTTGTGCATCGAGGCCAGCCGCAGACCCAGGGCGTCGTCCACGTCAAAGAGGTGGTGCAGGTAGCCAAGAGAATAGTTGCGACAGAGGCGGCAATCGCAGGCTTCCGAGATGGGGCCCGATTGCCGCTTGTGTTTCCCGTCGCGGACGTAGACAAAGCGGTAGAAACGATCCTCGCGTAAATCGACCTCGTCCAGGCTGTCCGCGTTCCAGGCATAGAGCCGCCCGTGGCGGGCATCGCGGGTGGGCAGCACGCAGTCGAAAATGCGCCAGCCCATGGCGTGGCAGGCCACGATGTGCTCCGGGCTGCCCAGGCCCAGGGCAAAGCGGGGCAGTTCGTCGGGGATGAGGGAAGCGGTGTAGGCCAGGGTATCGGCGGCCAGCTCGCCGCCGGGTGTCAGGGGCCAGCCGCCAAAGCCAAAGCCGTCAAAGCCCAGGGGCAACAGTGCCTCGGCGCACGCCCGGCGCAGATCGCGATCGTAGCCGCCCTGCACCACGCCAAAGAGCAGGGGCCGAGGCTTCCCGGCCTCGGCCCGGACGGCCACCAGGCGGTCAAACTCCTCGCGGCAGCGCCGCCCCCAGGCGACGGTGCGCTCCACCGACGCCTCCACCTCCTCCCGACTCGCCTCCGGACTCGGGCAGTCGTCCAGGCAGACGACCAGGTCAGAGCCGAGATCGAGCTGGAGGCGGATGCTCCGCTCGGGCGTAAAGAGCACCTTCTTGCGGTCACCATCCAGGTCCACAAAGTGGATGCCCCGGGCGCTGATAGTCCCGTAGCGGGGATTCTGGCGGATCATGGACATGAGCTGAAAGCCGCCCGAATCGGAAGCGACGGGCCGGGGCCAGTCCATGAAAGCGTGGATGCCGCCCGCGTCCTTGACCAGCCCCACGCCGGGCCGGCGCGACAGGTGAAAGACGTTGACCACCACGCCGCGCACCCCACACTCCGCAAGGTCCTGGCTGTCCACGGTGCGCACCACGCCCCGCGTGGCGTCGGGAAAATAGACGGGCAGGTGTAGGGGGCCGTGGGCCGTGGGCAACAGGGCAGGGATGGTCATCCTGGATCCTCGCTTTCCTCCGGGCCGGGCGGGGACACGACCAGGGTATACTCGCCGCGGGGCCTGCGGGCCCGGAAATGCTCCAGGAGCCGGGCGGGGGTTCCCCGCAGCACCTCCTCGTAGAGCTTGGTCAGCTCCGAGGCGGCCACCACCACCCGCTCGCCCACCACGGCCTCCAGGTCCGCCAGGGTCTCCACCAGGCGGTGGGGCGCCTCGTAGGCCACCAGGGCCAGGGGCCGGGCCGATGCTTCGGCCAGCAGAGCCCGGCGGGCGGCGCGGCGCCGCGGCAAAAAGCCCAGAAAGAGAAATCGCTCGGCCGGCACGCCCGCCACGGACAGGGCCGCGGCCAGGGCGGTGGGCCCCGGCACGGGCACCACGGGCACGCCCCGTTCCAGGGCGGCGGCCAGCAGCTCGTAGCCGGGGTCGGCCAGGCCGGGCATGCCCGCCTCGGTGACCAGGGCCACGTCGCCTGTGTCCAGGGCGGCCAGGACCGCTTCCAGGCGGCTCTGTTTCTTGCGCTCGTAGGCGTCGGTGTAACGCATCATGGGCACCTGGATCTCGTAGCGGGCCAGCAGCCGCTGGGTGCGCTGCGGGTTCTCCGAGGCCACCAGGCTCACCGCGCTCAGGACGGCGAGGGCCCGCGGGCTGATGTCCTCCAGGTTGCCGATGGGCGTACCGACGACGTATAGCGTTCCCACGCTCACCTCTGCACCACAAAGGCCAGCTCGGTCTCGAACCGCAGCTCGGTCACGCGCCAGCTCTGGCCCCGGGCCATGGCCGCGAACTGGCTGCTGTATTGCTCCTCCATGCCCTTGCGACGGCCGGTGAGGCTGGCGACGGCAAAACTGACCACCACCGACGGCGCCCGCAGCTCCCTCAAGATGCGGAGCGTGGCGCCTTCCTCCTGCCGCTCCAGCGTGGGGCTCAGCTTGAGCATCAGAGCCACGCTTGCCTGGTCGGCGGGCGGCCGGGTCAGCAGGTCCTGGCAGCGGGCCAGGGGAGCCAGCCCGGCGAGGTCCAGAAAGCGGTTGACGAAAGCGATGCGCTGGCAGTCGATGTCCAGGGGCACGTAGGTCGTGGTGGGAGGCAGCCCCATCCAGGGCCAGGCCAGGGGATTCAGGCCGCAGCCCAGGTCCAGGACCGTTCCCGGCCGCCCCACGATCTCCCATAGGGCGGGGTAGAAGCGGTCCAGGATGGGCAGCCGCTCGCGGGTTGAGCTGTGCAGGGCCAGGACGGCACGGCAGGCCGCCCGCCTTTCGTCCTGGCCCCCACCCCACGCCTCCGCCAACTCTCTGAACGCCGCCTCGGCGTCCAGCGCTTGCTCGAAGGCGCCATACACCTGGTGCAGGCGGCGCTTGGTGGCCTTGACCGCGTTTTTGACGCTGCGCCGGGCGGCCAGCTCGCGGGCGGCGATGCGCCGCACCGTGTCGGGGCACACGCCCCCGTACTTCTTGGAGGCGGCCACTGCCGCCAGGATGGCCTGTAGATCCGATTCCGACAACGGTCCCACCACTACTGAGGGCTGGTGGGATAGTTTGGCGCTTCTTTGGTCACCAGCACGCTGTGGGGATGGCTCTCGATAAGGCCGGCGTGGCTGATGCGCACAAATTGCGCCTTCCGCCGCAGGTCGGCCAGGTCACAGGCGCCCACGTAGCCCATGCCCGAGCGCAGCCCGCCCATCAACTGCAGCACGTATTCGGCCAGGGGCCCCCGGTAGGGCACCTGCCCCTCGATGCCCTCCGGCACGTGCTTGCCGCCCCTCTGTCCCGTGGCGTAGCGATCCCGCGCCAGTCCCTTCATGGCGCCCAGGGAGCCCATGCCCCTGTACTCCTTGAAGTGGCGCCCCTCGAGGATCACCAGCTCGCCGGGGGCCTCCTCCAGGCCGGCCAGCAGGCTGCCCAGCATGACGGCGTCGGCGCCCGCCGCCAGGGCCTTGGTGATGTCGCCCGAGTACTTGATTCCGCCGTCGGCCACCACGGCGACGCCCCGGGGGCGTGCCTCGGCGGCGCAGGCCTGGATGGCCGTGATCTGGGGCATGCCGGCCCCCGTCACCACGCGCGTCGTGCAAATGGAGCCGGCGCCCACGCCCACCTTGACCACGTCGGCCCCGGCGTCGATGAGGTCCCGGGTGCCCCCCGCAGTGACCACGTTGCCGGCCACCAGGGTCAGGTGCGGGTAGCGCGCCTTGACCTGCTCCACCGTGGACAGCACGCCCGCCGTGTGGCCGTGGGCCGTGTCCACCACGGCCAGGTCCAGCCCCTTTTCGACCAGGGGCGCCAGCCGCTCCAGGGCGGCCTCGCCGACGCCGATGGCCGCGCCGCACAGCAGCCGGCCGCGGGCGTCGGTGGCGCGCCGCGGAAAGTCCCGCCGGTTCATGATGTCCTTGACGGTGATGAGCCCCTTGAGCACCCCCTCGCCGTCGACGAGGGGCAGCTTTTCGATGCGGTGCTCCTGAAGGATGTGCACCGCGTCCTCCAGGGTGGTCCCCACCGGGGCCGTCACCAGGCGGCTGGCAGGCGTCATGAGGCTGTGGATGGGCAGCTCCATGTCGGTGACGAAACGCACGTCGCGGTTGGTGAGGATTCCCACCAGGCGGTTGCCGTCCTCGGTAATGGGCACGCCCGAGATGTGGTACTTGCTCATGATGGCTTCGGCGTCGCCAATGGTGGCGTGCGGCACCAGGGTAATGGGATCGACGATCATGCCCGACTCGCTGCGCTTGACCTTGTCCACCTCCTCAGCCTGTTGCTCCGGAGCGAGGTTGCGATGGATGACGCCTACACCCCCTTCTCGTGCCAGGGCAATGGCCAGCCGGGCCTCGGTGACCGTGTCCATGGCGGCCGACAGCAGGGGGATGTTGAGCTGGAGTCCGGGCGTGAGGGTCACGCTCAGATCGACCTCGTGGGGCAGCACCTCCGAGCGCCCCGGCACGAGGAGGACATCGTCAAAGGTCAGTGCTTCTGCAAATTGCTCGCCCACCAGCGCATCTCTCCTTTAAACTCTCTGACCCATCCTTCTCTCTAACCCGTCATACTGGGCGGCGCACACAATCTCCAGACAGGGCAACGACGTCTCGCTAGTACAGGAACATGGGCTTTCCGAGCATGTCGGCGATCTTGGGCCGGTACTGCTCCCGGTCATACATCTCGTCCACGTCCACGCGCTTGACCCCGGAGACGACGCGGCTGAGGGGCACGTGGGTGTAGACGCCGTCGCGCAGGGCCACCATGCGGCCCGAGCGCCCCTGGGCGACGAGGTCCATGGCCAGCAGGCCATAGCTGACGGCCACCATGCGGTCCAACGAGTCGGGGGCCCCGCTGCGCATGAGGTAGCCCAACTGCTGGTAGATGATGTTCTCGTTTGTCAGCTCCTTGAGCTTCTCGCCGAGGACGGCGCCGATGCCACCCAGCTTCTTGTGGCCGTAGGCATCCTCGTCGCCGGCATAGTGCACCAGGTCTCCGCCCACCTCGTGGGCGCCCTCCGAAATGGTCATGATGGCATAATTGCTGGGGTTGTTGTACTTGTCCTGCACCAGGAGCAGGGACAGCTTCCGGACGTCAAAGGGCACCTCGGAGATGATGGCCCGGTCGACGTCGGCCAGGTAGGCGGCGATGAGGGACGTCTCGCCCGAGTTGCGGCCGAACAGCTCCACGATGGCGATGCGCTCGTGGGAGCCGCTGGGCGTGCGCAGCGAAGTGATAAACTCCACGCTGCGGGTGACGGCCGTGGAAAAACCGATGCAGTAGTCCGTGCCGTACACGTCGTTGTCCATCGTCTTGGGGATGGCCACGACGGGAAAGCCCTCCTGGTGCAGACGGGCGGCATAGGACAGCGTGTCGTCGCCGCCGATGGGGATCAGCGCATCGATCTCCAGGAACTCCAGGACGTTGAGGATGTGCGGCGTGAAGTCAAAGACTTCCACCCCTTCCTCGGTTTCTACGAGCCGGCCGGTGCCCTCCAAAAAGTCGGGGACGTCGCTGGCCCTTACCCGTTGGGGATTGGTGCGCGACGTGTGGAGAAAGGTGCCACCCGTTCGGTCGATGGTGCGCACGGCGGTCTTGGTCAGGTTGACGAACAGGTTCTTGCGGGCCTGGGGGCTTTCGGTGTTGCAGTGGAGCAAGCCACCCCAGCCCCGCCGGACGCCGATCACGTCCCAGCCCGAGTCGATGGCCGTCTCGACGACAGCCTTCATGGCGGGGTTGAGCCCGGGGACGTCGCCTCCACCGGTCAGGATGCCCAGTTTTTTGTTCCTTGCCATTGTAGTCCCTCCGCTTCTATGCCAACTCTTGTAGAGTTATTTTCTGGTTAGTATAGCATAAAAGCTCGGGTTCTGCCAAGCTCCGCACTGCTGTCCGCAGGAATTCTGAGTATGGCTCGGGTTTGGCCCGCTTGCTCCCGCCAGATCGCCAGATCTGGCGGTCCGGGCGTGGATCTGCCGATTCACGCTGAGCGAATAAGCAGAGTCGGGCTTGCGCCTCGCTAAAATCAGAATTGCCGCTGCTGCCCGCGGGCCGGCCGGGGCGGGATCTCAATCCGGGCGACGGGCGTTGCGGAACCCCTGGAGGATGTAGAGGGCGGCGCCCAGGAGGGCGGTGATCCACAGGGTGAGCAGGTAGGCCAGGCCCAGGGCCAGGGCCCGGGGCTCCGGGACGCCCACCTGGGTGAACACCACCAACGTCACGCCTTCGCGCACCCCCAGGCCTCCCAGGGAGGGCAGCATCAAAAAGACCGAGATGATGGGCACCAGGAGAAAATAGTACCACAGCGCCAGGTCGACGCCCACGGCCTGGCCCAGCAGGTAGTAGCCCAGGATGAGGATCAGGTTCCAGGCGACGGACGCGGCCGTGGCCCGCAGCAGGGCGGGCCACCCGTAGAGGTGCAGCGACTCGTACAGCTCGCCGAGGATCTTGAACCGGCTGAGCAACCGGCCGGCGCCCAGGCGGCGGCCCCAGGTTTCCAGCCAGCGGCGCTGCAACACCAGGCCTGCGGCCACCAGGCTGGCGCCAAAGAGGGCGGCGATGAGCAGCCGCTCCCCGGGTGTTACGAGACGATACCCCCCCACCAGCGCCAGGAGGGCCATGGCAAAGAGCACCAGGAGCCCCAGGAAGCGGTCGACCAGGACAGAGCTGATGGCCGGCGCGGCGCGGTGGTCGTCGCGCGACAGCTCGTACATGCGCACCGCGTCGCCGCCCACGCCCGTGGGCAGGATCTGGCTGAAAAAGGCGCCCACGAAATAGAGGAACACCAGGCGCGCCCAGCTCACCCGCACGCCGAGGGCCCAGACGAGGGAGCCCCAGCGGTAGGCGCGAACCAGCGAGCCGCTCAGAAAGAGGGCCAGGGCGCCCAGGAAGGGCAGCCAGTCCATGGCCGCCAGGACGGGGAGCACTTCCTGGAGGTCGATCTTGGTCAGGATGATGGCCAGCACTCCCAGGCTGACCAGCACCTTCAGGACGTTCAGGATTCGGCCGCGCAGCCGGCTTTCAGTCTGCACCACCCGCACCTGCCTTCTCGCTCACCTCCGCCGAAAGGGCGGCAAATCCGCCCCTCACCGGCCCCGCCCTTTGCCGCCCGCGCCTGCCCGGGCGTACGCCTTTAGCAACTGCCGCGCCGTGTTCTCCCACGAGAAACACTCGATCACGCGCCGGCGCAGCCTCTGCCCCAGGGCCCGCGCGCCCTCGGGATCCTGCAGCAGCCCGGCGATGGCCTCGGCCAGGGCCTGCACGTCGCCCGCGGGCGCATAGACCCCCAGGTCGCCCAGGATCTCGCGGCTGGGTGGCGTATCATAGGCCACGGTGGGCAGCGCGCAGGCCATATAGTTGTAAAGCTTGCCGTTCGATTCGGTCTCGGACAGCTTCGGGCCCACCGCCACCTCGCCCAGGGACAGGTAGTGCGCCGCCCGGTCATAGTCCACCCGTCCCGGAAAGGCCACGTGGCCCTCCAGGCCCAGGTCCCGGGCCTTTTGCCTGTACCGCTCCTCGTCGGGATAGCCCATGAGGAGAAAGTAGGCCTCCGGCACCCGGTCCAGCACCAGGGGCACGGCCTCCAGCAGGTGGTCGACGCCCTGGTAAGGGCTCAGGATGCCGAGATAGACCACGGCCCGGCGCCCCGGCGGCACCAGGCCCCGCAGCTCACCCCCGTCCAGCCCCGGCCGGAACGTCTCGGTGTCGACGCCGTCCAGGGCGACGATGGCTTCGGAGACGCCAAAGCCGCGCAGCTCTTCGGCCACGTCGCTGCACGAGGCCACGGCCACGTCGGGCAGGCGGTCGATCCAGCCCTCGTTGTGGGCCACGAAACGGCGGACCCAGCCGCGGGCCGGGATAAAGCGGTGGGCCTGCATCTCGCCCGCCAGGCTCCCCTGGAAGTCCCCGACGACCGGCACTCCCAGCAGCCTCCCGACGAGCCAGCTGATGGCGGCGCCCTCGTGCAGGTGGCCGTGGATCAGGTCGGGCCGAAACCTGCGGCCCACACGCCAGGTCTTGGCCAGGAGGAACAGGTCCAGGTAGAGCTTGTGCCACGACGGCCCCGCGGCGAGCTTCTTGTACCATGGTATGCGCAGCGTGCGATGTGTCTTGATGCCCGGGCGCTCGTCCCCCAGGTGGTAGGTGCAGACCTCGACCTCATGGCCCAAGGCCTGCAGCGCCCGGATCTCTTCGTAGATGCGCACGTGGCAGCCCCGGTCGGCAAAGAACGGCGTGGGCGCCACGACCAGGACGCGGTAGCGGCTGGATCGACCCACCCGATCAGATCGACCAGGTTGGCCTGTCCCTAGTCCTCGCACCGCGGCAGCTCTTCCCGCACGGTATAGATGCGCTTGCCCTGGCTCTCGTACCAGGTCCGCGTGACAATCTCGGCCAGCAGCCCCGTCGTCACCAGTTGCACGCCCAGCATGGTCAACAGGATGCCCAGGAGCGTCAGGGGCCGGTCGCCGATGGGCTGCAGCAGGAACAGGCGCACCACGGCCAGATAGGCCAGCATGGCCGTGCCCACCAGAAAGGAGGCCAGGCCCAGGAGGCCAAAGATCTGGATGGGGCGCGTGGCAAAGCTCATCAGAAAGCGCACGGCCAGGATGTCGAGGACCACCTTGAACGTCCGCGACAGGCCGTACTTGGCCTTGCCATAGCGGCGAGCATAGTGGCGCACCGGGATCTCGGTCACGCGGGCCCCGGCGGCGCTGGCCAGGGCGGGGATAAAGCGGTGCAGGTCGCCATAGAGGCGGACGTCGGCCAGGACCTCGCGGCGGTAGGCCTTGAGCGAGCAGCCATAATCGTGGATGCGCACGCCGGTGGACCAGCCGATGAGGCGGTTGGCCAGGATGGAGGGCAGGCGCCGGTCGAGGAACCGGTCCTGGCGGTCCACCCGCCAGCCGCTCACCACGTCATAGCCCTCGGCCATCTTGACCATGAGGGCCGGGATGTCGGCCGGGTCGTTCTGCAGGTCGGCGTCGATGGTGATGACCACGTCGCCCCGGGCACGGTCAAAACCGGCGGTAAAGGCCGCCGTCTGTCCATAGTTGCGGCGAAAGCGGACGACGCGCAGATGGGGATCCTTGCGCTGGAGCTGACACATAATCTCGAAGCTGCGGTCCGTGCTGCCGTCGTCGACGACGACGATCTCGTAGCTGTAGCCACTGCCCGCCAGCGCCTCTGTCAGTTTCTGGTGCAGGTGCGGCAGGCTCTCCTCTTCATTGAGCACGGGCACGACGACCGAAATGTCCAAGGAACCGCTCCGTTTTCCCTTTCTTTTTGGAAGCGCGGCCATTATAACACCAGGGAGGGGGAGTGTCAACCGCTGCCCTTCCGTTGCCAACGGGCCGGTTCGCTGCTATAATGGCCGCCATGGCAGGGCAAAGAGCGAGCCGGGCCGGGCTGCGGCAAGGGATGCTACTGCTGCTGGCGCTGATGGCGGGCGCTCCTCAGCGGCCCCTGGTCGCCCTGGGCCCACAGCAGCACGTGCACACCGCCAACCCACTCATGGGCATCCACACCCGCCTGACCGACGAGGTGGAGCCCTGGAAGGTCAAGCGCAGCCTGGAGATGGTGCGCGAGATGGGCACCCCCTGGATCGTGGAGTACTTTCCCTGGGCCTACCACGAGCCCGCGCCGGGCCGCTACGACTGGACCCACGCCGACCTGGTGGTGGACCACGCCCGGCGCCAGGGACTGACGGTCATCGCCCGGCTGGGTTTCGTGCCCGAGTGGGTTCGGCCCGACCCGGACGTGCAGGCCACCACGGTCACCTACCTCGACGAGGCCCACTATGACGATTTCGCCGCCTATGTGGCCGCCTTCGCGCAGCACTTTGCCGGCCGCGTGTCCCACCTGGTCATCTGGAACGAGCCCAACATCAGCCTCGAATGGGGCTACCGGCCCGTGGACCCCGAGGGCTATGCGGCCCTGCTGCGGGCCGTCTACGGACCGGCCAAGGCCGCCAATCCCGAGGTGGTGGTGCTGGGCGGCGCGCTGGCGCCCACCCTGGCCCCCGTCGGCGACCCCGAGGGCATGAACGACCTGGCCTACCTGGAGCGCATGTTGGCAGCGGGTGCCGGGCAGGCGATGGACGCCCTGGCGGTGCACGCCTACGGCTGGCAGGCGCCCCCCGACGCCCCGGCCAGCCCCGACGCCGTGAACTGGCGCCGCACCGAGCTGCTGCGCCAGCTCCTGGTCGAGGCCGGCCACGAGGCGATGCCCATTTACGTCACCGAGGGGGGCTGGAACGATCATCCTCGCTGGACCAAGGCGGTGCAACCTTCGCAGCGGGCGGCATTTACCCTGCGCGCTTACCAACTGGCCGCCGAAGAGTGGCCCTGGTGCCAGGCGGTGGTGCTGTGGGCCTTTCGCTACCCTCGGTCGGCCAACACCTACCAGGACTATTTCACCTTCGCAACGGTCGACTTTCTTCCGAAGCCGATTTATTACGCCGTGCAGCGTTATGCCCGGGGAGAGGAGCAGTAGCGGTGGGCGCGACGGCAAGGCCGGCGCGACGCTGGCGACTCACGGGCGACAACCCCCGGCAGCGCGCCCGGTGGGGCTGCCTGGCCGGCCTTTTCCTGGCCTTGCTGGCCGTGGCCATCTGGCTGCTGCTGCGAGCCCTTCCCGAAGGCGTGGACGCCACCTGGGAGCGCGTGGTCGAGACCGGCGTCCTTCCGGTCTGCACCGATCCAAGCTGGCCGCCCTTCGAATCCATCGCGGACGGCACGGGCCAGATCGAGGGCTTTGACGTCGACCTGGCCCGGCAGTTGGCTGCGCGCCTGGCGCCCGGCGTAGAAGCACAGATCGTGACCGTGGGCTTTGACGGCCTGTACGACGCCCTCCTGGCCGGCCGCTGCGACGCCGTCCTTTCGGCGCTGCCCTACGAGCCGATGCGCACCCAGGACGTGGCCTTCTCGGTGGCCTATTTCAACGCCGGGCTGGTGATGGTCACCGCGGAAGAAACGGAGGACGTCGTCACCGCCGAGGACCTGGTGGGCCGGTCCGTCGGCGTCGAGTGGGGGTTCGTGCCCGAGGGCGACAGCCGGCAGCGGGCCCTGCTGCAAAGCCTGGGTGTGCGCCGCTACGACACCGCGCCCGCGGCCCTGCGCGCCCTGCAGGCCGGCGAGGTGGAGGTGGCCCTGGTGGACCGCATCGCCGCCCTGACCTACATGCAAGAATGCCAGGGGCTGCGCCTTGCCGGCGAGCCCCTGGCCGACGTCAACTATGTCGTCCCCGTGCGCCCCGACAGCTTTCGCCTGCTGTCCGAGATCAACCGCGTGCTCCTCGAGATGCGCGAGGACGGCACGCTGGAGGCGCTCCAGGAACGCTGGTTCCAGGCCGGCCCTGCGAAGTGAGGGGCCGGCCCGGCGCAGGGCGCCGGGCCGGCCATTCGTCTAGTCTCGCTGCGCGCGCCGGATGAGGAACCAGGCGCCCGCGATTAGGGCAGCGACAGCGAGCGCCCACAGGGCCAGGACCACCCAGCCCAGGACGGCCGTCCGGGGCGCCGATTCTGCCTGCCCCCGGGCTTCGGCGACGGGCTCGGCGGCGGCCTCGGGCTCTGTCTCTGCGACAAAGGGCTCCTTGGCCGCCTCGGCCTCCGTCTGGGCCTCCGGCCCAGGCGTGAGATCCGCGCTCTCTTCGACCTCTGGCAGGGCCAGGGCACCGGGCTCGGAGGGCGCGGGTGCCGACTGCAAGGCCATGGCGGCGCCCAGGGGCTGCGCGCCGGGCGTACCCTGGGCCAGCAGGGCACCGCTGGCATCGACGATGGCAAAGCTCGGCTCGGCGGCGCTCCCCACCGCCCGCTCGACCTCGGCCCGCGGAATGCGGATGAGCGTGCCGGGTCGGGTCTCGCGACCCTCGGCCGGGGCGCCCATGTCGGGCACGGCCGACGAGAGCTGCACGACCACCGTACCGTCCATGCTCGTCACCGTTTCAACCTGGGCGTCCACCTCGGCCGTCTGTGAGCCAAGGAAGGCACCCACCACGTACTCCCGCTCCCAGTCGATGGGAGGATCGGCAGGTGGCGCCCCTTCGCCAAAGTTCGCCGCCCAGGCTTCCGCGCTGTCCAGGACCAGGTAGGTGGGCTCGGACACGGCAAAGCGCTCGTCCGAAGCCTGGATGGGGTCAAAGGGAACAAACACGCCGCCGGAACGCTCGCTCCTGGGCGGGGGCACACCCGGCGCCTGGACCGTTGGGCGCTCTCCGGGGCTGCTCAGCGACCGGATGATGGTCCGCGCCTCATAGGCGCCGTCGGCGGTGCGCGCCACGATCTCCAGCCTGGCCGTCAGCGCCGGCCCTTGCTGTGCCGGCACGAGCACCTGGGCCTGGAAGTTGCCCTGGGCGTCCGTAGTTGCCTGGCCAAGGCTCGTTGAGACCTCATCCTCACGACTTACGCGGTTGAGGAACAGGTCCACCCGGGTGTTGGCCGGCCAGCCGCTGCCTGCGAGTTCCAGGGTCTGGCCCTCCGCGCTTCGCGTGACCGATTCGATCCGGATCGAGGGCCGCAGGCCCGGTGGCGGCGGTTCGACCGTGGGCGGTGGCGGTGTCGGCGTGAAGGTCGCCGTGGGCGGCTGGCCCGTTGCCGTCGGGGTAAACGTCGCCGTGGGCGGCTGGCCCGTCGCCGTCGGAGTAAAGGTCGCCGTCGGCGGCTGGCCCGTCGCCGTCGGGGTAAACGTCGCCGTCGGCGGCTGGCCCGTCGCCGTCGGAGTAAAGGTCGCCGTCGGCGGCGGGGACGTGGGCGTAGGCGTGGGCGTGGACGTGGCCGTCGCCGGCGCGCCGACGTAGGTCATGGTCAGGCGGACGAGGGCGCCGCCCAGGTGCTCGTAGTAGTCCAGGCGCAGGTCGTGGCCGCCCGCGGCCAGCTCGAGGGAAACGTCGTGCTCGCTGTAACCATCGCTCCAGGCGTCGACGGCCAGGCGATCGTCAACCCAGAAGCGCACGCCATCGTCGGCCACGATCCGGAAGCGATAGGTGCCGGCCCGATCCAGGCTCACCCGACGCGACCAGCGCACGGAAAAGTTGTCGGCCGGCATGTCGGAGCGGGGCGCATCCGCACCCCAGTTAAAGTCGACGTTCGCGTCGTTACGCTGGAAGTAGGGCAGTCCGCTCAGGTCGCGGCCCCTGTAATAGCTGCCCAGCCAGTCGGGATACCTCGTCACCCGGTCCCAGTTGAGCCGTATGCGACCCCCGCCCAGGCGGTTATAGTACTCCAGGCGGATGGGCACCTGGCCCTGCAGGTAGAGGTTCGCGGCGTACTCGCGGGGCGCGCCGTCGGTCCAGGCGTCGATGATCAGGTTGTCGCCCACCCACAGGCGGGCCCCGTCGTCGACCACGACCTCGAAGCGATAGTTCCCCGTATCAAAGTTCCAGTCCCGGCTCCAGCGCGCGGAATAGCCCTCGGTGGGGATCCCCGCTGCAGGCGACTCGCCCGCGGCCCACTGAAAGTCCACGACGCGGTCGTTGCGTACCACGACGGCCGGCGGCTGGAGGGACAGGTCGTCAAAGTACTCGCCTCGCCAGTCGGTAATCTGCGGTGGCGGGGGGGTGGGCGTCATGGTCGGCGTCGCCGTGGGCGGCACCGGTGTGTTCGTCGGCTGCGGCGTCGCCGTGGGGGGAACCGGTGTGTTCGTCGGTTGCGCCGTGGCCGTGGGCGGCACCTGCGTGCTGGTCGGCTGCGCCGTGGCTGTGGCCCCCACCGACGGCTGGGTCGGCGTGGCGGTCGCAGGCGGGGGTGTGCCGGTGGCACCTTCCGTCGGCTGTGCCGTGCCCGTGGCCTCCTCCGTTGGCTGTGTGGTGGCGGTGGGCTCGGTGGTTTCACCGGGCGCCGCCGTGGCAGGCGTCTCGCCGGCGCCGGGCGTCGCGCTCGCCACGGGCGTGAACGTCACTACCGCCCCCGTGGTGGGCGTGGCTGCCGGCAGGGGTGCGCAGCCGGCCACGATCAGGAGCACCACCACGAGTGCGGCCAGGCGGAACATTGGTGCTCGGTTGATTCTCATTCTTCCTCCTTTTGGGTGGACACAGCCCTGGCCAACATACAGGAACGCAGTCGATCAGGGCACCGCCGGGCCAAACGTCATGGCCCGGCGGCAGCGACGATAAACAGTGTGTATGGGTTTTTGGGAACGGATTGCGTACATTGAGAGAATTGCGGCAGCGGCTGCGCTGCGCGGGCGAGAATAATTATAGCATGAAATGTGAAAAATTACAAGCGCGTTGGCGCGATGGGCGCGTCATAAAAAAACCCCCGGCCATGGCAGCCGGGGGCATTGCGATTGTTGAATTGTACCCGTCAGGCGCTAGCAGCGACCGCTGCGGCCT
Organism: Anaerolineaceae bacterium; assembly: GCA_012514775.1. Next base: position 14,599 of record JAAYZQ010000499.1, read on the forward strand.
CCTCGACGACGGCCTCGCCCCGCAGGTAGCGGTCGATGTCCGCGGCGGCGGCCTTGCCGGCGCCCATGGCCGAGATGACGGTGGCCGCGCCGGTGACAATGTCGCCGCCGGCCCAGACGCGGTCCTTGGTGGTCTTGCCCGTTTTCTCGTCGGCCACGACCGTGCCGTGTCGGGTGCGCTCCAGCCCGCCCGACTCGGTAAAGACCAGGGGGTTGGGCCGCGTGCCCAGGGCCATGACCACCATGTCGACGGCCATGTCGAACTCGGAGCCTTCGATGGGCAGGGGGCGGCGCCGGCCGCTGGCATCGGGCTCGCCAAGCTGCATGCGAATGCAGCGCATGCCGCGCACCCAGCCCTTCTCGTCGCCATAGACCTCGACGGGGTTGGTCAAGAAGTCAAAGATGATGCCCTCTTCTTCGGCGTGGTGCACCTCTTCGCCGCGGGCCGGAACCTCTTCGCTGGAGCGGCGATAGACGATGTGCACCTCTTCGGCGCCCAGCCGCAGGGCACAGCGGGCCGCGTCCATGGCCACGTTCCCGGCGCCGACGACGACCACCCTCGCGCCCACCTTGACCGGCGTATCCCACTCGGGAAAGAGGTAGGCCTTCATCGGGTTGGTGCGGGTCAGGAACTCGTTGGCCGAGAGCACCCCGTTATAGTTCTCGCCGGGGATGTGCATGAACATGGGCAGGCCCGCCCCGGTCCCCAGGAAGATGGCGTCGTAGCCCTGCTCGTTCAGCAGCTCGTCGAGCGTGTAGGTCTTGCCGATGACCATATCCAGCCGTAGCTCGACGCCCAGGCTCCGGACATAGTCCACCTCGGCGTGCACGATGCCCTTGGGCAGCCGGAACTCGGGGATGCCATAGATGAGCACCCCGCCCGGTGCGTGCAGCGACTCAAAGATGGTCACCTGGTGCCCACGGCGCGCCAGGTCTCCGGCGCAGGTGAGGCCCGCCGGTCCGCAGCCAATGACCGCCACCCTCTTGCCCGTAGGCGGCGGCAGCTCGGGGGGCGGAGAGGCATGGGCCAGGTCCCAGTCGGCGACAAAGCGCTCCAGCCGGCCGATGGCCACGGGCTGCTGCTTCTTGCCCACCACGCACAGCGCCTCGCATTGGGTTTCCTGGGGGCACACGCGCCCGCAGATAGCCGGCAGGCTGTTGTCGGCCTTCAAGGCGCGGACGGCGCCGGGCATATCACCCTCGCGCAGCCGCTCGATAAAGGCCGGAATGTTGACGTTCACCGGGCAGCCCTCGACGCACTTGGGTCGCTTGCATTGCAGGCAGCGAGCTGCCTCCAGGGCTGCTATATCGTCGCTATAGCCAAGAGCCACCTCGAAAAAGTTGTGGGCGCGCTCATCCGCCGGCTGCGTGGGCATCGGCTGGCGCGGCAGCTTCATCCTTTCGCTCTGGCTCATGGACCGAAGGTCTTCCGACATCACTGTCTCCTCGCCTATGATCCCTGTCCGCACTGGCATTCGTGGTGCCAGCGCTCCACGGCCTGCTTTTCCTGCTCCAAATAGATGCGCTGCCTCGCCAGGAGCTGATCCCAGTCCACCTGATGGCCGTCGAACTCGGGCCCGTCGACGCAGACGAACCGGGTTTGGCCACCCACCTCGACACGGCAGGCGCCACACATCCCGGTGCCATCGACCATGATGGAGTTCAGGCTGACCGTCGTCGGCACGCCAAAGGGCTGGATGGTCAGCATGGCGAATTTCATCATGATGGCCGGGCCGATGCACCAGATGTGCTCGATGGGACGATCCGACTCGAGCAACTCTTTCAGGGGAAGCGTTACCAGGCCATGGCGGCCGCAGGAGCCATCGTCGGTGCAGATGACGAGCTCGTCGCTGACGGACCGCATCTTTTCCTCCCAGAAGAGGAGGTCCTTGTTGCGCGCACCAATAATGGAAATGACCGTGTTGCCGGCCTCTTTCAGGTCGCGGGCGATGGGATAGATGGGCGCGATGCCAACGCCGCCGCCCACGCACAAGACCGTGCCATAGTTTTCGATCTCGCTCGGGATGCCCAGGGGACCGGTGAAACTGGCGAGGTGGTCGCCGACCTGGAGGGTGGCCATCTGCATGGTGGTCTTGCCCAACTCCTGGACGACCAGGGTAATGCTGCCCCGCTCCCGGTCATAGTCGGCGATGGTCAGGGGGATTCGCTCCCCTTCCGCCGTCAGGCGCACAATAACAAACTGGCCGGCGCGTGCCTTTTGCGCCACAACAGGGGCATGGACCTCGTACAACTTGGTAACCGGGCCCAGAGCCTCTTTTGCCAGGATTTCGTACACGTTTACGCCTCCTCAAACGTTCCTTGTTCCGATGCTTCCGCCGCGAAGCATCCTTTCGCAGGCGGCATTATAGCCCCAAACGAGAGCCGAGTCAAAACCCTGTCCGGCTTCAACTCTGAAGCCGGCATGGTCCTGCCCGGGAAGCTCAGGCCTTTTGTCCCAGCTCGGCGATGCTGCGCAGCACGCCCATGATCGAGATGACGAGGCGCACAAGCTCGCCGGTGGGCAGAGATTGGGCCGAGATCTCGCCCAAGCCGCGGCCCGTCTCTTCGACGCCCCGGCTGAACAAAAAGCCCCCGGCGGCACCGAGTGCTCCGCCAAGAATGGCCCCGGCGATGACGATTTTCTGCTGTCTGGTCATGGTTCGGTCCTCCTGGTGATGGCTCTGGTCATGGTCCGGGCCTGTGCCGTCTTGGCATAGGCGACGATAAACGGTTTGGCGACCTTCTGGCTGACGTCGTCGCTCTTGACGGCCACCGTGTACGCCTTTTCCTGGGCCACGGGAGCGTACCTCTTGACGAGCCCCCGCAGCTTGGCCAGGCCCCTGATCGCAAAAAAGAAGGCGATGGCAAAGGGCAAGACGCTGATGGTGGCCAGGAAAATCAGCCAGATCAGAGAGATGTCACGCCATACTTCCACTGTTAAACACCTCCTCGGAGCAACTGCTCGCCCGCGGAGTCAAGTATACCACGTCTCGCCCCGGATGCCAAACAAATTCCCGGTTACTGCGCGAGGATGTCCCGGTAGACCTCGTGGGTGGCGGCGGCGATGCGGGCCTGGGTATAGTGCTCCAGGACGCGCTGGCGACCCTTCCGGGCCAGCTCGGCCCGCAGCCCGGCGTCCTGCATGAGGCGGGCCAGGTGGGCGCCCAGGCCGGCGGCGTCGTTCTCGGCAAAGATCAGGCCGGCGTCGCCCAGGACGTGGGGGATCTCGCCCGAGTCGGAGCCGACTACCGGCACCCCGCAGGCCATGGCCTCTACGGCCACGCGGCCAAACTGCTCCTTCCAGTTGGGGCGCGTGCGGGAGGGCATGACCAGGACGTCCAACTGGCGGTAGTAGGCGGGCATCCCCGCCGAGCCGATCCAGGCGTCGAAAGTGACCCGGCCGGAGAGGTCCAGGCGGCCCGCCTGATCCTGGAGCGCCTGGCGTTCGGGGCCGCTGCCCAGGATGCAAGCCCGCCACGTCCCGGGCAGCGAGCTGAGGGCCGCCAGGAGCAGATCCACGCCCTTTTCCTCCACCAGCCGCCCCACGTAGCCGATGAGAAAGCCACGCCCGCCGGGGGCGCGCTCCGGCTCAGGCCGGTAGATGGCCGGGTCTACCCCAAACTGGGGGATGACGGCCAGGGGGCCGCGGTAGCCCTTTCGCCGCCAGACCTGCCCGGCTTCCTGGCTGCCGACGATGGCGCCGTCGACGTGGCCCAGGACGTAGCGCTCCAGGAGGCGGAAGGGCAGCGGATAGGTGCGGAACAGGTTCTGCCAGGAGAAAAATAGGGTGCGGGCGCCAACCCGCCTCGACAGCCAAAGGGCGTGGGCGGTGGCCAGGTTGTAGGGCTCCTCGTCGATGTGCACCAGGTCGGGCCGCACCCGGCGCAGGACGCGCCCCAGGCCGGGATAGAAGTGGGTGTGAAACTGCCCGTTGAGGACCATGGGCTCGACCACCAGCTCATAGCCGGTCACGTGCTGCCGCTCCAGCTCCAGCACGCCGCGCTCGTCGCGCCACGCGGGGGGCACCACGGCTGTCAGCTCGACGCCCGGCAGGGCGGCCAGCTCTTCCAGCTTTTTCTGATAGGCGCCTACCACGCAGGCCTTGGACAGCATTACGACGCGCATCGCGCTAGGCCCCCGTCCCCGCGCCGCGGCCTCCGCCGGCGACCTCACGGTACGCCGCCAGTGTCTCGCGGCCCGTCTCGGACCAGCGGAACCGCGCCGCCTGTCGAGGCCCCCGCTGCCGCAGCTCGGCGGCCAGGGTCTCGTCCACCAGGCAGGCGAGCATGGCGCCGGCCATGCCCTGCACGTCGTCGGGATCGAGGGCAAAGCCGGCATCGCCCACCAGCTCGGGTAGCGAGGCGGCATTGCTGGCCACCAGTGGCGTGCCGCACGCCAGGGCCTCCAGGGCGGGCAGCCCAAAGCCCTCGTAGCGCGAGGGAAAGGCGGCGCACGCCGCGCCGCGGTAAAAGGCCGGCTTGTGCTCCTCGGCTACCCAGCCGGTGAACGTGACCTCGCCGTCAATTCCCAGGGCGTGGGCCAGGGGCCGCGGATCGTAGAGGGGCGAGTTGCTGGCCTCGGGCAGCCGGCCGCCCACCACGAGCTGGACGTCGGCGTCGGCCTCGGCGACGATCTGGAAGGCCTCCAGGAGGCCGGCGACGTTCTTGCGCACGTCGTGGGGTCCCAGGTAGAGGACGTAGCGGTGCGGCAGGCGATAGCGCCGCAGCACGGCGGCATCCTGGGCATCGGGCCGGGGGGTGAATCGCTCGTCGACGGCCAGGTAGATGGCCCGCACCCGGCCACCAGGCAGGCGCAGGTGCGCCTCGATGTCGGCCTTGGAGGCCAGCGAGTCGGTCAGGACCAACGACGCGCGCCGGGCCGCGGCCGACGCCAGCCGGGTATAGAGCCGCACCAGGGGGCCGCCGCGGTAGGCGGGCAGCAGCAGCGGAATGAGGTCGTGGACGGTCACCAGGGTGGGCACCGAGGGCCATAAGGGCGAGCCCCAGTAGGGCACGTGGGCCACGTCGGCGCCCCAGCGGCGGCACGCGCGGGGAAAGGCCACCTGCTCGAAGGCCACCTTGCCGGCGTTGCTCCGCCAGGGGCCTGCCGGCGGCGACCACCACTCCACGGACAGGCCGGGCAGCTCCGGGCGCCGGGCGTCCGGGGGCGCGACGAGGAGCAGGTCGGGCAGATCCTCCTGGCCCCCAAGGGCGGCCATGCCCCCCAGGAGACCTTGCAGGTATTGCCCGCTGCCGCTCCCGGGCTCGTCCAGAAACCAGGCGTTTACGGCGACTCTCAACGAACGCCCCTCAACCTTGCCCCGGTGCCGCCGCCCTTATGCGGTGTCCTGCCGCTCGCCATAGCCTGCCGGGTGGGTGCGGTGCCAGTCCCAGGCGGTCTGGATGATGTCGCGCAGGGCAGGGTAGCGGGGCTTCCAGCCCAGCTCGCGGCGGATGCGTTCGGAGCTGGCCACCAGCACCGGTGGGTCCCCCGGCCGCCGCGGCCCGTCCACCGTGGGGATGGGGTGGCCCGTCACCTGGCGGGCGGTGTCAATGACCTGGTGCACCGAGTAGCCCTGGCCGTTGCCCAGGTTGTAGGTGCGGCTCCCCTGGTCCAGGGCCTCGAGAGCCAGGATGTGGGCTTCGGCCAGGTCCACGACGTGGATGTAATCCCGCACGCAAGTGCCGTCGGGCGTCGGATAGTCCTGGCCATAGATCTCGACCTGCTCGCGCTGCCCCAGGGCCACCTGGAGCACGAGGGGGATGAGGTGTGTCTCGGGGGCGTGGTCCTCGCCGCGCTCGGCGGTGGCGCCGGCGGCGTTAAAGTAGCGCAGGCTGGCGTAGCGCAGCCCCTGGACGCGATCCAGCCAATGCAACACGCGCTCCAGCATGAACTTGGACTCGCCGTATGGACTGCCCGGCACGATATCTTCTTCCTCGTCGATGGGCTGGCGGCGGGGCTTGTCAAAGAGGTTGGCCGTGGACGACAGGATAAAGCGGCCGGCACCGTTCTCCACGGCGGCGCGCAGCAGGTTCAGGCCGTTGACGACGTTGTCGCCCAGGTACTTGAAGGGCTCGGCCATGGACTCGCCGACGAGGGTGTTGGAGGCAAAGTGCATGACGGCGTCAAAGCCGCCGCCGGCCAGCACCCCGCGGGCGGCCCGGGGATCTGAGAGATCCCCCTGGACAAACCGGGCCCCGGGGTGAACCGCGGCGCGGTGGCCCTGGCTGAGGTTATCCAGCACGGTCACGTCGTCGCCGCGGGCGACGAGGGACTCCACGACCACGGAACCGATATAGCCGGCGCCACCGGTCACCAGGATCTTCACGTTCTACCTCCTAGCAGGGGTGTAGCTCCACAAAGCCCAGCTTTTCCAGGAGCTGGAAATAGTGCAACAACAGGCCGGCGTCACGGGCGCCGGATTCCATCTCCACGAGGTCGGCAATCTCCAGGATCGAGCGCTTGCCGTCGGCCCAGAAGAGGGCCAGCGTTGCCAGGGTGTGGTGCCTGCCATCGCCGGCGGCCGCCAGGCGTTGGTTCCAGGCCTCCTGGTCCTCGGCGGGCAGGGTCGCCCGGTACTGATCCAGGGGAACCGGGCCGCGCACCAGCCGAACGGGGCACAGAAGGCGGTCCGCTTCCTCGCCGGCGGCGTCCAGGCCAAGGGGCTCGGCCTCCGGCAGGCCGGGCAGGCCCAGTTGTACGGCCCGCAGGCCGGCCGCTTGCCGCACCCACGCCAACTCCTGGCGGGCCGTCTCCTCCACCTGCTCGCGCAGCTCGTCCACCAGGCAAAGCACGGGGGCCAGCGACCGCAGGCTGGTCAGGGCGGCCTGCTGCCGGTCGACGACGTACGACAGCCGGCGATCCAGGGCGGCCAGGGCATTCGCCAGGCCGGCGCCGTCGTCCAGCCCCATGACCTCGGCGGCTGCCTGCCGGGCCTCGTCCACGATGCGCTCCTTGAAGCGGGCGACCATTTGGAACCCCAGGCTGCTCACCTCCTGCTCCCCGGCGGTGGCCAGCCAGTAGGCATAGGCCGCCGCCAGCGCCGCGGCGCGGGCCAGGCTGGCCGGATCGGTGCGCTCGGGCGTGTCGGCACTGGTGTGGTAAAAGCGGTCGGGCCACTGGATGAGCATGGGGGCCGGGATGGCGACGCTGGGATCGGAGAGGATGAGGTGATCGCTGCCCCCGGAGAAGGCCACCTCCTCCTGGCGATAGAGGGCATAGCCGCCGATCCCCGTGTGGCTCGGCGAGACGTCCGGCATGCCCCGCAAGCCGGGCAAGAGCCCCCGCAGCCAGGCAAGCAACTCGGGCGCAAAGGAGGCCATGGCCTCGGGCGGCCTCTCGATGAGCCACGAGCCGCCGGTCTGGTCCTGGTCTTCGCCGACCATGTCCAGGTTCAGGCCGGCGACGATCTGCCCCAACTCGGCCTCCCGGCCGGAGAGATAGGCCATGGTGCCGGTCATCTCTGGCATCCACAGGAAGCGGATGGTGCGCCTGGGCCGCGGAAGAGCGCCCGCCAAGACGAGGCCCTGGAGGGCGAGGGCCGCCTCCAGGGCGGCGGCGGCGCCCGACGCGTTGTCGTTGGCCGAGGGCTGCGGGTGGCAGAGGTGGGCCGTGACCAGGATCTCCTGGGGCTGATCCGCCGTGCCGGGGATGGCAGCCGAGACGACCTCCAGGCTGCCGTCGTACTCCTCGGCCAGCACCCGGGCCCGTACCCGCACCGTCTCGCCCTTTTTCAGCAAGCGGCGCAGCGACTGCCCCTGGCGCGGCGTGAGGACAAAGCCAAAGGCCCGCGACGTGCCGGGATCGGACCAGAAGGCGGTGTACTGGCGCGCGTCCATCAGGTCGCCCTGGAGGCGCACGGGCGGGACGTACCGCATGCCGTCAAAGAGAATGCCCACGGCTCCCCGCTGTTGCACAGCCAGTTCGCGCACGCGCCTCACGTCGCCCCGGGTGAGCACCATCTTGCCCGCGACTTCGAGGCCCTCGTAGTCGGCCTCCACTTCCCCATCCCGGGCCCCTTCCAGGAGCACCACCTCGGCCTCGCCGTCAAAGGAGGCGCTGCGCTGGATGAGCGAGATGGGGCAGGCGCGAAAGTCGGCCAGGAGCGCCGCCTCGGACCCCGGGGCGATCAGGTGCAGCGTGGCCTCGCTGCAATCCCATTCCTGGAAGCTGGGCCAGGCCCAGAAGCGCACCCCTTCCTCGGCGGGGTAGGAAAGGACTTCGGCCTCCAACCCGGCCCGCGTCAGGGTGCGGTGCAGCCACTGGGCAGCGCGCCGGTAGCCGGGGCTGGCCTGGATGCGGTGGAAACGGCTGAGGTCGATGACGTTCTGCAACGCCGCCTCGCCGGACACTGCTTCCCAGATCGCGGCAAGGGTTTGACGGTAATGGTTCATGGCTCCCTCTGCCAACCAGCCAAAGCTAGGATCGTGGTGCGATTGGCCAGGAGATTATACTTTAAAAAGTGCCAGAACAAAAGTTACGGGCGCGGCACAACCCGGAGGCGCAACTCACCCCGGCCGGCGGCTTGGGGCGCGTGGCGCAAGGCGGCGGCTCAGGCGTTAAAGACGATGGCCAGGATCAGGAACTGGTAAAAGGTCTGCAGCAGGGCGCCGGGGACAGCGGGCAGCATCGACTTCAGGCGATAGAGGCGCTGCACGAGCAAGGTCGTGAGGAGGACGGCCCACAACACGCTGGCCAGGCCCACGGCCGCGGCCGGGAATCCGAGGCCCGCGCCGGCGAGCATGGCCATGGGCAGGGCCAGGAGGGCCCGGGGTACCTGCGCCAGGGGATAGAGGAGCGCGGCCTCGCGAAACTCGACGCGCCCCTGGAACATCTCGGTCAGGGCATAGAGATAGAGGGCGCCCATGGCCCATTCCAGGCCGCACAGGCCGGCCAGGGCCAGGGGCTTCCACAAGGCCCCACCCCGCAGAAGCAGGATGAGAAGCTGGACAACGATGAGGCCGGCGGGCACGGCGGCCATCGCCTGGACGGAGAGGCTCAGCGGCCAACCATCCTCGCGGGCCTGGTCGACCAGCGAGTCGAGGGCGTTGGCCGGGTCCAGCACGAGGGCGGCGGGCAGCGAGTAAAAATCGTCGTCGTAGATCGGCTCGGCCACAGCAGCGCTCATCTCGTGGTAGAGGCGCTCCATGAACGGCAAAAAGTCGCGCATGGCCGAGGTGAGGAGAATGCCGGGTGTGGCCCCGGCGCCGAGGAGCAAGCTCACCAGGCGCGGACCGGCTGCCAGCCGGGTCCATTTGCCCTGCACCAGGACCAGGTAGCGCTCGTCGCCCAGGTGCATGGCCCGCACCGCCCGGAGCGAGCCCCAGGGTACGACGGTCCAGCGACGCAGGCGGCGGACCATGAGGCCGTCGTCGGCCAGGGCCAGGTCGGGCAGGAGGTCGCCGGCGATGGACAGCGCCCAGGCGGCCAGCAACAGGCTCAGGTGGGCCGCCAGGAGGGGCCGCAGCGGCTGGAGGGCCAGGGTGTCGGCCAGCAGGCGCATCGTCGGCTCCAGCTCGGCGGTGGTCACCAGGATGACCTGTACCGCCGGCCCGGCAAAACGGATCCAGGCCAGGACCCAGTTGGCGATGGCGCCGCCCGCCAACAAAAAGAACACCGCGCCTCGCACCAGGCGCACGCGCCGCGAATAGCTCAGGACGTAGGTGGGCGCTCCTTCGACGACCGCCGCCGCGCTGCTCATACCAGGTGCCTTTCCAGGAACAGTGCCTCGTCATCAAAGCCGTGGGCGCGGTAGAACGCCCGAGCCCTCTCGTTGTCGGGCATGGTCGAAACCGAGACCTCGATACAGCCCCGGGCACGCATCCCTTGCAGGAAGGCGTCCATGAGGGCGTGGCCTATCCCACGGCCACGGTCGGGCCGGCGCACCACCAGCTCTTCCACGAGGGCCGTGTCGCCGGCGTGAAACAGGTTGGGACGCACACTGTAGCTCAGGAGGCCACGAACCCGCCCCCCCTCCTCGGCCAGCAGGACGCCACAGCTCGGCGCCGCCACGTAGGTCCGCGCAAACTCCTCGGTGACAGGGCTGTGCCAGCCACCGGTGGCGGCCAGCTCCTGCACCAGGGCGACGATGGCCGGCGCATCGTCCGGGCCTGCCTCTCGAATCTGCAGATCGCTGTCCATGGCTCTCTCCTGCCTGGCGTTGGGGACCGGTGGCGATGGGCAAAAACGGCAGGTGTAGTCCTCCCCATTGAGGGATTCTATCCTCAAGCGGGCGCGCTGTCAATGGGTCAAAGGTCATGGTAGCCCTTGACCAGGTAGATGGGGGAGATGGGGTGAGGCGCCCCAGCCGCCGTGGCTGGGGCGCCTCGCACGTAGAACGGGATGGCCGCGTCTCCCGCCTACATCAAGATGATGGCCAGGATCGTGGCCGCCGTCACACCCGCGATGCAGGGCCAGAAATTTTTGCGGACCAGGTCCATGGCCGGCACGCCGGTGATGGCCGAAACGGGCAGCACCGCCCAGGGGACGATGGTCCCGCCGCCGATCCAGATCATCGAGATCTGGCCCAGCGCGGCCAGGGTCGCGGTCTTGATGCCCAGCGCCTGGCCCCAGGAGGCGGCCAGGGCGCCCATCAGGGGCAGGTCGTTAAAGCCCGAGCCGTCCAGCCCGGTGATGCCGGCCAGGATGGTGTGCATGATCCCGACGATGGCCTTGCCCGTGGGAATGATATTGCTCAGCGCCTGGATCAGGTCGATGATGAGGGGCTTGCCGGCGTCGCCAAAGATGGCCTCTGCGTGGCCGGGAACGCCCATGAGGTAAAAGCCCGCCACCAGGAACACCGGCGCAAAGACCTTCAGGCCGAACATAAAGCCCTCGCGCACGCAGTCGGTGATCTGGTCCATGCCGTCCTTGAGGCCCTTGTTCCAGATGCAGAAGGCCGACAGGAGGATCAGGGCCGTGCCTCCCAGGACGGCGGTGGCATCGCCTCCGCGGATCTTCATGACAATGAGGACGATCACGTCCAGCAGAAACGCCACCGGCACCACCCAGGCTGCCGTCCGGGCCAGGGTCGAGAACTCGCGGTTCTTGGCGCTCTCCTCTTCCTCGGCAAACCTCAGATATTCGGTCTCGGTGACGACGTTGGCCTTGATGTCCTTGCGGACCACCACGAACCAGGCCACGATCAGGGCCGCGACAGAGGCAGCGATGTTGAGGGGGATGCTGGCGGCCAGGATGTCGCTCACCGGCAGGCCGGCGGCTTCGGCGGTCAGGTTAGGCGCGCCCTGGATGACCAGGTCGGTGGACAGGGCAACGCCGTGCCCAAAGAGGTTCATGGACATGGCCGTCGAGATGGCCGGCAGGCCCACGGCCAGGGCCGCGGGGAATAGAATGGCGCCGACCAGGGCAGTGGCTGGTGAGGGCCAGAGGAACGTGGCGGCAATGTACATCACCACGCCCGTCACCCAGAAGGCCAGGGCAGGGGTGCGCATCAGCTTTTTCGCCGGTTGCACCATGAGATAGATGGCGCCGATGGGTTCCAACCCCTTGGCCAGGGCAACGATGACAGAGATGATGAACACGACGTCCAGCAGGACGACGCCGGCGCGGAGCATGCCGTTAAAGATGGCCTGCAGGCCACCGATGGGGCTGCCCAGCAGGATCCAGCCCAGAGCAAACATCCCGATGAGAGCCACGATGGCCGTGTCCCGGCGCAGGGCCATGGTGACAAAAACCAGGATGACAAAGAGCGCATAGACCCAGTGGGCAAGTGTCAATTGAACCGTTCCTTCCATTTCAGACCTCCTCTTTGCGTCTGAGGCGCCGCTGGCATGCCGCCAGCAGCAGGCAGTTCGCCCGAATGAGCGCTTTCCCCCGGAGACCGGGGCACGCCTTGCCTCGCGCCCTTTCCCCGGTCGCCTCGTCAGGCTGCGACAGGCACGCGGTCTGTGCTGCTACCACCTCCTTTCGATCCGGCCTCGCCCTTCCGTTTCTGGTGGACGCCTGGCCCCTGGTGGGGCCGGCGCCCCTCAGGAAGGTAGCTGCTCAAAAAAGCCCAGAAAGCCCGCCTCTGTGACCCGCCCTCGAATGGCCGGGATATCCATGGTATAGAGGTTGCCGGCCTTCAGGTGCGCAAAGAGGACAGCGCCGGAAAAGGTATACTTCTTGGTCAGGCCTTCCTCCGTCTGCATCTGCTCGCGGACAAAGGCGATGGCCTCGCCTACCGCCGTGCTGCGCGGGATGGTGACCAGGGGCAGGCCCAGGGCGTGGCGCACGGCATTGTGCCCGGCCAGCGTGCCGGTGCAGATGGCCTCGGTGTGGCCCACGAGGAGGCCGGCCTTCTCGCCGGCGCAGAACAGGTTGTCCAGGCCCTCCACCTTGAGATGGTCGTCGCGCGGCGAGAGGGCCAGGTAGCGGATGGAATTGCCCTTGCCCCCGGAGTAAGGGTCCTCGTAGCGCGAGTTTTCCATGCCGGGAATGCGCCGCAGCTCGTCCAGGGGATAGAAGGAGGTCATGAGCTTGACGTGGCCCGTGTCCAGCAGAACCAGGTTCTCGGCAAACTCGGCCAGGGCGTACTGCTGGCAGGCCTTGGCGGCCAGCTTCTCGGAGTGGATCAGATCTCGGGGGATGGGCACGACGGCGACGCCGGTGCGGTTCAGCTCGGCGGCGATGGCCGGATCTACCGAGTCCTTGTGCAGCTTGCAGGAGCCGCTCATGGCGCCGAAGGAGCCGTCGGCCCGCCGGCCCATGAGCTCTTGCACGCCTGCCCGCCCGGCAATGCTCACCCGGCCGCCCCAGCTCGGGCAGCGGAGGACGCACATGGCGCAGCCATTGCCGTACTTCTGGCAGTTCCCCTGGGGGCCGGCGGTGCCGGTGGTCTCCACAAAGGCGTCGGCCTCCAGGAGATCGCCCCCGCCCAGGGAGATGGCTTCCAGGCGCCCGTCCCTCTTTTCCACGTCGCACGCCCGGCTCATGAGCCACACTTCCACGCCCTCCTCCAGCAGGGTCCGGCGGACGAGGGGCTCCATGAGGGCCACGTCGTAGAGGTTGGCGTGCTCGTGGCCCGGGAAGTTGACGTTGGTGTGGCGGGCGACGCGGTCGGCCAGTTGGAACAGGCACCCGCCGCCCATGGCGATCATCTCTTCGGCCGCCGTGTAGCGGCCGTTGTTGCGCATGATGCCGCCCACCAGGCCGGTGCCCAGCAGGCAGTCGGTCTTTTCCACCAGGATCACCTCGGCGCCGGCCTTTTTGGCCGCCAGCGCCGCGGCGCAACCGCCCCAGCCTCCTCCAATGACGACGATCCTAGGCATGGCTCTCCTCCCTTCTCATGCCTTCGCGCTTCTGGCTCGCCTCGTGAAACTTGAGCACGGGCGGCACTTCGCCGGTCTCGCACTCGGTGACAATGTCCACAAAGGTCGGACACTCGGAAGCCAGTGCCTGGCGCAGGGCCGGCTCGACCTCCTCCGGGTCCTCGATGCGCATGGCCTGCAGGCCAAAGCCCCGGGCGATGCCCGCGTAATCGACGTCGTTGAATTCTACGCCGAAACAGCGCCCGTCGTGGAACAGCTCCTGGCTGACCTTGATCCAGCCAAAGCAGGCATTGTTGAACTGGATGAGGGTCACCGGCAGGCCCAGGCGGCTGATGGTCTCCAGCTCGCCGGCGCTCATCCCAAAGCTCCCATCGCCCATGAGGCCGACGACGGTGGCCTTGGGGCTGGCCAGCCGGGCGCCCACGACGCCGGGCAGGGCGTAGCCCAGGCCGCCATAGCCGCGGGGAATGATGACCCGCCGGCCGGCCTCGGAGCGCAGGTAGGCTGCGGCAAAGGGTGTGGGCGTGCCGGCATCGGCGACGACGATGCTGCCCGCGGGCAGCAGCCGGGCCAGTGCCTGGAACACGCGCTGGGGCTTGATGGGCGCTGTGGTGACCGCCGCCTTGGCCTCGAACTCGGCCCAAAAGGCAGCCACCTCCCCCCGGCATTCCAGCAGGGGGTTGGGGCGCGGCTGGGGAGCGCGGGCCCGCAGGGCGGCAGCCAGGTCGGCCAGCCCGAGGCGGGCATCGCCGGCCAGGCCGACGACGGTCTCATAGTTGCGGCCGATCTCGGTGGGATCGACGTCCAGGTGGACGATGGCCGGGCCGCCGGACGTCCCGGGCAGGCTCCAGTTCTCGGTGGTCACCGAATCGGTCTTGCAGCCGACGTAGAGGATCAGGTCGGCCTGGGCCAGCAGGGCGTTGGCGTAGGGCCGCCCGCCGTTGCCGCCCACCACGCCCATGCTCAGCGGATGGTCCTCGGCGATGGCCCCCTTGCCGCAGATGGAGGTGCCCACCGGCGCGCCCGCCGCCTCGGCCAGGGCGGCCACCTCGGCCCAGGCGCCGGAGGTGACGGCACCGCCACCGGCGACAATGACCGGCCGCCGCGCGGCGGCCAGGAGCGCGGCGGCCTCTTCCACGGCGGCGGGGTCGGGCCGGGTGCGATAGGCGGGATAGGTGTGGCAGGCTCCCTCGGCGTGGAGCGAAGGAGCGTCCACCCTGCCGGCCATGACGTCCATGGGCAGGGTGAGCTGCACCGCCCCCGGCCGGCCGCTGGTGGCGACGCGAAACGCCTGGCGCACGGCGGCCGGGATGCGGCCCGGCTCCTTGACCACGGTGGTCCACTTGGTGATGGGCCGGAAGAGGGCCGTCTGGTCGAGGGCGGTCAGGACGTTACAGTCCTCGCGGCTCACGGGTGTATCGGTCAGGAGGGCAATGACGGGGATGGATGAGGCGTGGGCCTCGGCCAGGCCAGAGGCCAGGTAGGTGGCCCCTGCCCCGCTGGGGCCCTCACATATCCCGGGCCGGAAGCTAACCCGGGCATAGACGTCGGCCATGTAGGCGGCAGAGCGCTCGTCACGGGCGAGGACGTGGGTGACGTCTCCCGCTGCCTGGCGCAGCGCGTCGTAAAAGGCCAGGCCGGTGTCGCCCGGAACGCCAAAGACGTACCGGACGTCGTAGGCCTTGAGCATCTCTACGAGAAGCTGGCCCCCATCGAGTTTCATGGCAACCCTCCTCGGTCACCGGTCCGGGCACGGCTTTGCCCCGTGCCCGGCCGCCAGTCTCAGGACGCCGTCACGTTATTCGTTTACGTCGCCGTCGTGCCGCTGCAAACCTGTTTCTTGTAGATCGTAGAGAACACTGAAGAGGTGGTCCCGCATGGCTTGCTCGGCAGCCCCCGGATCCCGCCGCTCGAGGGCGGCCAGGACCCGCTCATGCTCTGTGAGCGATTTCTTCAAGCGGCCGCTGATCTGGTCGGATAGGCCGCGAAAGCGCCGTAGATGATCGTCGAGGTTGCCAATAATTACGGCCAGCCGTTCGTTGTCGATTCTTTGCCTGATGGCGTGGTGGATTTGCTGCCCGTGTTGCGAGCAGAGAACGAGGTCTCCTCCCTCCAGGGCCAGCCGGGCCTGTTCCAGGTGCCGGCCCACGGCCCGCAGCTCGTCGTCTTCAAAGAGAGTGGCGGCGATGCGCGCCGCCAAACCTTCCAGCACAGCGCGCAGCTCAAAGACCTCGCGGATGTCCTTCATGGTTACGTCGGTGACGTAGGTGCCCTTGAAAAAGACGCGCTTGACAAAGCCTTCGCGCTCCAGCTCTTGCAGGGCGTCGCGGACGGGGGTCTTGCTGATGCCCAACTGCTCGGCCAGGTTGGTCTCTACGATGGGCGAGCCCGGCTCCAGCCTGAGGGACAGGATGGCGTCCTTGATGGCGCTGTAGGCCCGGTCCTTCAACGAAGGAGAAGCATCGACACGTTCCAATTGGGCTGAGCTGCTCACCGCACCCTCCGTATATCGTATACGATATTCAATTATAGCACAGCACGTTCCGGCTGTCAAGTGCGAATTTTCGCAGCCCGCTGCTGTTGAATCCAGTCCCTGCCTGGGACCGCCGAGCGCCTGCTCGGCGCCTCCCTCCACGAGCAACCTGCCGAGCCGGCCCCTGCTGGGACCGCCGAGCGCCTGCTCGGCATCTCTCTCCGCACGCAACCTACCGAGCCGGTGCCCGGCGATCCTGGCGCTTTGGCGGGCGACGGGCCCTCTATTGGGCCTGCCCGGAGGGCTGGGAGCGGGTCGCCTCGCAGGTGGTGAGGCCCGAGGTGGCCTGCAGCCTGGCCGTCGTGCCGCGCTGGAGGCGCAGCCCGTTCTCGCCTTCCACCAGGGCAAAGCTGGAGCGGACGGCACCGTAGGCCGGCGCGCCCCAGGTCAGCTCGTAGCTGCCCGGCTCCAGCCGGCCCTGCCAGTGCAGGGGAAAGTCGCTGCCTCCGGGCTGGACGGCGGCCGTGAACTCGGGCACGGCGGCGCAGGCCACGAGGGCGCCCCCCGCATCGCGGATCTGGAGGACACCGTCCAGGGCCCCCAGGGAGCGCATGTGGATATAGCCGGCGTTGCGCACCTCGCCGACGACGACGGTCTCGTTGCCGGGGTTGACCGACATGTGCGTGGCAAAGGTCAGGCGCGGAGTAGTATCGGCTGCGCAGCCGGTGAGTATCGACAGCAGGGCAAGCGCAAGCGCTGCCACGATCACAAGGGATCTCATGGACAGCCTCCTCAAGGCAAGGGATAATGGTGCATTGGTGTGAGGCGCCATTGCAGGGGGACAACCGCCACGCGCTGGTCAGATTACGCCAGGTGGCCGGTCGAGTGCGAGCTCCGCTCAGCATCGGGGGGCCGGTGCACACCGTTTCGTGCAACAGTTTTATACACCGGAAGGGGCACTTTGTCAAGGAGAATTGTTCAGGTAGTCTTGACGACGATGTCGTGGATGATGTTGGCCGCCTCGTCGCCGCGGTCGGCGCAGTTGCTCAGGTGGCGATAGATCTCCCGGAGCTTGAGCATGCTGGTCACCTGGTGTATGTCTTCCACGTCGGTGAACAGGGCGGCGATGGCCTCGCGGTAGACGCGCTCCACCCGGTTTTCCAGCGCCTTGGCGCGCGTGGCGTGCTCCACGGCCACGCCGGGATTTTCCTTGAGGCGCTGCATGGCCAGGTGGATCTCGGTGGCCGCGTCGTTAAGGAGCGACACCATCCGCCGCAAGAAGTCATTGGGCTCGACCTCCAGGATGAGCATCTCTTCCACCGTCGAGTAGGCATAGTCCATGACGTCGTCGATGGCCCGCGACAGGGCAAAGATATCCTCCCGGTCCAGGGGCGTCACAAAGGTGCGGTTCAGGTCGTCGATGAGGATGCGCCGCACCTCGTCGGCGTCCTTTTCGGCCTGGGCCACGGCGGCGGCGTGCTTCTCCGAGCCCCGTTTCATGTAGGCCTCCAGGGCGTTCATGCCCTGGAGCGTGATCTCGGCCTGGGCCGTCAGCGACTGCAAGAATTTGTCCTGTCTCGGTTTAAAGAACTCTTTCAGTCCCACGGTTCGTCCCCCCTACAAGAACAGACCTATGATCAGATAAAGCACGGCGGCCAGCAGCGCGGCGATGGGGATGGTCAGTATCCACGCCACGGCAATGTCGCGGGCCACGGTCCAGCGCACCTTGGACACCCGGTCGGCCGAGCCCGCGCCCATGATGGCCGAGCTGACCACCTGGGTGGTGCTCACCGGGCCGCCGAGGAGCGCGGCGCCGAGGATGATGCCGGCCGACGTCAGTTGCGAGCCAAAGGCGTGGATGGGCCGGATTTTGTAGAACTTGCCGCCCAGGGTCTTGATCAGGCGCCAGCCGCCCGTGGCGGTGCCCAGGGCGATGGCGCTGGCGCTCATGGCAATGACCCACCACGGCACGTGAAACTCGGTCGCGTAGCCCGTGGACACCATGGCCATGGCGATGATGCCCATGGTCTTTTGCGCGTCGATGGCGCTGGCGCTCAGGGCCAGGGCCAGGGAGGTGGCCAATTGGGCGCGCCGGAAGACGGTGTTCACCTTGGGACTGGCGCCGCGCGACAGAAAATAGAGGAGCTTGAGCACCAGGAAGCCCACCACCAGGCCCAGCACGGGCGATAGGAAGAGCGCGATGAGCACCTTTTGCAGGCCGGCAAACTCCACGGTGCCCAAACCCGCGGCCATGGCCACGGCGCCGATGAGCCCGCCGATAAGGGCGTGGGACGTGCTTGACGGCCAGCCAAAGTACCAGGTGAGCAGGTTCCAACTGATGGCGCTGGCCAGGGCGGCGATGATGACCGCGCTGCTGATGGCCGCCGGGTCCACCACCTCGCTGCCGATGGTCGTCGCCACGGCCACGCCAAAGAGAAACGGGCCGGCAAACTCGGCGACGGCGGTGATGCCCAGCGCCTTCTGGGGCGACAGGGCGCGGGACGAGATCATGGTCGCGACGATATTGCTAGAGTCGTGCAGGCCATTCAAAAAGTCGAACACCAGGGCGATGGCAATGATCAGCATCAACAGGAATGGCATGCCGGTTCCTCTCCCTCCTGTGCGTCGCGGACCTGGCGTCAGGCGCGCGGCCGGCCCTCGCCCACGGCGCGCCGCAGCAGGTCGAGGCCGGCCTTGACCTGCTCTGGAGAGTTATAGTTCTGGAACTCGCAGGTGAGCAGCGCCCCGGCCGGCAGGTAGCGGGCCACCAGCTCCCAGTCCACGTTGCCCAGGCCGGCGGCCTGGTGGTCGTCGACGCCCACCACGTCGTGGAGGTGAATGCCCACCATCCGCTGGGCAAAGCGCTGCAGCCACTCCTCGTGGGTGCCAAAGCCCAGGTTTTCGAGCACCTCGGCGTGGCCCACGTCGTGCCAGTAGCCGACGGTGTCGCCGCAGCCGAGGTTGAGCAGCTCGTCGACCTCGTCGGGCAGTGGGATCTCGAAGTAGTGGTAGCGGTTCTCGAGGCCCAGGCGCACGCCTCGCGGCTCCGCGTACTCGGCCAGCTCCAGCACGCTGCGGCGGACGGAGCGCATGTTGGCCCCGGCCCGGGCTGCCCGGGCGGCCGCCAGCCGCTCGCGAGCCGCCGCGTACTCCGGCCCGCCGGCCTTGCCCTGGCGGTAGAGCGCCACCAGCCGGAACTCTAGCTCGGGATCGACGTCCACCCGCCCGGGATGGACGATGATGGCCCCAGCCCCCAGCTCGTGGGCCAGGTCGATGCTGCGCTGCACGGCGGTCACGCCCCGCCGCCTCTCGTCCTCGTCCAGCGCCGACACCAGCCAGTTGCGCGCCTTCAGGGTCCCCATCGAGACGTCGGCCGGGCACGGCTCGTGCACGCTGGTGATACAGCCGTTCAACGACAGGCCCTCCAGCATGGCCGAGTCGACACCGTGGTTCAGCTCAAAGTGGGTAAATCCCAGGGCCTTTCCCGCATGGAAAAAATCGGCCAGCCTTTCGAACTGGCCGATGGCCCACATGGTAGACAATGCAATATCAGACACTATCGCTCCTCGACGAGTTGGGTTTGAACCCTCCGGGGCAGTTTCTAACATGAAAGATTATACAACAACTCTGCCGATTTGTCAAATAAAATTTCAAAACCCCGGCTCAATCATCGTACCCGGTCACGATCACCCGCACCTCTTCAAAGCCCAGGGCCGACAGCAGTTGCTCGTAGTACGAGCGCCCGTCGCGGGCCGCCTGCTCCAGGATGCCGTTGCGCAGGCCGTACTCGACGAGCAGATCGCGCCCGGTGGGCATGATCTCGCTCTGGTAGGCCTCCAGGTCGTCGCGGCAGATAAAGCCGGGGCAGGTGTCGCGCTGGGACAGGATGTAGCTGTTCTCAAAGTCGATGGACACCTGGTCGCGAAACACCTCCGGCGGTGGCAGCGTCAACTGCACGCGCCGGCCGTCGCTGCTGATCCACAGGTCGTCCACCGAGAGCTGCTGCAGGTCCAGGCCGGCCGGCACGTGCCCGCGGATGAGCATGACAAACTCTTGCCTGACGCCCAGGGAGCCCAGGAAGCCCTCGGGCGCCTCGGTGTAGCGCACGTCCACGGCATTGTAGTGCTGGACGAGGACCTGCTTGTTGACCCGCTGCACGCGCTCCAGGATGGCCGCCCGCGAGGCAATGTCCGAGACGGTTTCTGGCCCCCCGGCGGGCGTCGCCTCCGGCGGCGCCAGGCGATCGGTCACGGCGTTGTACAGCCAGGAGGCGATGAGCACCACGGCCACCAGGGCCAGGGCGTTGCGGGCGATGACCCACACCTGCCGCAGGCAGGATCGCGGCTCGGCCTCCTCGGTCTCGTAGATTTCTTCGGTCTCGAACGTCTCATCCATCTTGGAACACGATCTCCACTTCGGTAAAGCCCAG
Organism: Anaerolineaceae bacterium; assembly: GCA_012514775.1. The sequence goes on from JAAYZQ010000499.1 coordinate 34,768, forward strand.
CGTGTGCAGCAGGTCCGCCAGTTGCAGCCTGGCGACCCGGTCAGCCAGGGCCATCATGCCCTCGCTGTTCAGCGCCTCTTCCCGGAGCTGGACCCGTGCCTGCTCCAGGGCCTCGGTCTCCAGCCCCTCGTAATCGGACAGGATCCAGCTCCGCTCGCTGTCATAGATCCGCGTTTCGCCGGGCAGCAGCTCGACGCTGGTGACCGCGGCGTGGGGCACGGCGACCCGCACGCGGGTGCCATCTATCTCTACGTCGTCGGGCTCGATCTGGCTCAGGTCCACGCCGGCCTGGACCTCGCCCACGGCCATGAGCAGCACCCGGTCGGTGCCGAGGAGGCTGCTCAGGCCCTGCCGCTCCCGCTCCCGTTCCACCACCGTCGACGTCGTAAAGCGGATGCTCGCCAGGTGGCCCAGCTCCTCCCAGACGGGGGGCGGCAGGGGGGTCGGCGTGGGGGTGGGTGTGGCCGTCGCCGGGGGCGGCAGCGTCGCGCTCGGCGAGGAGCGCGGGGTGGCCGTAAAGGTCGCCGGCGCGGCCGGCCACGCCTCGGGCGTTCCCTCGGCCGGCGTCACCAGGGCGGCCGGCGGCGGCGAGTCGACGAGACGATAGAGCAGATAGGCGCCCGCCAGGATGACGACCGCGGCCAGCACCGACAGGACCAGCACCGCGGGACGGCTGAGGACGGGCCCGTTGCCGCTTTCAGGCTCCACGCAAACCTCCTTTGACTGTTGCAGAGGCGGGCATGCGGCCGCTCCGCCTGCCCGCCCCATCCGGGAGATTATACCACGCCGTACCCGATTCGCCAAAGGAGCTCGACGACCGGGAATCCGAATTGCGCGAGAAGGGCACCCCGGCGCCGGGCCGTTACAGCTCCACGCGCCGCCAGAGGATCGTCGCGTCGCCCTCCTGGAAGGGCACCACCGTCGCCGGGCGGGCGCGGAGCAGGCCCTCGCCGCCGGCGGGCAGGCCCAGGCTGTAGTCGGCCACCAGGGCCGGTACCGGCTCGCTCCCCACCAGCTCCAGGGTCACCTCCAGGCCGTCGCAGGCCAGCCCGTAGCACCACAGGACATAGTCCTCGCCCTGGGCGCCGCCGGCGTCCACGGGCAGGCTGTGTCCGGCGGCGGTGATGGCCGCCAGGCGCGCGGCCGGCACCCGCAGGTCGATCTTGGCGCCGCCCCGGGGCGAGCGCAGCAGCAGTTGCACCGTCCGGTTCTCGCCCGACTGCCCGTCGGACAGGATCTGGAGTGTCGGGCCCTCGACGTCGACCTCTTCCGCCGGGGCGACGAGGTACTGGGTGCCGGACCAGGGAAAGACGGCCAGCGTCTCGGCCTCAAAGTGCTGCCGCAGCGCCGGCGGCGTCGCGTCGTCGTTCGGCTCGGAGACGTAGCGCGCCTGCCCCCCCACCTCGGCGACGTAGTGCAGGTTGAGCAACTGGGGGCTGCGCTCGCTGTAGGGCGGCACCAGGAGCGCGGCCACGGCGGCGCCGACCACGACGGCCGCACTGACGAGGGTGAGGGCCCTCCGCAGCCCGGCCCGGTCCCGGGGCAGGGCAAGGAGGGGCAGCAGCGTCGCGACGACCATCCCCAGGGGCAGGGTGATGGCCGCGCTGATGGCAAAGCCGGTGGCCGATTCCAGGGTCAGCGCCAGGGGCAGGAAGAACATGCCGGCACCCGCCGCCCCCACGGCCAGGGCCACGTCGCCGGCCGGCGCGAACCGCCGGCCCAGGAGGAGGGCCACGACGGCCAGGAGCGCGGCGAACAGGGCCGGCAGAAGCGGAAAAACCGCCACCCCCGGCAGCGTCAGGCTGAGGATCACGGCCAGGATGGCCCACAGGAGCCAGGCGCCCAGGCCCGCGCCCCACAGGCCGGCGCCGCGCCCCAGGAGGGCGGCCACCAACCCCCCGGCCAGCAGCGCCCCGGCCCACAGCGAGAGGCGCGTGGGCAACGGGTAGGCGTGCCAGGGCTGGGTGCCGCTGCCAAAGCGGGCGATGACCCAGATGATGCCCATGCCCAGGAGGATGGCCACGACGACGCACAGCAGGGCCGCCAGGAGCCCCAGGAGCAGCCTGCCCACGGTCAGCACGCGGCGCAGCATGGCCAGGACAGCGCAGATGAGCAGGATGACGATCGCCGCCACCGCCAGGGGCAGGGTCCAGGCCTCGGGCCAGCGGATGACGCCCAGGTTGAGCACGTCGGTGTAGACCGCGTTGCCCGGCGGCGGGCCGGCCAGGTCCCGGCCGGCGAGGGTGCGGGCCACGGCCAGGATGCTCTCGCCCTGGTGCTGCACGCTGCCGGGGTGCAGGTTGTCGAGGGAGTCCAGGGGCGTGTGATAGTGCGCCACGCCCTCGATGAAGGCAAAGTTGAGCGCGGCGATCCCCCTGTCGCGAAAGACCGTCAGGTCGGTGTCGTTGGGCAGCACCTTGTAGACCTCGTAGGTGAGCGAGTTGGCCGACGGCAGCGGGACGGACGAGGCATAGGCGTCGACGAGCCAGGCGTTGTCGTCGCTGGTCTCGAACATGATGCTCTGGCCGCTGGTGCCCCGGGCCTCGAGGTTGATGACCACCCCCAGGTCCTGGGCCCAGGGGTGCTCGGCGGCAAAGCCCTCGGCGCCCATGAGGCCCACCTCCTCGCCCTCGGTGAACAGGAAGATGACCGGGTTGCGCAGCGGGCCCTCGGCCCGGAAGATGCGGGCGATCTCGAGCATGACGGCCACGCCATGGGTGTCGTCGGCGGCCCCCGGCCCGGCCCCCACGGAGTCGTAATGGGCCATGAGCATGACGGCCGGGCCGTCGACCTGGCCGGGCAGCCGGGTGAGGACGTTCTGCACCGGGGCGCACGTGGCCTGGGTGCCGGTCCAGCCCCGGCAGACGACGGTCTCCTGGACCTCGACCTCGTAGCCCAGCGCTCCCAGGTGGCCGATGATGCGCTCCCGGACCCAGGCGTTCATCTCGCTGCCCACGGGATGGGGCCGGCCCTCGGCCAGGAGCTCGCCCAGGAGCGCCATGGCCCGCCCGGCGGAGAACTCGGAAGCGGGGGCGTCGACGGGCAGGGGCGCCGGCTCCTGCCCGCGCAGCAGCACCAGGCCAAAGACGAGGGCCACCAGCACCAGGCCGGCGACGAGGGACCAGGGGCGGGCGTAGGCCACGCCGCGGCGAGCGGGCTCAACGGGCAAGCTCTGGTCGGACATGAAAGCCTCCTCAATTCGCGTTCGAGTGGATCCTTGCTGCGCACCAACCCCGGAGCCAAACGGCCACCGCCCTGCACCCCTCATTACATCGCGCGGGACCAGGGCCACGGCGACAATTATACACCAAAGGGGGCGGGGGCACAACCCCTCCCCCGACCCCTCCCTTCGCTGCGCTCCGGGACCATGGTCCCCCAAACGGCGGGGAGGGGAGCATGGTCCCCTAAACGGCGGGAGGGCAAGAGGGGCAGGTCGCGCATCTGCCCAGCGGGGCGACCGCAACACTTGCGCCTGCGCGCAGTGCAGGTGGGGTTCGCCCCTACATCACAGGGCGACCGCTCTTGTAGGGAGCGGCCGACCCTGCCACAGCCTAGCGCCGGGCGGCCGGCCCTTGACGGTGCCGGGGAGCCGGGGTATAATCGAGGCACGGCCAGCCGGGATGCGCGGGGGCCGGGACGTGAGGTGCCTGATATGCAAGACCTGCCGGGCCGGGCCTGGCTGGCCGCCGCGGGCCGCTGGCTGAAAGGTGTCGAGTTCTCCCTACTGCTGACCCTGGTGCTGATCCTGGGCGGGATCTGGCTGTTCCTGCTGGTGGCCAACGAGGCCGTGACCGGCGATCCCCGGGGGCTGGACCGGGAGATCCTCCTCGCACTGCGCGAGCCGGGCAGCCCCGACGATCCCATCGGGCCCGAGTGGGTGGAGACGGCCATGCGCGACCTGACGGCGCTGGGGGGCACGGCCGTGCTGCTGATCCTCACCGCCGGCGTCCTGGGCTATTTCTTGTTGCGGGGCGAGTACCACCTGGCGGCCCTGGTGCTCCTGACCGTCGCCGGCGGGGCGGCCCTGAGCAACTCGCTCAAGTACGCCTTCGACCGGCCCCGGCCGGAGCTGGTGCCGGCCCTGACCACGTTCCTGGCGCCCAGCTTTCCCAGCGGCCACTCGACCCTGGCGGCCGCCACCTACCTGACCCTCGGCTCCCTCATCGCCCGCGCGCAAGAAGACCGCCGGCTCAAGGTCTATACCATCCTGCTGGCCATCCTCCTGGCGCTGCTGGTGGGCTTTAGCCGGGTCTACCTGGGCGTCCACTGGCCCACCGACGTCCTGGGCGGCTGGCTGTTGGGCGCCCTGTGGGCCACCCTCATGCTGCTGCTGTCGCGCTGGTGGGTGCGGCGCACCAGGCCCTGACGGCGCCTACTCCCGCTCGCGGCGCAACTGCTCGGCCAACCCCCGGTGAGGACTGGGCAGGGTTGCTGCAAAGTCGCTCCCGCTGCCCGGGACCGCCGAGCGCCTGCTCGGCCCTTCCCTCCAGGCGCAACCTGCCGAGCCGGTGCTCGGCGCTCCCAGCAGTAGTGCCCTGGCCCGGGACCGCCGAGCGCCTGCTCGGCCCTTCCCTCCAGGCGCAACCTGCCGAGCCGGTGCTCGGCGCTCCCAGCAGTAGTGCCCTGGCCGGGGATCACCAATGCGGGCCCGGCCCGGCTTGACTTCCCACGGGATTGGGATTACAATTCTACACGGTACTGTACGGGCACCCGCCGGCCGGCCGGGCAGCAGGCGCCGGTTGACACCGGCCCCGGACACCGGAAACGCGTTGAAACCCGGTCAAAGATTCACCCCAGCAGCCCGTTTCAACGGGTTCCCCGTGTTGGCCACGCGTCGAGACGCGTGGCAGCCCACCGCTCAAGCACGAGGTGCGACGCACTGCACGCTACATTCACCCACCGCACCGACTCTGCTCTTTTGCTCGGCCTCCATCGCCAGATCGAGGCCAGGACCGCCCGATCTGGCCTGGCTCCGCTCTTCTGCTCGGCCTCGATCGCCAGATCGAGGCCCAGGGCCGCCAGATCTGGCGATCTGGCGGGAGCGAGGGGATCGGATCGGTCGACGTCAAGCCAGGGGCGTGCCCTGCCCGGCCGGGCGCCACGAGGGATGAACCTGCGGGCTCATTTCGCAGGAGGGAGGAGCGGACCATGTACTGTCAGAAGTGCGGGACCACCGTCCAGGATGACGCGGCTTTTTGCATGGCCTGCGGCTCACCGCTGGCGACGCCCGCGCCCGAGGCGGCGGCGGGGGAAGAGACGCTGCGGCTCGCCCGCTATTGCACGCGCTGCGGCGCGGCGCTGCGGGAGCAGGACGCCTTTTGCGCGCGCTGCGGAGCGCCGGCCGTGGCGCCCGGGGCAGGGAACGGCCGGCGATGGCCGGCCCGCTAGTGGCCCGCCGTCGCGGCGGCCGCTGCCCTGGCCCTCGTGGCGGTCGTCGCCGGCATGGGCTACCAGGTGTGGCGCGACGGCCGGGAGCTGCGGGCCCACTACCGGGCGGGCCTGGACGCCCTGGAGGCGGGGGACGCGGAGCAGGCCGTGGCGGAGCTGGGCTGGGTGGTGGCGCGCTCGCCCGAGGACGAAGACGCCCGGGCCGGCCTGGAGGCGGCCCGCGAAGCCGCGAACATGGCGGCGCAGTACGAGGGGGCGGCGGCGGCCTGCGACGAGGGCCGCTGGCAGCAGGCCATCGAGGCGCTGGAGGACCTGCGGGCGCGGGCGCCGGCCTACGAGGCCACGGGCGTGGACGACCTGCTCTTCACCGCCTATTCGGGGGCCGGGCAGGCCCTGGCCGCCGAGGGCCGCCTGGACGAGGCGGCCGACCACCTGGACCACGCCCTGGCCCTGCGCCCCGACGCGGCGCTGGAGGCGCAAAAGCGCCTGGCGGAGCTCACCGGCGAGGGCCTGGCCTGCCTGGCGGGCAGCGATCCCTTTGGCGCCCGCGACGCGCTGCAGGCCGCCGTCGCCCTGGACCCGGCCTATCCCGGGGCCGCGGC
>JAAYZQ010000500.1 GCA_012514775.1 Anaerolineaceae bacterium
CGGCGGCGGGCGACAGCCTCAGCGGTTCGGTCGAGATCACCGGCACGGCGACCTCTCCCGCCTTCGAGTACTACAAGGTCGAATACTCGACGGACGGTGAGAACTGGTACCCCGTGGACGGCGACGACTACAGCCACGAGGAGCAGGTCAGCGGCGCCACCCTCGCCACCTGGGACACGACGCTCTTCCCCAATGGCAGCTACTCTCTGCGCGCCGTGCTCGTGGACAACACGGGCAACTATGTCGCCTCGGAGCCCATCGCGGTGACCGTCAACAACGCGGCTGCCCCTGAATAAGCCACGAGGTGCCGCGCGCGTCGTGAGAATCTTTGACTGACGCGCTTCCCGGCATAGAGTCAAGTGCTACAAACACCGACCCCGGTGTGCCACATCTGGCCACACCGGGGTCTGCTTTTGCCCCTCGTCCCTTCTCACCCTTAACCGGGCGGCCGGCCTCTCAGCCTCAGGCCGGGATGCGTACCCGGATGCACGTGCCCTGCCCTGCCCCGCTCTCGACCTCCAGGGTGCCGCCCAGCTCGGCGACCCGCTCGCGCATGGAGCCCAACCCCATCCGGCCGGGGAACTCGCCCTCGGGGTCAAAGCCGATGCCGTCGTCCTGCACCTCGAGCATCGCCTCGTGGGGGCCGGCCTGGAGCCGAAGGATGACCCGGCTCGCCTCGGCGTGCTTGATGACGTTGTTCAACGCCTCCCGGGCGATGCGATAGAGCGCTTCCTTGGCCTCGAGGGCAACGTCGGGCTCCTCGCCCAGCTCGGTCTCTACCTCCAGCTCGTGACGCGCGCCCAGGGCCGCAGCTTGCCGGGTCAAAGCCACGACCAGGCCGTCCTTTTCCAACGAGTCGGGTCGCAGCTCAAAGATCAAGGCGCGCATCTCGGCCAGGCCCGCCTCGGCCAGCGAAAGCACGTAGCCCATCGGCTCCACGGCCCGGCCCGGGTCCTGTTCCAGCAGTGTTAGGGCAGTGTGCCCGGCCAGGCCGATGCTGTACAGCACCTGCGAGACCGAATCGTGGAGCTCCCGGGCCAGTCGCTGCCGCTCTTCCAATACCGCCAGTCGCCGTGTCTGGGCAAAGAGGTGCGCGTTCACAATGGCGGTCGCCGCCTGGTTGGCGATGGTCTGGGCCAGGGCGGCGTGGTGCGACGTGTAGGCCGCGGGCTGGACGTGATAGAGCAGCAGCCAGCCCTGAAGCTGCGCGTGGACCGTGAACGGGACCCCCATCCAGGAGCGGACGTGGGCCATCTCTGCGTCGGGATGCGACTCCAGCGCCTGCCGAACGTCGTGGGCCAGCCGGCCCTCGCCGCGCACGTCGTCCACGATGACGGGCTTGCCGGACTGCATCGCCGCCCAGAGCTCGTTGTTCCTGTCCACAAAGGGTAGCAGAGAGGCCTCCTCTCCAGAGTTGCTCCCCCGATGGGCCACGTGCTTTAACTCATCGCGTTCCAGGAGCAGGATGCTTGCGGCGGCACAATCCACCACCTGGCGCAACTGGTCCAGGATCAGGCCCAGCAGCGGGCGCAGCTCCAGGGTGGAAGCGATGCTGGCCGAGGCATCCAGCAGCGTGGCCAGCTCGCGGGTGCGCTGTTGGACCCGCTGTTCCAGCAACTGGTACGCCTGTACCTCCTGGGTGATGTCGCGAATGACCACCAGCGTGTGGGGTTGGCCGCGATACAAGAAGTCGGTGCCGTCCAACTCGACGTGGAAGGGCGTGCCGTCGCGGCGCAGGCTCACGGCGCGGCCGTGGAACTGCCCATTGGCCCTGACCTGTTCCAGGAACTGGCTGAAGAGTGGCATCGAGTCGGGATGGATCAACTCCGCAGGCTCGCGAGGGGACGAGTGGGAGAAGGGATAACCATGCATGCGGCTGGCGGCCGGGTTAAAGTCCACCAGGCGGCCCTCCAGGTCAAAGATGAGCAGGCCGTCGCTGGTGGACTCGAAAACGCTGCGATACTGCTCTTCGCGCTCGGCCAGGGCCGCCTCCGCCCGCCGGCGCTCGGCAATGTCCTCCTGGAGCTGTTCGTTGATCGTCAAGATCTCGCGCGTCCGCCATTGAACCGCTTCCGTCAGCCACGCCTGCCGGTTCACGGAGAGGTGGGCGAGCCCGGCACCCAGGAGGACGATGATGAACCCGCCGATCTCGAAAACGAGCAATGCCTGCCTGGTAGCGCTGCCCCATCCTCCCTTCGGAACGGCAGCCAGCTCCCACGTTTCCTCTGACAATTGGACCAGGACCAGGACCGGATCCTGGTCGACAATCTCGGGTGGCCCAACAAAGACCTGCCCCTCGCTGTCGCGCAGGGCAAAGGTCAGGTGTCCCGTGTCTTCGGCGAGCCCCCCGTCCTTGAGCAGGACCGAAACGTCGAGGGCGATGGCAACCAGCCCGGCAAAGACGTCTTCCTGGTACACGGGCTGCCGGGCGATCAAGCCCAGGCTGCCGTCCATGAGTGCCACGGGCCCCGTGGCGACCGCCTGCCCCGATTCCAGGCAGCGCAGAGTATCGGCCCGGACCTGCGGGCGTGGATCCTGCAACAGGTCGTACGCCAGCAACCCTTCGTTTTCGGTTCGGGGATAGACATAACGAACGATGCCGGCGGGGGCCACGGCCAGGTAGCGGATGCCCTGGGCGCCGGCGTACAAGCCCTCGGCGAACGTCTCGAACCGGGCGCCGAGATCCTGAGCCGACGCCTCCACCTGGACAAAGGCGGACAGCCCTTGCAACCGGGCGATGCGGCGGTTGATGGCCAGCGACAGCGTGTTCCCCCGCAGGGACGTCTCGGCCATGGCTTCGGCGCGCTCTTCCTTCAGCAAGCGCGCCTCGTACCAGCGCATCGCGTACCACCAGGTGAAAAGCAACACCACGAGGGTGAGCGTCGCGGCGAGGGCGGCTTTGCCGCTGGGGCTCGTGGCGTAATCCAGGAACCGCTGCCTTGCCCGGTTCATGTCGCGCGTTTCGACGGGTCGAGGGTCACCAGGCCGGAGCGCACAGCATAGAGGGCCGCCTGCGTCCGGCTGGAGACGCCCAGCTTGCTGAGGATGTTGCTGACGTGTGTCCGTACCGTCTTGTCGGCAATGACCAGGGCCTCGGCGATCTCCTGGTTCGACTTGCCCAGGGCCAACTGCTGCAACACTTCGGCCTCGCGGCGGGTCAGGGGTTGGGGATCCTTCGGCGGTGGGACCTCCCTGAGCAGCCGCTCGGCGGCCGAAGGTGAGAGGGACACCTGCCCTGCCGCCGCTTGCTTGATGGCCCGGCACAACTCCTTGGCATCGATGTCCTTGAGCAGGTAGCCGATGGCCCCGGCACGCATGGCCCCGTAAACGGCGCTGTCCTCCAGGACGCTGGTCAGGGCAATCACCTCCACGGATGGCATCTCGCGCCGGATGGCCTCGGTGGCGGCGATGCCATCCATCACCGGCATCAGCAGATCCATGAGGACGACGTCGGGCTCAAGCTCCCGGGCCAGGCGCTGGGCTTCGAGGCCGTTGCTTGCCTCGCCTACGATCTCCAGCTCGGGGTCCGCAGCCAGGAACATCCCGAGTCCCTTGCGAACTACCTTGTGATCGTCCACGATTAGAATGCGAATGCCCATCGCCCTGGCCTCCCTGCCGCAACTGTCCTAGGACAAATATCCCACACAAGACCGACCCTTTACCCGATGCAGGGCACCATCTGCCCTATTATAATGGGTATGCATGGCTTGGCAAAATTCGACGATCTGCCTGGCGTCGGTACGGGGATTTGTGTGATGATTCAGGTTCTGCTGGTGGATGAACAGGCCGTTGTGCGGCAGGGATTGCGGATGCGCCTTGCCCTGGAACCGGATCTCGAGATCGTAGGCGCGGCCAGAAGCAGCGAAGAAGCGCTGGGAATGGCTCGCACCATCACTCCCGACATCGTCGTCATGGACATCGACATGCCGGGAGTCGATGGGTTCCAGGCCATCAGGCAGATGCGCGATGCCATGCCGGGTGCCGCGGTGATCGTGCTGACGCTGCGCGAGGGCAAGGACGTCCGGGCACAGGCACTGCAAGCCGGCGCGTTGGCGTTTATCGAAAAACAGGGTGGAGCCGAACCCCTGCTGCTCGAGATCCGCCGGCTGGCCGCCGGCGTGGCGGACGAGGGCCGATCAGGGTAGAGCGGCCGGTCAACGCCGGCCCGACGGGCCGCACGGCGGGCCTGGGTCTCCCTCGATGCCGTATCATGGATAAGGCGCGGGACCCAGGCCTCACAGGTCCGCTATTGTTCCCCTTCCAATCGATTGAGGCGGTTCAACGTTTCGGCCAGTTGCTCTTGCAGGCGCTGGACGCTTTCACGGAGCTGCGCCAACTCCTCTTGGTCTTCGGAGGGAGGCACGGGCGCGGGTTGAACCTGGCCTCCTGTGCCCATCCCACGGCCCATTCCCGTGCCCTGGCCCATGCCCTGGCCGCGGCCCATCCCCATGCCACGACCCATGCCACGACCACGGCCCATGCCCTGGCCGCGGCCCATGCCCATCCCGGCACCTGTGCCAGGGGCAGGGACCGTGGCACCGCCAATGCCGGCGTGAGCGTCCACGTTGGCGCCGCCCATGGGCTGCAGCCGGCCGGCCTTGAAGGCTTCCACCGCCTGGCGCACGGTCCCTTCCGAAACCAGGTAGCCCGGCACGCCGGCTGCCTGCAGGACCCCGAAAGCATTCGGCCCCAGGTTGCCGCTCAGCACCGCCTGGGCGCCGCGCTCCACGACGAACTGGGCCGCCTGGATGCCGGCCCCCCCACCCAGGTCCATCGCCGGGTTGGCCACTGCCTCGTACTGCATGCTCTCTGTGTCGACAAAGAGGTAGGCCGGGCACCGGCCAAAGACGGGGCTGGCAGGTGCGTCGAGCGTCTCACCTTGTGCAGAAACTACGATCTTCATGAATTCGATCTCCTTCCTTGTCTATTACCCATGGCAATCATTGTTGGTCTCCTGGCTCCTCCAGTACATGTGCATGTCCGAAAAACTGGACAGCAACTCAAGGGCCCCAGGCGTTGCCATCCGCTGGCGTGTTCGAACACCACGGAAGGCCGGCGACGGCCTCTGGGGGCCTCTGTCAGGCTGCCGGGAGCGCTGCAAAGAACTTCTCCGGCCCCCAAACTGCATTGGTTCGCAACCTCTATGTGTAACTTGCATATAGCATAGCACACCCGCGTCCCTTTGTCAAGTATTTTAGACAAAATGTCAGTTATCTATTGACAGATACCATATAGCGTGCTATACTGGGCGCAAGAACAGGCCGCGAGGGGCTTCCATGCTCGAGGTAGGGAAGGTGGGCTGGCATTCGCAACGCGCCTTGCGCGACGATTACTGGAGGTGAGATAGGGTGACGATCACGGACGACCTTTTGGCAGAGCTGAAAACGGATGCGCCGGTTCGCCAGGTGGTGGTAGGTGCCTTCTGGACGGCGGTGGTGCTGGAGAGCAACCCGGTCCGCGCCGGGCTGGGGTCCACGTTGCACGGCGAACACCACGACGAGGGCCCGCCAGTCCGGGAGCCGGGGCGCCTGCGAGAGCGAAGCGGGCGGGAGCTGGCCGAGTTGCTCCGCTCGCCGCAGATCCTGGAGGCCAGCATTGGCATGGCGGCGTTGAACGCGCTCCTCGACGTGGACGAATCGAGTTGTGTCGATCTCAACGCCGAGGAGCTCATCGTAGAGCGGGGGACCGGCAAGCGGGTGGCCATCGTGGGCCACTTTCCCTTCGTAGACCGCGTGCGACAGGTTGCGCGGGAGTCCTGGGTGCTGGAGCTGCGTCCGCGTCCCGGCGACCTGGCCGCCGGCCAGGCGGTGGACGTCCTGCCCCAGGCGGACGTCGTTGCCTTGACGGGCACCTCGCTCCTCAACCACACGTTTGACGATCTCGTCGCCCTGTGCCGGCCCGAGGCCTTTGTCGTCCTCCTCGGAGCCAGCGCCCCCCTCTCGCCCGTGCTGCTGGAACGGGGCGTGGACGCCGTATCGGGCACGAAAGTGGTGGACGTGGCGGCGGCCGTGCGCGCCGTGAGCGAAGGAGCAACCTTTCGCCAGATACCGGGCAAGCGCCTGTTGACCATGGCGCGACGGGATCGGTAGCCGATTCACAACAAGCATTCGAGGAGGAGCTCACATGGTAAAGGTCGGGATCATAATCTGCAATCGCTATCATACCTGCGCAGGCGGCAAGTGCTTGCGCTCGCTGCGCAACCGGGAGGGAGCCTTTGCCCGGTACCGGGACGAAGAGGTGGAGCTGGTCGGCTACACAACCTGTGGCGGCTGCCCGGGCGGCAACGTGGAATACGCCCCGGCCGAGATGAAAAAGAACGGCGCCGAGGTCATCCACCTGGCGACGGGGCTGGTGGTCGGCTATCCGCCTTGCCCGCGGTTGCAGGCTTTTTGCGAGTTCATTCCGGCCAAGTATGGCCTGGAGGTGGTCGTGGGCACCCATCCCATCCCGCAGAACTACTATCTGACCCACGGTGCCCTGGGAACCTGGCGCTCGGCCAGGTGGCAAGAGTTGATTCAGCCGGTGCTCACCGACGAAGCGACGCGGCGGGCATACGACTGAGAGTGGAAGGAGGTGAGTGACGTGCCACGTTTTGACGGTACCGGACCGCAGGGTGCCGGTCCCATGACCGGACGCGGCGAGGGATACTGCGCCATAGAGCAGCCCGAGCCGGGCAGAGTGGCTCGCGGCTATGCCGGATTGCAGGGGACACCCCTGCGTCGCGTGCCCCTGGCGTCCCGGCCCTTCAGATGGCTGCCGGCGCTGGCGTGGTGGCCCGCCAGGTGGGCAGGTCGAGCCTGGGCCGCCCGGCGAGGGCGAGGCCGCCGCTGGTAGTGCAGCTATCCAGTGGGCTACAGGACAAGAGATCTGTGAGGTATGAGCTGGAAGGGAGGTGAGCAATATGCCAGCAGGAGATCGAACGGGACCCATGGGGATGGGACCGATGACCGGCCGCGGTGCGGGCTACTGCGGCGGCTATGACGCTCCGGGTTGGTCCAACCCGTTTCCAGGGCGTGGCTTTGGCCTTGGCCTGGGCTGGGGACGGGGCCGCGCCTGGGGAGGAGGCGGTGGTTGGCGCCACCGAAACTGGTACGATGCCACGGGCGTGCCCGGCTGGATGCGCTTTGGCTACGGGCCGGCGTGGGGAGCGCCGCAGCCCTGGGGGGCATCGCCCTCCTGGGGCTACGGGCCCTATGCCCCAGAGCCGAGCCGCGAGCAAGAGATCGAGTTCCTCCGGCAGCAGGCTGAGTGGCTGAAGCAAGAGCTGGACGCCATCGGCCAGCGCATACAGGAGCTGGGCCAGGAGGAATAGGGCGACGTAAGAACGGATCCCTCGGGGCGGGCAACCGGGCCGCAGCCGTCCCCCCTGCCCCGAGGGCGAGGCCTTGGAGTGGCGTGTCATGCTTCTACAGAAGCTTGTTCAACGAAGCATTCATTTTACCAAACGTCAAAGCCACGACTTCAAGCTGATGCTGGCACGCCGGACACTCCATGGTCTGGCTACTGGCCTGACAACACAGTACAGCTCGCTGTACGCCACGTTGCTAGGCGCCAGCCCGGTACAACTGGGATCGCTGCAGAGCGTGGGCAACACCGTGGGCGCCCTGGCGTCGCTGCCGGCAGGCTGGTTCATCGACTGCTATGGCTTGAAAAAAGTCTTTCTCCTGGGCACGGCACTCCTGGCGGCGTCTGGAGTGCTCTATTTCGTGGCTCCGGACTGGACCTGGCTCTATGCCGCGATCATTATCTATTACCTGGGATCGCGCATCACCTGCACTGCCTGCACCGTCACCTGTGCCGCCGAGCTGCCCAACGAGGGGCGTGCAACCGGGCGCGGCCTGTGCCGCACTCTGGCGTCGCCCATAGCCCTGGTTTCACCCCTGCTGGCGGCCTGGCTCATCTCCCGCTTCGGGGGCATCGGCGTAGAGGGCCTCCGCCCCTTGTTCGCCTTTCAGGCGCTCATCTTTGTCGCCATCCTTGTGCTCCTGCTAATCCGGCTGTCGGCCGGTCGCGGACGGAACGGGTCGGCAGCTGGGCGCCCGACCCTGGAGGGTTTTGCGCAGGTCTTCAAGCAGGGTCCCGACGTCGTACGCCTGCTGGTGATCATGGGTCTCATGGAACTGCCGTGGACCGTGGCCCAGCCTTTCATGCCGGTCTATGCCCACGACTTCAAGGGGGCCGACGAGTTTGTGCTCGGCGGCATCGCCATGGCGAATGCCTTCGTGCCCATGCTCGCCTCCATCCCGTTGGGCCGCCTGGCAGACCGCCACGGACGCAAGAAGCTGCTCTTTGCCATCGCGCCCCTGGCCTATGCCGGCAACCTTCTTCTGATCTGGGCGCCGGGGTCCGGAGTGGGTGCTTCGGCATGCCTGTTGGCCTACGGCGTCCTCTTTGGCTTCAACAGCATCGGCATGGGGCTCGCTTCTTCCATGGCGGCCGAGATCATGCCCCAGGAGCACATGGGGCACTGGATCGGCCTCGTCGGCCTCTTTCGCGGGTTGCTGAGCATTCCCGCCCCCACCCTGGGCGGGCTGATCTGGGAGCACGTCGGCCCACAGCACGTGTTTGTGGCGGCGATTGCCATCGACGTCTGCCTGCGGTTGCCGCTGTTGGCCCTCACGCGAGAGACGTTGCATCTGCGAAAAAACGACAGCGCGGGGCCGGGATGATGGGGCAAGGAGGAAGAAACTGAAGGGTTTGTACGCCAACCCATTCGACGACCCGGGTATGACCTCCGGCTACGAGGCATGGTACGAAACCGCCGGCCGCCGGGCCGATCGCCTGGAAAAAGCCCTGTTGATGCGGCTGCTGGCACGCTTCCCTCGGGCGAGTACCCTGCTGGAGGTGGGCTGCGGCACGGGCCACTTCACCCGCTGGTTCCAGGAGCAGGGCTTGCAGGTTGCCGGGCTGGACCTGTCGCTGCCCATGCTGGCTGAGGCCCTGAGCCTGGGGAGCCGTCCCTGCATCCGCGGTGATTCCCTGGCCCTGCCCTTTGCCGGCGAGTCCTTTGACCTGGTCGCCATGGTCACGACCCTGGAGTTCGTGGCCCATCCCGTCCAGGCCCTGGCAGAGGCGCTGCGCGTGTCGCGCCAGGGGTTAATCCTGGGCGTCCTGAATCGCCAGAGCCTGCTCGGCCGGCAACTGCAAAGAGAGGGTGGTCCGATATGGGATGCGGCCTCTTTTTTCGCGCCATCCGACGTGGTGGAGCTGTTGCGGCGGGCGGCCGCGGGCAGGCGAATCGGGACCTTCTGGCGGACCACCCTGTGGCCCGTATTGCCGGGGGCCCTGCCACTGCCGTGGGGTGGGTTCATCGGCATGGGAGTAAGACTTATGGGGGACAGACGTGATCGGAATTAGCGCGCAGGTCAGCCTCTATCCTTTGCGGCAGGAGAACCTGTCGCAACCCATCGAGGCGGTCCTGGATACCTTCCAGGCCCATGGCCTCCACGTAGAAGCGGGTGCCATGAGCAGCATGATCGCCGGCGACGATTCCACGGTCTTTGCTGCTCTGCGAGAGGCCTTCCATCGTGCCGCCGAGCAGGGCCACGTGGTGATGGTGGTCACCTTGTCCAACGCCTGCCCCGTGCCGGCCCCTGGGGACAAGGGCCCTGCTGAGGATGACCAAGACGCCGCCCGGCAAACAGGAGTGCGCCCCTAGGCTAGCGCGATGCGCGCTCCCGCGAGCGGGATCTGTGCCGCCGCCAGGCAGCCCACAAGGCCAGCGCCGCCAATGCGCCGGCCGCGTCGCAGGCCACGTCCCACGGATCCGGGGTCCGGCCGGGCACGAAAGACTGGTGAAACTCGTCAGAGATGCCATACAGCACCGCCACCAGGAAGGCGACGAGGAGCGACCGGCGCCTGCCCTCCAGGGCAAAGGCCAGGAGCACGGCCAGGACGGCGTACTCCAGGGCATGGGCGGCGCTGCTGAACAGCCGATCGGCCCAGCCGACGTCGGGACGCGGCAGGTCGGGCTGGGCGGAAAGAAAAAAGATGAGGCCCATCCAGGCCAGGACGGCAGCCCAGCGGGCGATGGCAGCGGGGCCGGGGGTGGAGCGTGGCCGGTGACGAGGGGTCAAGGTTGCCTGCCCGCCCCGGCAGCCCTGTACGCCGCCTCCACCTGCTCGGCCCGGGTGTCCCAGTCGAACTCGTCCCAGATGCGCCTGCGGGCCGCGGCGCCCAACCGGCCGGCAAGCTCCCTGTCGGACAGCACTGCCGTCAGGGCCCGGGCCAGATCGTGGGCGTCGCCCGGGGCGGCCAGCAGGCCCGACTGCCCGTCCTGGATGTACTCGACGTTCTGCCCCACACCGCCGGCCACGACAGCCTTGCCCATGGCCATGCCTGCCACGACCTTGGCCGGGCACTTGGCTCTGTTGATGAGGGTGTCGCGAAAGGGGGCGACGATGGCATCGGCCGCCGCCACCACCAGGTGCGAGCGCTCGTGCTCGATCCATCCCGTCCAGATCACCCGATCCTGGACGCCCAGTTCCCGGGCGCGCTCCTTGAGGCCGGCCAGCCCATCGCCGACGCCGGCGACGACCAGGCGCGCCGCGGCCAGCTCCGGGCCCAGGGCGGCCATGGCCTCCAGGGCCAGGTCCAGGTCGGTGCCCTGGGGAATGTGGCCCAGGTAGAGGGCAAAGGGCGCCTCGCCCACGCCCAGCTCGGCGCGGACGCGGGCCTTGTCCTCGTCACTGATGGCGGCCAGGTCGCGCCAGCGGCCATCGGGTCCGTTGGGCAGGTAAAAGACGCGGGCGGGATCGGCCCCGAAGCCGGCCACCTGCTCTTGCAGGCAGCGGCTGGCGACGGTCACGGCGCCGGCACGGCGGGCCAGCCAGCGCTCCTGCCAGGCAAAGAGCGCTTTCCAGGGGGCGGGGTAGGGATTGACGTCGCTCCAGCCGCCCTTGCCCTCCCAGTCGTCGGTGTCCACCACCAGGGGGCGCCGGGAAAAGAGGCGCAGGGCGACGGCCGCCAGGCCGCTGTAGCCGATGGGCTTGAAGACGTGCACGGCGTCGGGTCCCAGGCGCGTCGCCCGGCGGGCCATGCGCAGTGGCACGGTGAGCTGGTGCCAGGCGTCGTTGCGCCTCAGCACCATGTTCTCCAGGCGCACGCCGTCCTCCGCCCAGGCCCGGCCCGAGTCGGCCAGGTTGTCGTAGGGGGGCATGAGGATCGTCACCCGGTGGCCGCGGCGCACCAGGGCGCGGGCGATGAGAAAAGCGCGGGCACTGACCGTGCCCTTGGGTTTAAAGGCAAAGGGGCCGATAAATACGAGGTTCATGGCGCGCAAGCAGCCCACCCACAATCGCTCTCTGGCGTCGTACAAATCGTGTCTCGGATCATGCGAACCTTCCTGGTGCGCCACGCATTATACCTTATGCGGGTGCAAACCGCAATTCACGACGCATCGCCCGGCACTTGAAGCCCGGGTGGTAGAATGGTATAATAGCGCTCCAAGACTAGCACGGGGGAACAATCATGCAACGCCGGTCACCCAATCCACGTCTGATGGCGGCGATGGTCCTCATGACGGCCATCGTCTTTGTGCTTACCCGCGTCATCCAGGTGCCCACGCCCGTGGTCGGTTACATTCACCTGGGCGACCTGGGCATCTTTTTCAGCGCCTTTGCCTTCGGCCCCCTCGTCGGGGCGGTGGCCGGCGGCCTGGGCACCGCCCTCGCCGACCTGACCAGCCCCTACGCCCAGTGGGCCGTCTTCTCGTTGCTGATCCATGGGCTCCAGGGTTGGGTTGCCGGTTGGCTGGCGCAACGCTGGCCGGGTGCCCGGGGCCTGGTGGCTGCCGGCCTGGCCGGCACCGCCATCGTGGTCGCCGGTTACCTGCTGGCCGGCACGATCCTGGTGGGCCTGGGCGCGGCCCTCACCGAGATCCCCTTGAACCTCATCCAGGCCCTCACCGGCGCCGTGGTGAGCGCGCCGCTCTATGCCGCCGTGCGGCAGGCCTACCCGCCCATCGCGCGCTTTGGCTCTCGCTAGCGACCCGTGGTGACGAGTAATGCGGCGGGCGAGGCCCGGGCCGCCATCCGGGTGGAAGGCCTGCGCTTTGCCTACCCGCCCCTCTCTTCCGGCGCGATAGCGCCCTGGGTGCTCGACGGCCTGGACCTGGAGGTCCGGGCCGGCGAGTGGCTGGCGGTCATGGGCGCCAGCGACGTGGGCAAGACCACCCTCTGCCTGCTCCTGGCCGGCCTGGCCCCGTCCCTCACCGGCGGCACGCTTGAGGGCCGCGTCCTGGTGGCCGGCCGCGACACACAGCACCATCCTCCGCCCGCCCTGGCCGCCCTCGTGGGCCTGGTCTTCCAGGAGGTAGAGGCCCAGGTCTTTAACCCCTCCGTCGAGGCA
>JAAYZQ010000501.1 GCA_012514775.1 Anaerolineaceae bacterium
TGATCTCTTCTCGCAGGCGTCGCAGCTCCTCGGTATAGCCCGGGGGAGCGAGGCGATCCAGGAACTGGCGCAGCCGCTCGGCGTCCTTGACCAGGTAGAAGGAGATGATGGTGATAGACAGCACCCAGAGCAGGCTGGAGAGGAGGTTAAAGACCAGGCCAACGGTCTGGGTGGCAAAGGGCTGGAGCATGTTCTGGACGGTGGCGCCGACGTCGCCGACGAAATCGCCCAGGTTGAAGCGATAGCCCAGGATGAAAAAGGGCTGGGAGAGAAAGCCCACGAGGTCGTTCGTCAGCTTTTGCACGTCCACGTTGAGGCGCGCGATACGCTCCACTGCGTAGGGCACCACCGTGACGGGCACGATGCTCAGGATGGCGAGGACGACGACATAGACCAGGATGACGGCCAGGGTGCGCCGCACCTGCAACTGCTTTTCCACCCAATCGGCCAGGGGCTTCAGGATGTAGGCCAGGACAAAGGCGAGCAGGATGGGCGGGACGAGGGCGCGAAAGACGTACAGGAGCAGGAGCAGGATGATGACCAGCCCCACAATGACCAGTCGCTTGGTTGTTCGGCTCCAGTCCGTCGAAACCATGGGGAATGCCCGCCGCGCTGCGCTTATGCTACTCGATAGGACCCAGGTCCTCGAGAGGCCAGTAAGAGATCCAGGCCCGGCCCACGATGTTGTCGATGGGCACGGGGCCAAAGCTCCGGGAGTCGTTGGAGTGGTCGCGGTTGTCGCCCATGACATAGACGTGGAGGGGCGGCACCACGACGCGGCCGTGACGCCCCGGGCGTGTGTCGCCGGCGAGGAAAGGCTCATCCAGGGGCCTGCCGTCGATGTACACCTTGCCGTCCTTGACCTCCACGGTCTCTCCCGGCAGGCCGATGACCCGCTTGATCAACAGCTCGTTGGCCTGGCTGGCAACCTTGAGCACCACGACGTCAAAGCGCTCCGGCCCGTGGAAGCGGTAAGAAAGCTTTTCCACGACCAGGCGCTGGTTGGTGTGCAGGCTCGGCTCCATGCTCTGGCCCTCCACGCGCGTGGCCTGGCCGACGAACACGTTGATCAGCAGGGCGATGAGGATCGCCGGCACGAGGGTTTCCAGAACCTCGCGCACCAGGCGCAGCAGCCGCTGGACCGCTCCGGGAGCCTCCGGCGGCAGATCTCCGAACTGGTCATCCATTCAACACAGCCCTTTCCGCGGCCCGCCGCCCGACTGCTGGCGGGCGTGCTTCAGGTGTAGGGACCGGCCCGATGAAACCACCGGGCCGATCCTCTTGTTCTTGCAGTAGCGAACCTGCTTTAGGTATTAGCGCTGCCGGCGGGGCGGGCGCTCATTGCGCTCGGCCCCCGCGCCGACCCGCGGTCCCCGGGACCGGCCGCCGCTGCCGCCGCCACGGTCTCCGCGGCCGCCGCCACCGGAGGGGCTGCCCTTGCGGTCGCGCTCGCGGGCCTCTTCGGCGGTCCAGCCTTCCAACACCGGCTGGCGCGACAGCTTGATCTTGCCGCCCTCGTCGATGTCGATGACCATGACCATGACCTCGTCGCCGACGCGTACCACGTCCTCCACGGACGGCACGCGATAGTCGGCCAGCTGCGAGATGTGGACCATGCCGTCCACACCGGGCAGGATCTCGACAAAGGCGCCATAGCTCTCGGTGCGGACCACCTTGCCGACGTACACCCGGCCGATCTCGGCTTCCTCGGTGAGGGATTCGATCATCTCGATGGCCTTCTGGGCGCCCAGGCTGTCGATGGCGGCGATATAGACCGTGCCGTCGTCCTCGATGTCGATCTCGACCTCGCACTCTTCCTGGATCTTGCGGATCATCTTGCCGCCGGGGCCGATGATCTTGCCGATCTTGTCGGAATCGACGTGCATGGTGGTGATGCGCGGCGCGTACTGCGACATCTCGGTCCGGGGCTCGGAGATGGTCTCTTCCATCTTGGCCAGGATGTGGACGCGGCCGGCCCGCGCCTGGGTGAGGGCCTGCGACAGGATGTCATAGCCCAGGCCCTTGATCTTCATGTCCATCTGGAGCGCGGTGATGCCCTCGCGAGAGCCGGCCACCTTGAAGTCCATGTCGCCCAGGTGATCTTCCATGCCCTGGATGTCGCTCAGGATGGCATAGCGGCCGTTCTCGGTGATGAGGCCCATGGCAATGCCCGCCACGGGATTCTTGATGGGCACGCCGGCGTCCATGAGCGACAGCGTGCTGCCGCAGACAGAGGCCATGGACGTGGACCCGTTGGAGGCCAGGACCTCGGACACGACGCGCACGGTGTAGGGGAACTCTTCCTCCAGGGGCAGGACGGGCTCCAGGGCCGTCTCGGCCAGGGCGCCGTGCCCGATCTCGCGTCGCCTGGGGCCGCGCATGGGCCAGGTCTCGCCCGTGCTAAAGGGCGGAAAGTTGTAGTGGTGCATGTAGCGCTTGGATTCCTCGGGCCGCAGCGTGTCGAGCTTTTGCTCCTCGCGGGGCGTGCCCATGGTGGCGATGCTCAGCACCTGGGTCTCGCCGCGGGTGAACAGGCCCGAGCCGTGGGCCCGGGGCAGGATGCCGACCCGGCTCCAGATGGGCCGGATCTCGTCCGTCGCGCGGCCGTCGGCCCGCTGGCCCTGCTCCAGGATGCGCTTGCGCATCTCGACCTTGAGGACGTCGCGGAACACCTTCTTGACGTCGTCCCGCTGGGCGGTCTCGTCGTCGGCAAAGGCCTCCAGGATCTCGGCCTCCAGGGCGTCGGTGGCCTCGCCTCGCTCTTGCTTTTGCATGGGCCGCGCGCTCAGCTCGGCGACCCGGTTGCCGATGCGCTCCACGACGCGCTGGCGGACCGTCTCGTCGATGGTCTTGACCGGATAGTCGGTCTGCTTGGGCTTGCCGATCTCTTCGCGCATCTGCTTTTGCAGGGCGATGACCGGCTGCATGGCTTCGTGGCCGACCTGGAGGGCCTGGAGCATGACCTCTTCGTGCACTTCCCAGGCGCCCGCCTCGACCATCATGATGGCTTCTTCGGTGCCCGCCATGCGCAGGTCAAGGGCGCTCTGCTCCATCTGCTCGGCGGTGGGGTTGATGACGAACTCGTCCTCGATGAGGCCCACGCGGCAGGCGCCGATGGGGCCTTCGAAGGGCACGTCCGAGATCATGAGGGCCGTCGAGGCGCCGATGATGGCCGGGATGTCCAGGTAGTTCTGGCTGTCGGAAGAAAGGGCGGTGGCAATGACCTGGACGTCGTTGTGATAGTCCTTGGGAAAGAGCGGCCGCAGCGGGCGGTCGATGAGCCGCGAGGTCAGGATGGCCGATTCGCTGGGGCGGCCTTCGCGCCTGAAAAAGCTGCCGGGGATGCGGCCGGCAGCGTACAGGCGTTCTTCAAAGTCCACGGTCAGCGGGAAAAAGTCGATCCCTTCTCGCGGCGTTTTCGAGGCGGTGGCGGTGCAGAGCACCACCGAGTCGCCCAGGCGCACCATTACGGCGCCCCCTGCTTGCATGGCAAGGTCGCCGGTTTCTATCGTGAGTGGCTTGCCGCCCATCTCGACGACGTACGTCTTGCTGTTATTCACTTTTACCTCCAAATTTTGCGAGAAAGGCAGGGGTCGAGGGACTGGGGAATGGGTCCCAGTCGGCAGCGATCAGGGCCCATTCCCCAATTCCTGACCCGCGCCTTTCCCGAGATTCGCCCATCTACAATAGCAGATGGCCTATGGCAAGCGGCGCGTAACCTACCTCACCGTAGGCCATAGGCCATCTATTATTGGCAGGGATGTTCTATCTGCGCAACCCCAGCTTCTCGACGATGGTGCGGTACCGCTCCGCGTCCTTGTCCTTCAGGTACGCAAGATGCCTGCGCCGCTGGCCGACCAGCTTGTAGAGGCCGCGTCGCGAATGGTCGTCGTGCTTGTGCACCTTCAGGTGCTCGGTCAACTGGCTGATCCTGGTGGTCAAAAGGGCAATCTGCACCTCAGGAGAACCTGTGTCACCGGGATGAACGTTGAATTTCGTAATAATATCCGTCTTTTCGGTTTTCGTTAAAGACACACGCCGATCCTTTCTTATCATGCCCCTGTTCCGCCTGCTCGCACAGACGAGCGCGGGGGCAACTCCCCGCGCTTGGGATGCGAGACAATTATAACATATTATGGTTCTGAACGCAAGTACGCGAGAATCCTTCGCCCGGGGCCCTGACCCCTACAACGGCGGCTCTGCCAGGCGCACCAGCTTGGGCTCGGTCTCCTGCCAGCTCATCTGCGACAGGCCCATCTTGCGGCGCAGGCGGTCGGGCTCCATGCGGGCCTTGTAGTCGCGGACGGCGCACGTCCAGCGCAGCATCTCGAACGACAGGCCGTCGGGCAGCCCGGCCTGCTGCGCCACGTCGGCCAGGACGTACTCCAGGTTGCGGGCGGTGCAGGGAAAGAGGAAATCCTTGGGCTCGTAGGCGCGGCGATACTGTTCCAGCGTCCGCGTCCAGCCGGGGGGCAGCCGAAGCCGGCGCTCCTTGTACTCCATGCGGGGGCGGTCGTAGCGGATGCGGATCGACGGCCCGTCAGAGTCACCCGTGCTGATGTCGGCCAGCTTGAGGGCCATGCACTCCTGCTTCTTGATGCCGGTGTGCAAGAGCAGGGTGACCAGCAGGTGTGGCCGCGGGTCGGGCTTGTCGGCGACGGCCAGCCGCCGGGTGACGGCCAGCACCTGCTCCACCTGCTCGTCGTCGAGGATGCGCGGCAGGGGCGTGCTGGCCGGCTTGTGGGCCAGGGGCGCGGCCGGGTCGGCAGGGATGGCGCCCAGGCCGGCCAGCCAGGCAAAGAACACTTTGAGGGTCGTCAGCCGGCGGGCGTAGGACTTTGGGCTGCAGGGCTTGCCCCGCTCGTGTTGCAGCCAGTGCATGAACTGTTCCAGGTCGTGGGTGCCGATCTGCCCGACGGCCGGGTCGCCCTTCAGGTAGCGCGCCAGGATGCCCAGGTCAAAGAGAAAATTCTTGACCGTGTTCTCGGCAAAGTCCTGCTGGCGCATATGCTGCCGGAAGCGCTCCATGGCAGCGCTCAGGGGAGTGTTCTCGTCCGGCCCGGGCGAGCCCCGAGGCCGGACCTCACGTGGCTCATCGTCGGGAAAGAGGGGCAGTTGCTCCACGCTCATGACTTGGTGACCGTCGTGGGATCGAGGGCGTCGCGCAGCCCGTCGCCCAGGAAATTGATGCTCAGCACCACAAGCACGATCAGGAGGCCGGGAAAGACCCACATCCAGGGTGCAGTGGACACATAGTTGTAGGCGCGATCCAGCATATTGCCCCAGGTTGCCGTCGGCGGCTGGACGCCGAGCCCCAGGAAGCTGATGTAGGCTTCGCTCAGGATGGCGTTGGCCACCCCCAGGGTCGCCGCGACGATGATGGGCGCCGCGGTGTTGGGCAGGATGTGGCGAAAGATGATGGACAGGCTCCGGGTGCCGACGGTGTGGGCCGCGGTGACAAACTCGCGCTCCTTCAGCGACAGGAAATCGGCGCGGACGATGCGCGCCAGGTACATCCAGCTCGTGACGCCAATGATGAGCACGATGACGACCACGCTGCCGCTAAGGGTCCGCCCCAGGATATTGATCGCCGGGAACTTGTTGGCAAAGAACTTGGCCATCACCAGCAGCAGGAACAACTGCGGGATGGTGAACATGGCCTCGGTAAATCGCATCAGGAGGGAATCGATGACGCCCCCGTAATAGCCCGCCAGGGCGCCGATCAGGACGCCGGCGACGACCTCGATGGCTGCCGCCGACAGGCCGATGAGCATCGAGATCTGGCCTCCATAGATCGTGCGAGCCAGGATGTCGCGTCCCACGGTGTCGGTGCCGAAGGGGTGCTCCCTGGAGGGCGCCTGTAGCCTCTGCTTGGTGTCGGTCAGGTTGGCATAGTCCTCGCTGATAAACAGTGCGCCCCCGAAGCAATAGAGGATCAGGAGGATGAGCATCACCGCGCCGGCCATGGCCATGCGGTGGTGGCGGAAGCGGCGCCAGATCATCTGTCTCAGGCTGAGGGCAACACCGGTCTGCTCCCTCGACAGGCTGGCGACCACTCCTTCGGCTGTAGTCTCCATCTGATAAGCGTCCCCTTTCAATCGTAGCGGATCCGCGGGTCCAGCCAGGCATAGACGACGTCGGTGATGAGCTGAAAGACCACCACGGCCACGGATACGAGCATGAGGATGGCCATGATGACCGGCGTGTCACCCCGGGAGACGTGGTCGATGAACAGGAAGCCCATGCCCTGCCAGGAAAAGATGGTCTCGGTCACCACTGCGCCGGCCAGCAGCAGCGGGATGTCCAGGCCGACGATGGTCACCAGCGGCAGCGACGCGTTCTTGAGGGCGTGCACGTAGATGACGGCTCGCTCCGACAGGCCCTTCGAACGGGCGGTGCGGATATAGTCCTGGCTCAGCGTTTCCAGCATCTGCGAGCGCACGTAGCGGCTGTAGCCGGCGATGCTGATAAAGGTCAGGCTGAACAGGGGCAGCACCATGTGGAGGGCGACCTGCGAAGGCGTCTTGCCCACCTGGGGGTCAAACATCTGGTTGGGCGGCAACGCGGGCAGGCCCCACTGCCTGAACTTGATGGCAAAGAGCTGGATGGACAACAGGGCGATGAAAAAGATGGGCATCGAGTAGCCGACAAACGAGATGCCGGTGATGACGTGATCGGTGACCGAATACTGTTTCAGCGCCGAAAAGATGCCGATGATCAGCGAAAAGAACAGGATGATGATCTCGGCGGGGATCATTAACAGCAGCGTGCGCGGGATTCGCTCCTTGATGACCGTCCAGGCCGGCACACCCCGGGTTACCAGCGAGGTGCCAAACTCGCCCCGGAGCACGCCCTTCTGCTGGCCCGGCGTCTCGGCCACGCCGTCGCCGTCCAGGTCGATCTTGGCCCAATCGTTGCCGATGAGCCAGTAGATGTACTGGACGTAGAGCGGCTGGTCCAGGCCGAGCTGGCGGGCCAGGCGCTCTCGGTCCTCGGGGCGCGGCATGCGCCGCCCCCCCATGGTCGCCAGTGGGTCGCTGGCGGTCCGCATCAGCACAAAGAGCAGGATGCTGATGAAAAAGAGGAGTGGGATAGCCTGCAGCAGCCGCCGTATGACGTAACGGGTCATGGCTTCTCTCCCTTCCGGTGGGAGGGAGGTTGGGGCAGGATGGCTCCCGCCCCAACCTCGAGTCTGTGCTTGCTCAACTTCCTATTCGGTGACGTCCCACTCCGTGATGTTGTAGAAGGGCGTAACGCCCGAGAACTTGACGCCCGTCAGCCGCGGTGAGACGATCCAGTAGTCCGAATCGTCGTACAACCCCAGCCAGTAGACCTTATCGTGCATGATCTTGGTGATCTCGTGGAACACGGCAGCGCGCTCGTCGGCGTCGATGAGGGTGAGCTGCTCATAAAAGAGCGCGTCAAGCTCCTCGTCGCACCCGAAATAGTTCGCGCCCCAGGGGCTCTCCTCGTTGGGGAGCTCGGAGCAGAACCAGTAGTAGTGGTCGGGGTCGGGGAACATGGTCTGGTCGGACCACTCCATCAGGTCCACCTCGCCCAGGGCACAGGGCGAGCCGTCCGTATAGCTGGCGAAAAAGAGGTCGGAATCCCAACTGGGGATCTCGATTTCGATGCCCACACCGCGCAGTTGCTGCTGGGCGACCGCCTGGATGTCCTGGCGGATCTCGCGGATGGTGGTGCCGTACACCAGCGACAGCCGCTCGCCGTCCTTCTCGCGGATGCCGTCGCCGTCGGTGTCGACCCAGCCCGCCTCTTCGAGGAGTGCCTTGGCCGCCTCAGGATCGTACGGCCAGGGCTCGATGTCGGGCGATACCCACATGCCACCCTCCAGGGGATCCCACAGGGTCTCGACAGGTTGGGTCAGTCCCAGGAGCAGGTCCTCGACGATGGCCTCGCGGTCGATGGACATGGCGATGGCCTGGCGCACGTTGACGTCCGCGGCGGCCGGGTGGCCGCCATAGCCAAAGTTGAAAAAGATCCCCTCGGCATAGCCGGAGCTCTGGACCACGATCTCCATGCCGCCGGCTTGCAGGGTAGGCACGTCGGACAGGGGCGGGAAGGTGCCGAGATCGGCCGTGCCGGCAATCATGGACGCCGTCTGCGACGCGTCATCGGGCACGAACTGGAGATAGATCTCCTTGATGTTGGGCTCTCCCAGCCAGTAATTGGGGTTCTGGACAAAGCGGATGTAGCTGCCAGACTCCCAGGTTTCGCCGACGTAGGGACCGCAGCCCACCGTCGGCTCCCGGTTCCACTCGGCTTCGTCGATGGAGCCGTTGGCCTCAAAGACCGGCTGCAGGACGTGCTTGGGCAGGACGCCCTTCCACAGCTGCGCCTGCCAGGGGGCAAAGGGCTCTTCAAAGGTCACGACCACCGTCTGGGGATCCGGCGCCTCGACGCTGGTGACCAGGTCGTAGGGATTGCGGCTGGCGACGGTGTTGCCCGGGTCCATGATCATCTCGTAGGTAAAGACAAAGTCTTCGCCGGTGATGGGTGTACCGTCGGACCAGACGAGGTCGTCCCGCAGCTTCATGGTGATGACCCTGCCGTCCTCGCTCACCCCACCATTGTCCGTGCTCGGCAGCTCGGTGACGAGCTTCGGGAAGGCCGCGTTCTCATCGTCGTACTCCCACGCCCAGCAGTTGTAGAGCTGATGCAGGATCGTGGAGAACCACATGTTGGTGTAGTAGGGGTTGAGGGTGTCGGGCTCTTGAGTCCAGGCAAAGGTGATGACCTTCTGGACCGGCTCGGGGGTAGCGGTCACCACCTTCTCTACCGTCGTTTCGACGACTTCGGTGACGACCTTTTCCACGGTCATGGGCGTTCCCTCGACGATGACCGTCTCTTTGACCA
>JAAYZQ010000502.1 GCA_012514775.1 Anaerolineaceae bacterium
CAATGAGGTTGAATTCGGCCGGAGAGATGAAGGGCAGGCTCTTGAGGCTGGCGAGCGCAGTGAAACGCGTGCTCTTGCGGACCGCAGCCAGGTCGCCCCACGCCGCTCCCTCGCCCACCAGACGGCGATGCAGGCCGAAGTACAGCTGGTCGTATTTAGGCCGGAACTGCTCTATCTTGCCGCGCAGCGGCCGCCGCTGGTCGGCCTTCAGCAGCTGCTTCGGGTCGATATAGATGGCCTCGCTCTCCGTCGCTATCCGGCGCAGGTCCGTGATGGTGGCGGCATCCGCGAGGGTGACCAGCCCTTCGATCTTGGGCAGCACCGCGACCGACTCCAGCATGCGCCGGATGCCTGCAGCCAACCCGCCGGCGGCCCAGTCGTCGAGGAAGGTGCGCAAGGTTTCGAGGTCCGCCAACCTCGCCTTGAGCGTCGCGCGGTACTCGGGCGTCGCATCCAGCTTCGCCAGGTGGCTCACCTGGCTTGCATCCGCGAAGGTCGCGGCAGGCTTGTCAAGCCACGCCAGGCCGTTCAGAAGCTCCTGGATGGTCTGCCAGGGCGCCTTCGGAATGGAGGCTGCCTGCGCCAATGCGTCGCCGAGTCCGGGCCGCAACGTCTGCAGCGCCTCTTTGAGGCTGGCCCCTTTCAGCCGCAGCTCTTTGACGGCATCGGACCGGCTCTCCTTGTCTCGGATGTACCCCGCGTGCAGGCCGAGCACCTCGAAGAGCCCGGCGATGGCCTCTACGTTGATGTCCTTGTCGCGCTCGACGTAGACGATATCGGCCATAGCGCTCAGGCCATTCTTAATAAAGGGGCCGATATCCGCGGCGTGCAGCCGGGCTCCCCCTTGGCGGACGAAGACAAGATAGCCGTTGAAAAGCAGTGCGCCGAGCAGCATCTGGACCATCGGTTTCGGGAGGCCCCAGGGCGCCTGAACGAGCTCACGGGCCAGGTCGTCGACGGGGGTCAGCTTGCCCGTCGCGTCGTTCTCATCGATCCGTTTCAGAATCAACTGGCACGCGGGAGACGCACTGGCGGTGAAATGACCGTCCGCCATGGCCCCAAGACTCTCCAGGTAGCCGCGGCTGTTTTGGTCGATCTGTTTGGTGGCCATGCTATCGAGCGATTGGAGCGTGCGCGCCATCTCGCTCTCCAGGTTGGCGGCGGTCACCTGGGTCCGCAGGATCGGATAGGAGGGGTAGCGCTCTGCGAAGAAGGCATCCAGCAGCTCGCCCTTGACGTGATCGACCATATCGGCGAGGGTGTTAAGCTGGCGCCGTGCCGGGAGCTGTTTGAGCGGCGTCTTGTGGCCCCGATAGGTGGCCGTTCCGCTTTCGTACAGCGCGGCGAGATACTTGACCTGGAAATCGGCGAGCGCGTCGTTCGCCAGCTTGGCCGTGACTTTCGGGTACACCCTCTCTTGGGCCAGCATCTGGGCTGCCCGAGCGCGGATCAGGAGCTTAACGAGCTCGTCCGTATACTCCAGGCCCAGCACGACTTCGTCCTGGCGGCCCAGACTCTTGCCGGGCACAGGTCCCTGCAGCACGAAGCGATAGTCGCCGACCGCGAGCGACGGCGCGTCGTCGGCGCGGCCGATCACAAGCAGGCCCGACCGGAACGCCTTGTGAGTCTGCCAGGGCGCGGTGTCCGAGTAAACCCCCTTGCCGGGGATGTGGGAAGTCTGACCGCCCACGCCCAACTCGCCGGCAGCCCACTCGCGAAAGGCCCGCTCGATCTCGTCGTCGTGGCCCATGACCGCCGCCTGGGCCTTCCGGTCGATCTCCGCGTCGTAATCCTCGGTCTTCTCCAAGTCGAGCGAGTAGCGACCCTGGGCGTACTGGATGTACTGGCCGACGGTCACGTCGCGCAGGTTCTTCATCACACGCTCGATGTGGTCGCGCGCCATGTTGGGGTCGACGACCACCTTGCGGCTCGGAGTGATGAAGAGCGTATCGGCCAGCTCCTGCGACGTCGCGCCGAGCGGCTTGTCACCTCCGAGCAAGCGCAGCACGGCGAGCGCCTTGACCAGGCGCTGGGCATCCTCGCGGATACGGGCGTCGAGAAGGTTGGCCTTGCCCAGCAGGGTTTCGACGACGCGCACCACCTGGTCGACGCCGGGCTGATTGCGCACCTCGTGCGTCTTGTTGATCAGGTCGAATACCTTGTCGTAGGCGACAAAGACCGGTGCGGGCTGGTTGAGGATGGGCTTGACATTGTCCACCGTGAAGCCGATGATTCCCCGGTTCTCGAAATAGGGCAGCCGCTCGAAAACGTCGATTACGTACGGATGCACGGGGAAAAGGTCGATATAGCGATCGGCCTGATCGGCGAGATTGGGGAAATAGGCCCGGTGCTCGGCCAGCAGGCCGGCCAATTGGTTGCGCTGGTTTGG
>JAAYZQ010000503.1 GCA_012514775.1 Anaerolineaceae bacterium
AGCTTGCGTATTTCTTTTTCGTTGGGGTCGCCAACGACCTTGCCGATCAATCCTTTAAGCACAGAATCACCTTCTACCGGGCCAGGGGCGTACCAGAGTCACCGGCATGAGCCGCGCACGGCCTGGCCAGCGGTGGGAACTATTATAGCATACATTTTGTAGGGGCGGCAACTTGCCGGCCATTACTGCCCGGCCCATCGCCGGACGACAATTGGCTCCGAAACGGGCTGCCAAAAAGCCTGGATGAACGGGAGGTCGCGCCGGACGAAATCCTGGCCGGCCGGTTTTATCGCGAGACGGATGCTACTCGTTAAACATCTCTCCCACCGAGATCCCCAGGTGGATCCGCTCGATGACCTTGGCCAGCAGATCCGCCACCGTCAGCACGCGCAGAAAGGGCTTCAATGCCTGGCATTTTTCGGGCGAGAGGTAGACCGTGTTGGTCACCACCAGCTCCTTCAGCCCGGCGATCTGCATGCACTCCACGCCGTGGGGCGGCGATAGGACGGCGTGCGTGGCGCAGGCGTACACCTCCTGGGCGCCGCGCTCCCGCAGGTAGTGGGCGGCGTGGGCGATGGTCCCCCCGGTGTCGATCTCGTCGTCAAAGATGATAGCATTGCTCCCATCCACGGTGCCGATGAGGTTCAATTGGCGGGTGCCGCTGCCATCCTGCATGCGGCGCTTCTCGATGATGGCCAGGGGCAGGCTCAGCTCCTCGGCAAAGTTGCGCGCCCGCCGGCTGGCCCCGATGTCGGGCGCCACCACCACGGCGTTGGGCACCTGTCTCTCTCGAAAATAGTCGACCAGCATGTGCTGGGCCGTCAGCTCATCTCCGGGAATGTCGAAAAAGCCCTGGATCTGGCCGGCGTGCAGGTCCATGACCAGGAAGCGGTTGGCGCCGGCGATGCCGATGACGTCGGCCATGAGCCGCGCGGTGATGGGCACGCGCGGTTGATCCTTCTTGTCGGTGCGGCCGTAGGCAAAATAGGGGATGACGGCCGTGATGCGCCCCGCCGAGTCCCGCCGCAGAGTGTCGACGAGCACCATGAGCTCCATGATGTTGTCATTGACCGACGTGGGGACCTGCTCGTATTCGTCGGGGTCCAGGTTGCGCAGCGCCTCGCGCAGGAACACGCACTCGCCCGTCGACTTTTTTCTGTTGCGCACCCCGGCACACGTAGGCTGGATGATAAAGACGTCCTTGCTGCGGACGCTTTCGTTCAGTTTGGCAAAGATGTTTCCGTTCGCATACTGCCAGATGGTGGTCTTGCCGAGGCGCCGGTTCAGCCTCGCCGCCACCTCCTCTGCCAGGCTCGGGTTCGACGTACCGCTAAAAATAGCCAGCGGACCGTACAGGCCGTATTGCTGCCCGAGTTCTCGTTGTTTGCTGACCTCACGAGGATTCATGGAATCTGCCTCCCATCGATCAGACAGACGCTCTCGTGGCAAGACGCCCATCCGCATTCTAGCCTGCCCTTCCTTGCAGGTTCGTTCGAATGGCCCCCTCCCTCACCTCTCCCGGGAGCCCGCCGGGCCGCCCGCATTATACCATGCCGCCAGACTGCGATCAAGTGGCGGGCAGTGAGGGGCAAGCAGAGATCCGTCTCACCCAGCCCCGAAGCCCATTTGACACGACGGATCGTCTGTGCTACGATAAATTGGAGCAATCTGGTCTATGATTCAATGCCTCTATCGAAAGCGGCGGCCAGGATTGCTGGGGGGAACACAATGACAAAAACCATCGCGGTTGCCGGCAAGGGCGGCACCGGCAAAACGACCATCACGGCCTTGATCATCGATTATCTGACGAATCGGCAAAAGGGATCGGTCCTGGCCATCGATGCCGATCCGAGCACCAATTTGAACCTGGCCCTGGGCGTGCCCCTGACCGATACCGTGGGCGACGTGCGCGAGGAAACGGCAACAGCCGTGGGCGGCAGCAAATCGTTGGGCGGTATGACCAAGTGGGACTACCTGGACTTGCGCATCAACGAGGCGCTGGTCGAGGAGAGCTCCTTTGACCTGCTGGCCATGGGCCGGCCCGAAGGCCCGGGCTGCTACTGCGCCGCCAACAACATCCTGCGCACCTCCGTCGACCGTCTGTCGGACGCCTATGATTACGTGGTGATCGACAACGAGGCCGGCCTCGAACACCTGAGCCGGCGAACGACCCGCGACGTGGACGTGCTTTTTATCGTCTCGGACCCGTCCATGCGGGGGCTGGTGGCTGCCGCCCGCGTGGCCGAGCTCCTGGACGAGCTCAAGACCGCCGTCGGGGCGACCTATCTCATTGTGAATCGTGCCACCGGCCCTTCCCTCTCCGAGCCCCTGCAAAAGATCATCGATGAGCACAAGCTCAAGCTGGCGGCCATCCTGCCGGCAGACGCCGCGGTGAACGAGCTGGATGCCCTGGGAGAGCCCATCGTAAAGCTACCCGCCGACGCACCCATGCGCCGCTCGCTGGAGACCATGTTGGCCGCTCTGGACGGCGGCCTGTAGACCCGTGCCGGCAGGCATCGACGACCGATGCCGGGAGGTGGACGTGAAAGAGGCACTGCTGTACGAAAAGCTGAGCGACGAGCGGGTGCGCTGCGCCCTGTGCAGCCATCGCTGCCTTATAGCCCCGGGACAAAAGGGCATTTGCCTGGTCCGTGAGAACCAGGGAGGCAGCCTCTACACCCTCGTCTACGGCCTGCCCCTATCCCAGGCCGTCGATCCCATCGAGAAGAAGCCGCTCTTTCACTTCTATCCCGGCAGCGCCTCCTTCAGCATCGCCACGGCCGGCTGCAACTTTCGCTGCACCTTCTGCCAGAACTGGAGCATCTCGCAGATGCCCCGGGAGCGGGGCGAGATCCTGGGCCACCAGGCGAGCCCAGAAGCCGTGGTCGCCGCGGCCCACAGGCTCGGCTCGCGCTCCATCGCCTACACCTACACAGAGCCGACCATCTTTTTCGAGTACAGCTACGACATCGCCCGGCTTGCCCACCAGGCCGGGATTGCCAGCGTGTACGTGACCAACGGCTACATGACCTCCGAGATGCTCGAGTTGTTCCAGGGGGCGGGCGGCGAGCACGGGCCCTGGCTCGACGCGGCCAACGTGGACCTGAAGGCGTTTCATGACGAGACCTACCGCCGGGTGTGCGGTGCCCGCCTTCAGCCTGTGCTGGACGCCCTGGTCAAGATGGTAGAGCTGGGCGTGTGGGTAGAGGTGACGACGTTGGTGGTTCCGGGCATGAACGACTCCGAAGGCGAGCTGCGGGAGATGGCGACGTTTATCGCCACGCAACTGGGCCCCCACGTGCCCTGGCACGTGAGCCGCTTCCACCCCGACTATCGCATGCAGGACGGCATGCCCACGCCCCCGGCGACGCTGCAGCGGGCCTACGAGCTGGGCCGTGAGGCGGGCCTGCACTACGTGTACGTCGGCAACTTGCCCGGCGCCGGCCTGGAGGACACCCATTGTCCGGGCTGCGGACAGGCGGTCATCGAGCGGCGGGGTTTCCACGTCGTGAAGGGCCGCACGACGGATGGGCGGTGCAGCCGGTGTGGCACTGTCATCCACGGCGTGGGTATCTGAGCCGGCCGTCGAGACCGGGCGGCCCATCCTTCACCCTGGGGGTCCAGGACAACATGCGCTTTCTTTTCATCGAAAAACAGATCGACTACGAGCCGTTGGGCCTTCTCTCCCTGTCCAGCGTTTTGCGACAGGCGGGCCATCAGGTCCGGCTGGCCGTGGCCGCTGTCGAAGACCCGGTAGCGGTGGCCCGCGAGTGGCAGCCCAACGTGCTTGGCTACAGCGTCTACACCGGGTCGCAGACCTACTACCGCGATCTGAACCTGGCAATCAAGGCGGCGCTGCCGGGCGTGCTCTCGGTCTTTGGCGGGCCGCACCCGACCTATTTTCCCGAGTTTGTCGAGGAGCCGGGCGTCGACGCCGTCTGCCTGGGCGAGGGCGAGGGCGCGATCCTGGACCTGGCCCATACCCTGGAGAGGGGCGAGGCTCCGGCCAACATCGACAACTGGTGGTTCAAGCGCGATGGCGACCTGGAGCGCAATCCCGTGCGGCCCCCGGAAAACGACCTGGACCGCCTGCCCTTCCCCGACCGGGAGCTGCTTTTCGAGCGCGACAGCCTGACGCGGCAGAGTGGCATCAAGCACTTTATCACCAGCCGGGGCTGCCCCTACGATTGCACCTACTGTTTCAACCAGGCCCTGGGCAAGCTGTATCACGGCATGGCCCGGCGGCTGCGCCAGATGAGCGTGGGCCGGGTCATCGAAGAGGTGCGCGGAGTGCAGGACCGTTACCCCCTGCAGTTCGTCGTCTTTCTCGACGACCTGTTCATCGTCCACGTCGAGTGGCTGCGCGATCTGGCTGCCCGGTTTCCCGCCGAGGTTGGCCTGCCCTTCTTTTGCAATGTGCGGGCCAACCTGGTGACGGCCGAGAAGATGGCGCTCTTGAAGGAGGCGGGCTGTGCCAGCGTGGGCATGGGCCTGGAAACGGGCAACGAGGCGCTGCGCAACGCGGTGCTGAAGCGCAACCTGTCCAACGAGCAGATCGTGGATGCGAGCCGCCTCATCCGCGAGGCGGGCATCCGGCTCCTGACGACCAACATGCTGGGCCTGCCGGGCGGTAGCCTGGCCCACGACCTGGAGACGCTGGCTTTGAATCACGCCTGCAAGCCGGCATACGCCAACGCCTTTCTCTACCAGCCCTATCCACGCACCGAGTTGGGCGAATACGCGCGCGAGAACGGCTACGTGGAGGGCTCGCTGGACGAGATCGACAGCTCGGCGTGGGAGCGCTCCGTGTTGCGCTTTGGCAGCGCCGCCGAAAAGCGCCAGATCGAGAATTTCAACAAACTCTTTGCCCTGGCCGTGGAGTGGCCCTGGACAGCCGGCCTGATGCTGCGCCTGGCCGGCCTGCCGCCCAACGGCCTCTACCGCCTGGTCTACAAGTTGTGGAAGGGCTACGCTGTCAAGAGCCGTATCCACCCCTACCGCCCCCCGTTCCGCGAGTTCCTGCAGACCGTGGGACGTTTCATGAAGTTCGACTGAGGCGGGCCGCGATGGGCAAGGTTCCAACGCGCCTGGAGACGTCGGCCGGCGGTGTGGTGTACCGCATAGGGCCGGAAGGACAGGCCGAAGTGGTTCTCATCCGGCCGCGGGGCGGCGAGCGCTGGGCTCTGCCCAAGGGCTGGGTGGAGAAGGACGAATCGGCCCTGGACGCCGCCCTGCGCGAGGTACGGGAAGAGACGGGGATCAGCGCCCGGGCCGTCGAGCCGCTGGATCGCATCGAGTACTGGTTTCGCACCAGGCAGGGGTCAAGCCCCACCCTCGTGCACAAGTACGTCGACTTTTTCTTGATGGCCGCCGAGGAGGGAGACCTGGCCGACCACGACCACGAGGTGGAAGAGGCGCGTTGGTTTCCGTTGGAGCAGGCCATCGAGGTGGCGGCGTTCAAGAGCGAGCGGCAGATATTGGAAAAGGCGCGAGACAGGCTCGCGCCCGGGCCTACACCTGGATCGTCTTCCAGCCCCCGCCCCGAAAACGCAGAAAGTTAAAGGTGCCGCGCAGGACCATGTCGAGGGACATGGCCGACCAGGCGCCGACGAGGCCCCAACCAAAGACGATGGCGAACAGGTAGGCCAGGGGCAAGCGCACCAGCCAGATACACCCCGCGGTAATGATCATTGGCCAGCGCGTGTCGCCCGCACCCCGCAGGGCACCGGCAAAGATCATGGATGCCGCCAGCATGGGCTGGACAAAACCCATCACCTGCAGGGGCAAGGCCCCCAGGCCGATGACTTCCTGGTCGTTGGTGAAAAATCCCATGATCTGTTCGGGAAAAAAGATCATCACCAGGCCGATGACGGCCATCAGTCCGGCGCCCATGCGATAGGCGACGTATCCACCGCGCTCGGCCGAGTCCGGCGCCCTGGCGCCGAGCGACTGGCCGACCAGCGTGGTGGCGGCTACGGCAAAGCCAAAGCCGGGCATGAACGACAGCGACCAGCCGTTGATGGCTACCTGGTTGGCGGCATAGGCCGCCACCCCCAGTGAGGCCAGGACGCGCACGTAGGCCATGTTGCCGATGCGGAAGAAGAGCTGCTCCAGGCCCGTCGGCATACCCACCCGGAGAATGCGGCGGATCATGTCCCAATCGGGACGCAGACCGGCCAGGCGCAGTTGGACCCCTGACTTGCCGCGAAGCAGGAGCGCGAGGACGATGGTGCCGCCGACAACCTGCCCGGAGGCGGCTCCGAGGGCCGAGCCCCACACCCCCAGCTTGGGCAGGCCAAACAGGCCGTTGATGAGGGTCCAGGCTACCACGATGTTGACGATGTTAACCACGAGCATGACGTACAGCGGCGTGCGGGTGTCGCCCGCCCCTCGCATGCAGGCGTTGCCCAGATAAAGGAGCGTGGCAAAGGCCAGGGTGGCCGCGACCGTCGTCAGGTAGGTGGTGCTCAGGACCACGACCTCCTGGGTTGGGGCACCCAGCAGGCGGACGGCGGGCCGTGCCAGGAGCGTGCCGAGGGCGGTGCACGACAGGCCGACGGCAACCGCCACCAGCATTGACTGGCGCAGCACCGCGTTGGCCATCTCGGGCTCGCGTGCCCCGGTGAAACGAGCGATGAGGGCCGTGGACCCGGTGCCGAGGGCGCCCAGGAGCGTATGCGCCAGGAACACCCACTGGTTGGCAAGTCCGACGGCGGCCAGTGAAGCCGCGCCCAGGTGCCCCACGAGGAATGTATCGACGATGCCGATCATCATGCCCAGCAACTGCTCGCCGGTGGCCGGCAGCGCCAGGCGCAACACCTCGCGGCGGATCCTGGTCTCCTCGGTGGGCGGCTTATCGTGGTTTGCTATTTGCGTGCGCAGACTGAGTTCTCGAAGGTTCATGGTCTCAATTGCATAGCTTGGAAAAAGCTGATATAATGGCTGAGCTAGGTCCGGTTGTCCCGGAGAAAAGCAATGATCTTCTGGTCGGCGACCGGAAAGGCAAAGGCATCCAGATCGTCGAGGGTGACCCAACGCAAGTCACGGCAGCCGAGGCATCGCGGGCTACCGCCAGACCAGCGGCAGTCAAAGGCGTACAACGTCATGTAAAAGTGGGTAAAGGCATGTTCCACAACACACAGCAGTTCGCCTACCCGTATCTCGATAGCCAGCTCTTCTTCGATCTCGCGCAGGAGACACGCGGGCAGGGTCTCGCCCGGAAGCCGTTTGCCGCCTGGAAACTCCCACAGCCCACCCAGGAGCCCGTCCAGGGGGCGCTGCGTGATCAACATGTGCCCGCTGTCATCCCAGATAACCCCTGCCGTCACGTCCCGGTGTGGCCGAAAGCTGCGCGTGGCGTGGAACGGCAACTCGTTTTGCAGGCTCTCCTTTCGCGCTCGGCAGTGATGAAAGAGCGGGCAGAGGAGGCATTGGGGATTGGCCGGCGTGCAAATCATGGCGCCGAGGTCCATCAGGGCCTGGTTCAAGTCGCCGGCGCGGCCCCGGGGCAACATGGCCTGGGCCAGGCTTTCCAGGCGCCGCTGCGTGTTGGGGCGGCCCGGATCGTCGTCGATGGCAAAGAGGCGGCACAGAACGCGGCGCAGGTTGCCGTCCAGCGCCACGGCCTCGTGGCCAAAGGCAATGCTGGCAATGGCCGCGGCCGTGTAGTGGCCCACCCCCGGCAGCGAGTAAAGGGCCTCGGGCGTCACGGGCAGGTTGCCGTCCATGTCGCTCACCACCTGGCGGGCGGCTTTGTGCAGATTGCGCGCCCGGGCATAGTACCCCAGGCCCTCCCAGGCTTTGAGCACCTGTTCGAGGCTCGCGTCGGCCAGGGCCTGAACGGTCGGAAACCTGGCCAGGAACTGCTCGTAGTAAGGGATGGCCGCCTCGACCCGCGTCTGCTGCAGCATGATCTCGGCAACCCAGATGGCGTAGGGATCGCGAGTCTGTCGCCAGGGAAGGGCGCGCCCGTGGCGTTCGTACCATTCGAGCAACCGCCGGCCCATGGAGGTCATGAGGTCGCTCGTGCTGCCGCTCTCTTCCATGTTCCTACTATACCGTGGAATAAAGGTCGAGGCAAATCTCCCACGAGGGATGGCCCATGTTGACCTTCCTGGCCCTTGGCTTTAGCATGGGCATTAGCGCGGGTTTGAGCCCGGGGCCCTTGCTTACCCTGGTGATCACTGCTTCTCTGCGCAGCGGCTTTGCTGGCGGGCTGCGGGTGGCCCTCTCACCCTTTATCACCGATCTGCCCATCATCGTTCTGTCGGTGCTCCTGAGCAATAGCCTGCCCATCGAAGCCTTGCGCTGGGTAGGCACGGTCGGTGCCCTGGTCGTCATCTGGCTTGGCGTGGAGGCACTGCGCGCTTCGCGCCACGCCCTGCTGCCCGGCGTTCACGGGCCCGAGGCTGCCCCCCAGCGCGAGCTGTGGCGAGGGGCACTGGTGAACGCGCTCAACCCGCACCCCTATCTCTTCTGGGTGACCGTCGGCGGACCCACCCTGGTCAGTAGCTGGCGCATCTCGCCGTGGCACTCCGTGGCCTTTATGGCTGCGTTCTACGGGCTGCTCATCGGCTCCAAGATCGCCATCGCCTGGCTGGTCAGCCGCCAGGCGGGCCATCTGTCGCTGGCCTGGTACCGGCGCATCCTGGCCGGCTGTGGCCTGCTCCTGTTTGGGATGGCCGGCCTGCTTCTGTGGCAGGTGTGGCACGGAATGTAATGCACCTGGCACGCATGAGCTTCAAGGAGTGAGATACGGCCATTGGGATGGCCCATGTCATGGGGATCCGTGCTGGCGGCATGACGGCTGCTTCAAGCCGCAGAGGCCGCCAGGCTTGGTGATGGCGCGCCGGATGCGCCAGGGAGGGTATATGAGATCAATGTCCGTCGTTGCAGGCCTTGCGTGGGTCTGCCTGTTGTCGCTGGCGCTGTTCCTGGTCGCCGGCATCGGTTCCTGTTCTCCCGTGCCGGAGGCGACGCCGGCCGGCGGTGACGCGGGTACGGCCGCGGTGCCGCCGGCTCCGCCAGAGCCGACGTCCACTCTGGCGCCGTCGCCGACCGATGTCCCGGCCACGGCCACCTTGGCGCCGTCGCCGACCGCCATCGAGGCCTCTCTGCCGCCAACGACCGAGCTGCAGGCGCTGTTGGAAGCCGGCCTGGCCCCGACGCCGACGCCCGAAGCCGACATGCCAGCGCCGGCCGAGCCGATGGAGATCGCCGTCTTGCCCCTGGAGGTCGCTCCGGGCCAGGCACCCCTCTGGGCGGCGCACACCGCCGGCATGGGATACCTGTATCCCGACCAGGACCACTTTGTGGCCGTCTTTGGCCACGAGGAGGGCGAGTGGCAGGAGCTGGGCCGGGTAGTGCTCACGTCCTGTGCCGAATACGTCGGGAAGGGATCGCTGATCCAGGTACAGGTCGAGCCCAGCCAGATCTGGCTGGAGCTTCAGAGCGGCGCCGGTGCCCACAGCGGCTGCTACGACCTGTTCCGCTTTGACGGCGAGGCACTGCGCCTGGCGGCCTCCGGCTTTAACTCCAGCCCGGGTGCCGGCTGGACGGCCGACCTGAATGGCGACGACAACCTGGAGGTCATCCTCGACCAGACGGAGAACTATGTCTTTTGCTACGCGTGCAGCGTGCGATTGCCCCAGTACCAGGTGTTGACCTGGGACGGAGGAGATCTGGCCGAGGTCCAGCTCAACCCCCTGCCGTCGTCTGCCCCGGAGGAGCTGCGGGAGGCAAACGATCGGGCCGTGGAGCTGGTCTGGGCGCAGTTGTGGAAGGATGCGCAGGAGGTCATGGCTCGGGCCGTGTCGTTGGCTTCCGAGGATGGCGAGTTGGCCGAGACCGTGGCCTGGAACGCGGCGCTCATCGACCTCCACGCCGAGGCCCGGGCCGAGCAGGCGCGCCAGGACATTTTCCCCATCCTGGAGCAGGCCTTCTACGGCGATTACGCCGCCGCCGTCGAGCCCATGCGCGACTACGAGCCGGCCGAGATATGGCTCGTGAAGTCGCCGCTCATCTCGGGCACCGTTGCCGAAAGCTGGGAGCTGGCCCTCGGCGACTGGCTGTCGTGGACGACGAACCTGGCCCTCGACGCCGTCCCGGACCTGGCCCCGGCCTATTTCCTGCGCGGCTGGGCCGCCTTTCTGCACGATCCATCCGCCTCCGCGGCCCTGGACGACGTGCGGCAGGCCGCAGAGCTGGAGCCTGGCGACGAGTTGTACGCGGCGAGCGCGGCCTATCTGCAGGACATCCTTGCCGGGCAGGGACAGGACTGGCAGCCGTTAAGCTCGGAGGCCTGCTACGCCCTGGGAGAGGCCATGATGCAGACCATCAACATCACGGTCACGCTGGCTACCGTGCCTTTCCAGGACCCCATCGGGGGCGGTGCCGGCACCGGCTGCCAGGCCATGGGCACGGGCACGGGGCTGGACTTTGAAGCTGCGTGGCCGGTCGGCGCGGACATTGCCGCCATGCTCCAGGAGCGAGGTTGGACCGAGGACATGGCCTACACGGCCGACGGTCCCACGGGCTCGGCGCGTGGCTTCCGCCAGGGCGACGCGCTGTGCCTGGTCCACGCCGGCTGGGAGCCGGCCGCGGAGGCGGCCTGCCCCGCGGACAGGCCCATCTTTGAGTGCGAGCTGGCGCCGGAGCAGCAGTTGTACACCATCTCGCTGCACTGCGCCACGGCGATGCAGGCAGAGTGAGGATGACCGCCCGGCCAAAGCTTCTCGCCGGCTAACGCTGGGCGGCAGGGGCGCCACGGGAAAAGGAGGAGAAGGGGGGCTGGAATTGCGGCTGTTGGGCAGGGGACCGGCGCCGGCGTGGAGTTGGAGGAGGACGTCCTTTCGGTAGAGCCTCGGAACTTCCAGCGGCGTGTGACCGGCATCGGCACAAGCGGCCGGGCCGCGAGAAGCGCCTTTGACATTATCCGTCACTTGTTGTATACTGCACCGCGTGGCGGTCCTTCTTGGAACCATAGGGACCGCGTGAGCGTCTGATAAGTGTAGGCGCGCGCTATGGGTAAGACCAGGCGCGAGTGCGCCTGGGCGAGTGTTGTGGCTGCGGGTTCAGATTGTTGCAGTGCTGGAAGGGTGCGATTGGCTGGTGACGGTACTCGGGAGACCGAGGAACAATGAGCAGTGGCTGGCGCAGTTGGAGAGAGCAGAATCAGAGGCGCTGGCCGATCTGCGAGAATATCTGAGACGGGCTGTCTTTACATATCTCAACAGGCACAGAGAAGACCTCAACCACCTCGACCGCGGGGAGCTGGAACACCTGGCAGAAGACATGGTCCAGGACTCCCTTATCCAGATCCTCGACAAGCTGGACACCTTTCGCGGCGATAGCAAGTTCACCACCTGGGCTTACCGTTTCGTCATCAATGCGGCGGCCGGTGAGCTTCGCCTGCATCGCTGGCGCTCGGTGTCCCTTGACGTCCTGTCGGGCGAAAGAGAGGCCTTTGCCTTTGCCTTCGTTGGCGACGAAAAGGCGCCCGAGCCCGAGAGGGTTGCCGCTCGCAACCAGATCCTGGCCCTGCTTTACCGCATCATCGAGCAGGATCTCACCGAGTTGCAACGCCGCGCCTTGATCAGCGTTCACTTTCAGGGCGTGCCCATCGTCGTCCTGGCCCAGGAGCTCGAGTCCACCCCCAACAACGTGTACAAGCTCCTCCACGACGCGCGCCGGAAACTCAAAAAGGGGCTGGAGCGGGAGCACTACAGCGAGGCCGACGTGCTGGCCATTTTCTCGTGAGCGGGTCCTGGTAAGAATTTCGACCCCCGACACATCCTATGGATAGAATATGAGGAGGTTCCCGTTCATGCGCTTTGTGTCGTTCCCCGACTGGATCCGGAAAATCTATGCCACGCGAGACGACGAATTGGATTGCGATCAGGTAGCGGACATGTTGGCCGGCTACGTCGATGCCCTCGTAGCCGGGCAAGAGATTGGCACCTGCTTCTCGGCCG
Source organism: Anaerolineaceae bacterium (assembly GCA_012514775.1). The sequence goes on from JAAYZQ010000503.1 coordinate 11,973, forward strand.
TGGAGCAGCACCTGGCCCAGTGCTCCCAC
>JAAYZQ010000066.1 GCA_012514775.1 Anaerolineaceae bacterium
GACTACTATACCGCCAACCCCGACACCGACTTGTTCCTGACGCTGGGTCCCAACGGCGCCAACCCGTTCTACGCCTTCATGGACGCCGAAGGCCTGGCGCCTGGCGACATCAAGCACGGCACCTTTGACCTGAGCCCGGAGATCGCGGCCAAGATCGAGGACGGCACGAGCATGTTTGGCATCGACCAGCAGCCCTTCATGCAGGGCTACGGCGCAGTGATGATGCTGACCATGGTTGGCCGCTACGGCATCCTGCCGGCGCTGCCGGTCACGGCAACTGGCCCTGGCTTTATCACCGCTGAAAACGTGGACTTTACGGTGGATGCGGAACGGCCCGTCAACCTCTACCTGGTGCAGCACGCGATGTGCGCCTGGGACGCCTTCTGGTGCGTCGTGGAAAACGGCATCGAGCGGGCGGCGGAAGAGATGGGCGTGGAGTACACGCTTCTGGGCCCCGACAAGTTTGACCTGGAAAAAGTCGCGCAGTTGATCGAGCAGGCAGTGGCTGCCCAGCCGGACGGCCTGGCACTGACGGTCACCGACGCGGACCTGTTCCGGGCACCTATCGAGAAGGCCCTCGACGCCGGCATCCCGGTGGTCGGCTACAATGCCGGCAACGGCCCCGTGGTGGACGGGATCGACTACATGACCTACCTTGGCCAGGACGAGTACCAGGGCGGTTACCTGGGTGGTATGCGCCTGGCGGCGGACGGCGGCACGGCGGGTGTGTGCATCAACCAGCAGGTGGGCCACACCGGTCTGGACCGGCGCTGCCAGGGCTTTGTCGAGGCCCTGACAGAGCTGGGCATCGACGCCGAGGTGTTGGCCATCAGCGACGACCCGGCGAGCTCCCAGACGGTCATCTCGGACTACTATACCGCCAACCCCGACACCGACCTGTTCCTGACGCTGGGTCCCAACGGCGCCAACCCGTTCTACGCCTTCATGGACGCCGAAGGCCTGGCGCCTGGCGACATCAAGCACGGCACCTTTGACCTGAGCCCGGAGATCATTGCCAAGATCAAGGACGGCACGAGCATGTTTGGCATCGACCAGCAGCCGTTCCTGCAGGGCTACGGTGCGGTGATGACGCTCATGCTCAACGTTCGCTACGGCGTGAGCTCGGCAGTGCCGGTGACAGCCACCGGCCCCGGCTTTGTTGACCTGACGAATGTCGAAGTCGTCGAGTCGCTGGCCGGCCAGTATCGCTAATCGTAAATGATCGTCAGGTAGGGGCGCAGCGCGCTGCGCCCCTACCATCCCTCTTCCTGCCGAGATGGGGGTAGAGGAAAGAGGAGTTGAGAAACGGTGGCCAGAGCGGCGACCCTGCAAAAATCGATTGTGCGCCAGGGGCTCGAGTCGCCCATCGCCGGGCCGGTGATCACGTTTGTCGGTGTTTTCATTATCTTTTCAATTTTCGTGCCGAATTTCATGACGATGCGTTCGATCACCGGCATTATCAACGCGGCAACGCTGACGGGGGTTATTACGGTCGGCGTCACCCTGCTGATGATTGCCGGCGAGTTTGACCTGTCGGTAGGGGCAATCATGGCCATCGGCGCCTTTATCTTTGGCGCCGGAACGATGGCGGGCATGAATCCGGCCCTCGCGGTGGTCCTGGCCCTGGCTGCTTCGGCGATCCTCGGCGCGATAAATGGCTTTATCCTGATCTTGACCGGCATCCCCTCTTTCATCGTCACTCTCGGCACGCAGTATCTCTACCGCGGTGCGCTCTATGTGCTGTCCACGGGTATCATGCTCCAGACCGTCGCCGACGTTCCCATCTACAACGTGTTCAACGGCCGGATGGCCTTCATCGCCGACGCCATCCGGGGCGCCAACTTCCGGACGTCGATTTTCTGGCTCCTGGGTGTCGTCCTCCTCGTCCAGCTCCTGCTGGTCCGCACCCGCTTTGGCAACCACGTATTTGCCGCGGGCGGCGCCAAGCTGGCGGCCCGGGCCACGGGCGTGAGCATCACTCGCACCAAGCTTGCCTGCTTTGTCATCTCGGGCATCCTGGCGGGCCTGGCAGGGATCATGCTCTTTAGCCAGTTCAAGACGGCCAAGATCGCGACCGGGGCAGGAGAGGAGCTGAACGCCATCGCCGCGGCCGTCGTCGGTGGCACGCTGTTGACCGGTGGGTCGGGCAGTATTCTTGGCGCCCTTCTTGGCGTCTTGACCATCAGCATGTTGCGCACGGGCGTCGTCCTGCTCAACCTGCCGTTCATTCCTGCCGACAATTTTGTTGCGGTCGTCGGTGTGACCATCGTCCTGGCGGCCATCTTTAACAACTGGATTCGCAAGCAGGCCTAGAGCGAGGAGTGGAGGTACGAAATTCGTGGATTCGGAACTCAAATCGAGCCAGATCGAGTTCGCGAGGAGGGAGGTAGAGAATATGAGTGATAACGGCCCATGTGACGATCTCGACGTACCGGTCGTCCGCATGGAGAACATTGTCAAGCGCTTTGGCACCATCACGGCGCTGAATGGCGTTGATTTCACCGTGCATCGTCACGAGGTGGTGGGGCTGTTGGGCGACAACGGGGCGGGCAAGTCGACATTGATCAAGGTGCTGACGGGCGTTCACACGCCCACGAGCGGCAAGATCTATATCGATGGCCAGCTTGTGCAGATTCCCTCCCCCCGGGAGGCACGGGCCCTGGGCATCGAGACCTGCTACCAGGACCTGGCCCTGGTGCCCCTGATGAGCATTACCCGCAACTTTTTCCTGGGACGCGAGGTCACGCGTGGCCTGGGGAATCTCCTCCGGTGGCTCGACCTGCGCCAGATGGACCAGGAGTCGCGACAGGCGCTTCAGGACATCGGCATCAAGATCCGCTCGCCGCGAGAAAAGGTGGGCAAGCTGTCGGGTGGCGAGCGCCAGTCCATCGCCATCGGCCGCGCCAAGTATTTCGGCGCGAAACTCCTCATCCTCGACGAGCCGACCTCGGCCCTGTCGGTGGGCGAGACGCACAAGGTTCTGACCTATACGCTGAACGCCAAGGAGCGGGGCCTGGGCGTGATCTTTATCACCCACAACGTGGGCCACGTCTACCAGGTGGCCGACCGCTTCACCATCATCCGCCACGGTGAGATGGTGGGCACCTACAGCCGGGACGAGGTGACCGAGAAGGACATTGCGGCCCTCATCACCGGGGAGCGGGTGAGGTAAGGGATGGAGATAAGGAACTCTTCCCCCCAGCGCCGATCCGGCCCGCCTGCGCTTGGGCCGCACGCACAGGCGTTGGGTCCTGCGCCGAGCGGAGGGAAAGGGGAGGCGATGGAGCGACTGCAGAGGGCGCTGGCTCACCAGGAGCCGGATCGCGTCCCGTTTGACCTGGGAGGCACGGGCCTGACGACGCTGCACGTTACCGCCTACCGCAATTTGCGCCAGTATCTTGGCCTGCCGCCGGTGGATGTGCGCGTGGCGCACATGGCGGAGCAGTTGGCGGATGTGGATGAGGACGTGGCCGACAGGCTCCAGGCCGACGTGCGTCCGGTCCGGCCGGGATTCCCGGAGGGCTTTCAGTACACGTTCGAGGACCAGGGGGCGTACGAAGCGTATCACGACGAGTGGGGCATCGGCTGGCGCAAGCCCAGGGACGGCGGCTTTTACTACGACATGTACGACCACCCGCTGGCCGGGGCCGGGAGCGTGGACGAGCTGCTGGCTTATCCCTTTCCCGACCCCCTGGATCCCGCCCGTTTTGCCTCCCTCCGCTCCGACGCCGAGGCCGTCCTGGCTACGGGCAGGGCGGCGGTCCTGGCCGGGCCGTGCTCGGGCATCGCCGAGATGGTCTCCTGGATGCGGGGGTACGAGAACTTCTATATCGACCTGGCGGCCAACCCCGACATGATCACGGCGCTCCTGGACCGGCTGGTGGATTTCAAGTGCGCCTACTGGGAGCGAGCCCTGGCCGAGGTCGGCGACCTGGTGGACGTGGTCATCGAGGCGGATGACCTGGCCGGCCAGCACGGCATGCTCCTCTCGCCGCGGACCTACCGCCGCCTGATCAAGCCGCGACATGCCCGCCTGTTCTCGTTCATCAAGGCCACGGCCCCGGTCAAGATCTTTTTCCACTCCTGCGGCGCGGTGCGGCCCATCATCCCCGACCTCATCGAGGCCGGGATCGACATCCTGAACCCTGTCCAGGTCAGCGCCGCGGGCATGGACCCCCAGGAGCTAAAGCGCGAGTTTGGCCGCGACCTGGTGTTCTGGGGCGGGGGCGTGGACACGCAGCAAGTGCTGGGTACGGGCACCCCTCAACAGGTGCGCGACGACGTGCGGCGCAACGTGGAGGCCCTGGCGCCGGGCGGCGGGTTCGTCTTTGCCGCCGTCCACGACATCCAGGCCAACGTGCCGCCCGAGAACATCGTGGCCATGTGGGAGGCCTGGCGGGACTTTGGGGTTCGGAGTTCATAGACTGGTAGATTTGGGAGGTCAAGGGAGAAGGCATGGAGGAACGTAACAGGCAGGGTGCTCACCCAGGCGGATTGGGTGCTTGTACCTGGCTCTTTGGCGAGATGCCGCTGGCCGAGGTCGCGCGCCGGCTGCGCGCCCTGGAATTCGATGGTGTCGAGCTGCTGGGCGACCTGTCGCTGTACGGTGCCGCCGAGGCCGGCCAGATCCTGCGAGACAATGGCCTGGAGGTGTTCTCGCTGACGCCGGCCGACGTGGACCTGGCGCACCCGGACCCGGCGGTGCGGGGCGAGGCAGTGGACTACTATCTGCGCTTCGTGGATTTTGCAGCGGAGCTTGGCCAACCCCTGGTGGCCTGTCACGGGCAGGTTGGCCGGGTCAAGGCCATCAGCAGCCAGGCCGAAGAGCGGGCCGGTTTCGTGGCCGCGGTGCGCCAGGTGGCCATGCGGGCCGAAGCGGTCGGCCTGCGCCTGGTGATGGAGGTCCTGAACCGCTACGAGGCCCACCTGCTGAACACCGCCGCCGAGGCGGTCGCGTTTATCGACGACGTGGGCTCGGACCACCTGGGGATCCTGTTGGATGCCTACCACATGAACATCGAAGAGGCCGATCCGGCGTGGGCCATTCGCTGCGCGGGCGATCGGCTCTGGCTCTACCACGCCGCCGACTCGAACCGCCAGGGCATCGGCCGCGGCCACACCGACTGGGCCGCGCAGATGGCCGCGCTAAAGGACGTCGGCTACCGCGGCCCCATCGTCGTGGAATGCACCGCTCCGGGCCCCAACCCCTTCACGCCCATCAAAGACGAGGGCTCGCTGCCCTGGCTGGAGACCTACCTGCGGGAATCCCGGGCGTGGCTCCTCGACCACGGTCCGCTCGCGAGCTAGAGCCCGGCCGCGGATACCGGCTGCCGGTGCTCGCGTGTCGGGCATCGGCGGGCGTGTAATGGGTAGATGAAGCACATTCCGCAGTTGTCAAAGGAGTCTAATCTGTGAACGAGATCAACGTCGGCGTTATCGGTGCGGGGCGGATCGGCCGGGTTCACGCCGAGAACCTGGCCTATCGCATCCCCGAAGCCAACCTGGTTGCCATTTCTGACGTGTTTGTCGCCGCGGCGGAAAAGCTGGCCGCTGAGCTAGGGGTGTCGGCGTACCAGGATCACCGCCGCATCCTCGACGATCCGGCCATCGACGCCGTGCTCATTTGCTCCAGCACCGACACCCACGCGCGCTTTATGGAAGAAGCCGCCCAGGCGGGCAAGCAGATCTTTTGCGAGAAGCCCATCGCCCTGGACCTGGTGGCCATCGATCGCGCCCTGGAGGTTGTCAAGCAGGCTGGCGTCAAGCTGCAGATCGGATTCAACCGTCGGTTCGATCCGAACTTCCGGCGGGTGCACGACGTGGTTGCCGAGGGCCAGATCGGCCAGCCCCACGTGCTGCGCATCACCAGCCGCGACCCGCTGCCGCCGCCCATCGACTATGTGCGCGTGTCGGGCGGCATCTTCCTGGACATGACAATCCACGACTTTGACATGGCCCGCTTCCTCATGGGCAAGGAGGTCGAGTCGGTCTATGCCGCGGCGGGGGTGATGGTCGACCCGCGCATTGGCGAGGTGGGCGACGTGGACACGGCGGTGGTCACGCTGCATTTTGTCGATGGCTCCCTGGGCGTCATCGACAACAGCCGGCAGGCCGTCTATGGCTACGACCAGAGGGTGGAGGTGTTTGGTAGCGCCGGGGTAGTGACGGCCGACAACAACTATCCCAACACGGCCATGATCAGCGACGCCAAGCGCGTGCATCGCGACCTGCCCCTCAACTTTTTCATGGAGCGCTACGTCGATTCGTACGTGAACGAGATGCGCGCCTTTGTCGACTGCGTGGTGAACAATGCCCCGCCGCCGGTCACCGGCCTCGACGGCCGGATCCCGGTGGTCATGGGCTATGCCGCGAAACAGTCGGTGGCCGAGGGGCGCCCGGTGCGACTGGACGAGGTAGGAGGCTAGGCTGGCCCGGTGGGCGCAGTGAGCGCAGTGAGCGGATCGAGCGGATCGAGCGGATCGAAATTGAGGATGGCAGTCGTCGGCGTGGGCCGCATGGGGCTGACCCACGCCGAGAACCTGGCCCGCCGCGTGCGCGGCGCCAGGCTCGTCGCCGTCACGACCTCGGATCCGGAGCGGGCGGACGAGGCCCGGCGCGCCGCCGGCGAGCCGGACCTGGCCGTCTATCCGGACCTGGATGCCCTCCTGGCCGGGGAGGACCTGGATGCCATCTGCATTTCCAGCAGCACGTCGGCCCACGCCGGCAACGTGGTGACCTGTGCCCGCGCCGGCCTGCATATCTTTTGCGAGAAGCCCCTGGCCCTGACCCTGGAGGACTGCGACCGGGCCATCGCCGCCGTCGAAAGCGCGGGCGTCAAGCTGATGGTCGGCCACATGCGCCGCTTTGACGCCGGCCACGTCCAGGCCAAGCGCTACATCCAGGAGGGCGCCATCGGCCGGCCCCTGGTTTTTCGGGCCATCAGCGGCGACGTCAATCCCCCGCCCGCCAGCTTTGCCGATCCGAACATCAGTGGCGGCCTCATCCTGGACGCCATGTACCACGACCTCTACCTGTCGCGGTGGCTGCTCGACGACGAGCCGGTGAGGGCCTTTGTCGAGGGCGATGCCCTGGTCGATCCGGCCGTGGGAGCCGTGGGCGACGTGGACAATGCAGTGGCGGTCTTGCGCTTTAGCCGGGGCGGCCTGGGCAGCTTTTACGTCACCCGCACCACCCGCTACGGCCACGACCTGCGCGTGGAGGTCATCGGCGATCAGGGGGCGGTGCACGTGGGGCGCTTCCGGCAAACCCCGGTGCGCCTCCTGGACCCCAGCGGCGTGCATCACGACATGCCCTGGACGACGCCCGATCGCATGGGCGAGGCCTTTGTCGCCGAGATGCAGGCCTTTGTCGACTGCTTGCTCGAGGGAAGCGAGCCGCCCGTGGACGGCCGGGACGCGCGCGCCACGGTGGCCGCTGGATTGGCCGCCACCCGCGCCATGCGCGAGGGCCGGCCGGTGAACCTGTGATTTCGGGCCCAGAGCCCACGATCAACTCATAAACCAGAAAGGAATGAAGCAACATGTCACAGTCTGTACAAACTCTGCCCCCCGGGCTGCTGCCTTCCGATCAGCCCGACCTGTTCTTTGAAGACAATGCTGTCGGCCGACTGAAAAAAGAAATATGGGAGATGAGCGACGAGCAGATCGATGCCCTCCTGGCCGAGTACGGAGTCCCCTCGCCGGTGGAGTGGGGCAAGCCGGGCTCTTATATTCAGAGCACGGTGCGCTGGCAGGTGGAGGAGAACCGGAAGAAGAACGATATAGTCTTTATCCCGGTTGGCTGCACGGAGCTCCACGGTGCCCATCTGCCCAGCGCCTCGGACACGTTCTACGTGAGCCAGATCTGCGAAGGCGTGCGGCGCTACACGGCCAAGCGAGGGGCGCCCGTCAACCTGGCGCTGCCGCCGCTGATGTACGGCGCCCACCCCTACCACCACATCGGGATGCCGGGCACGGTCATCGTTCGGGAGAACGTCGTCCGCGAGCTGCTCATCGACGTGATGCTGGGGCTGTGGAACGATGGCTTTCGCAAGCAGGTCATCATTAACAACCACGGTCAGTTGTGGGTGTTGGAATCGGCCATCCACCAGTTCCAGATGCGCTACCAGTTGCCGGGCGTGTTCCGGGTCCTGGACTGGCACCGGGCGGTGCGCGAGTTCTTCCGCACCAGCGAAAAGGGCGGCAAGTGGGACACGAACTTTGTCCACGCCGACGAGTCAGAGACATCCCTGGGGCTGTTGCTCCACCCCGACATGGTGGACATGAACTATGCGGTGGATACCGAGGGCAAGTCGTACCTGCCCGACGGCCACTTTGACAAGTCGGTGGATCCCTTCGGCCGGCCGAGCCGCTGGTCGGAAGGGGAGGGCCAGATCGCCATCGAGATCGCGGCCACGCCTGAGGGCGTCGTAGGCAAGGCCAAGGCAGGATCGGCCCAAAAGGCCAAGCGGCCCGTGGCGGCCATCCTGCGCTACCTGACGCTGCTCAACGATCAGATCCTGGAGACCTTCCCGTCGGGCACGGTGCCGCCCGTGGAAGAGGTGACCCTGCGCACGGAAGCCGAGATGGAGCCGTTCCTCCGCGAGCCGTTGTCGGAGGGCTGGAAGCCGGTGTACGCGCTGCCGCGGCTGGGGCAGGGCTCCGAGTTGTAGGCTGCCACACGGCAGGGACCTTTGGTCACGCGTGGGCTGCGGCCGCGAGACCTGCCGGTGAGGAGCTGCACGATCCGTCGCTCCTCACCGGCTGCCCGGCC
>JAAYZQ010000067.1 GCA_012514775.1 Anaerolineaceae bacterium
CGTCCTCTTTGACCTGGGCTACACCCTCGTCTATTTCGATCCGCCCCAGGAGATCATTGTCCAGGAGGCCCTGCGGGCCATCGGCGCCGAGCGAACGGGGGCCGAGATCCTGGCCGCCGTGGAGGTGGTGTGGGGCGAGTACTATCGCGACGCCGAGACGGCGCGCTTTGATCCCAGCGAAGAACATGACCGCCGGGTGGAGAACGAGCTGAGCCGCGGCCTGCTGGCGGCCCTGGGCGTGGACGCCGGCGACGACGCCGTCCTCGGCGCCTATCGCCGCGCCCTGGACGAGGGCTTTGGACGGCCCGACGTGCTGCGGCCCTATCCCGAGGCGCCGGCGGTGCTGGAGTCGTTACGGTCGGAGGGCTACCGGCTGGGCATCGTGTCCAACTGGAGCTGGAACCTGCGCGACCGGGTGCGGAGCGCCGGGCTGGAGGGCTACTTTGACCTGGTGTGGGGCTCGGCCTACGCCGGCTGCAACAAGCCACACCCCTGCATTTTCGAGCAGGCGCTGGAGCAGATGGAGCTGGAGCCGGGGCGGGCCATCTACGTGGGGGACAGCTACCGCCACGACGTCGTCGGCGCCCGCCGCGCCGGCCTGGCCGCCGCCGTCCTGGTGGACCGCCGGGATGGCGCCGCGCCCCGCGACTGCCCGGTCATCCCCGACCTGCGCGGCGTCCTCAGCCTGCTGGGCTAATCTCGGGCTCCACCAGCCGCCAGAGGACGGCGTCGCCGCCGCCGTTCTCGTCCTCGTCGTCGACGGCGATGCGGCCCTCGCGCTCCAGCAGGTCCAGGTGGCCGATGACCTCCGAGATGGCCAGGAAGGTGTCCATCGGCGTGCGGCCGGGAAAGAGCGCCTGCGTCACGTCCCACGTGGTCCGCGCCCCGGCCCGGAGTGCCCCGACGACAGCGGCCACGCGGTAGCGGTGAAATGCCAGCCGGCGGGCCACGAGGCCGGGCACGTCGTCGATGGCCGGGCCGTGGCCGGGCAGGGCGCGGGCGACGTCCATGGCCGCCACGCGCTGCAGCGAGTCCTGGTAGACGGCCAGGCTGAGGAGGCGCTCGTCGCGCCCGGGCGGGGGCGGCTCGACCACGGGATTGGACGAGATGCCGGCCAGGAGATGATCGCTGGACAGCAGCGTGCGGCCGGCCGCCTCGTAGAGGCAGATGAGCCCGCCGGCGTGGCCGGGCGTGTGCAGCACCTGCCACTCCAGCCCCGCCAGGCGCAGGACGTCGCCCTCGTCGACCGTGGCGCCCACGGCCACGGGACGCATGAAGCCATCCATGGCCGCGGTGGCCTGCCCCACCGCCTGCTCGATGCCCCCCGGCACGCCCGCCTGGCGCAGGATGCGGGCATAGAAGGCCACGCGCCCCTCGCGCTCGCCGGCGTCGCCCTCCAGGGCCGGCACGTTCCATGGATGGCTGATGACCTGGGCGCCGGAAGCCGCCGCCAGGTCGGCGGCCAGGCCCACGTGGTCCACGTGGCCGTGGGTCAGCAGGATGCGCTCCAGGTGGCGGGGCGCGAGGCCGTAGCGGGCGAGGGCGGCCTCCAGGGTGGCCATGGTCTTATGGGTCAGTGGCCCGGTGTCCACCAGGGTCAGGGGCTCGCCGGGGGCGTCGGCCAGGAAGACGGTGATGGGGCCGACGGGGAAGGGCGTCGGCAGCTCCAGGGCGTGCAGGTGCTCGATGCGGGTTTCCACGATGGTCCTTTGCTCCTCGAGGGCCGGTTGCTCAGCCTGTGCCGGCGGCGGCAGCCGCCCGGCGGTGGCGCTCTTGCATCAGCGCCTCGCCGGTATAGATCACCAGGGCCAGCCACACCCCGCCAAAGCCCAGCAGGCGGGCCGGGGAAAAGGGCTCGTGGTAGACGAGCAGGCCCAGCAGAAACTGGAAGGTGGGGGCGATGTATTGCAGGATGCCCACGGTGGCCAACGTCGTGTTGCGCGCCGCCCAGGCAAAGAGCAGGAGGGGCACGGCGGTGACGACCCCGGTGAAGGCCAGCAGCAGGCTGGTGGTGGCCCCGGCGTGGCCGAAACTCCCCTGCCCGGTGGCCTCCAGCGCCAGGAGGTAGGCCAGGGCAGGCAGCGACAGGAGGGCCGTCTCCACCGACAGGCCCTCCATGGAGCCCAGGGGGGCCGTCTTGCGCAACAGCCCGTAGAAGCCAAAGGTGCCGGCCAGCATCAGGGCAATCCAGGGCAGGCTGCCCAGGCCGAGGGTGAGATAGAGGACGCTGACGGCCGCCAGGCCGACGGCCACGCCTTGCCAGGGGCGCAGGCGCTCGCCGAGAAAGATCATGCCCAGCAGCACACTGACCAGGGGATTGATAAAGTAGCCCAGGCTGGCATCGACGACGTGGCCGGCGTTGACCGCCCAGATGTAGGTGAGCCAGTTGACGGACAACAGGACGGTGCTCCCCAGGAAGATGCGCAGCATGCGCGGTTGCTGCCGGACCAGGCGCAGCCAGTCCCAGCGCCGCAGGATGGCCTGCAGGAGCAGGACAAAGACCAGGGACCAGACGGTGCGATGGACCAGGATCTCCAGGGCGGGCACAGTCTGCAGCGCTTTCCAGTAGACCGGCAGCAGCCCCCAGAGGGTATACGCGGCCACGCCGGCCAGGACTCCTTTTTTCACCAGCTCCCACCCTTCCCCCACAGGATCGTGGCGCCTGCCGGCCCGACGAACGCGGCGGACCCGGCGCCCCGCAGGATTGTAACGCCAGATGGGCGGGTTGTCAAAGGTGGGGGGGAGTGGCACGGGGGTGGGCCGGCCTGGCACGCGGGCGTGGGGTGTTGTGGGGGTTGGGTTGTTTATGGACGCTGGTGGGGGTGGTTGGCGTGTCAGAAACGGTGATGATTGCCTTGTAGATGCTGCACACCCGGACCTGCTCCTTTAAACTTTTCGGACCGTTTTACTGTAATCCTTACTTACTACGATTGTAATCCTCGTGGCTTCTCGAGCGTATTCGCCGAGCTGCTCAACTTGTGTACAAAGAAATATCGCGAAAACTGCGGCGGTTTGGGCACGACTTGCTCACGGTTCCAGTCCGGCCAACTATCGCCCCGTGCTGCCTATCACTTCTCCTCCCAAAGCTAACGCTCTCAAACTTGCTCATCCTTAGCTCGCGGCACCAGCGACATTGGGACGCTGCTCGGTCCGAGAAGGTTGGCAACGTCTCACCGCTCGCCATTTGCTGAGCCAGCAGTGTCACCAACGAGAACAGGCCCATGAGCAATTTTTGTGGTGCGCATAAACGCCAGATTCGTCAATTGTCACTGCGTTTCCACTCCCAGATGCGTTC
>JAAYZQ010000068.1 GCA_012514775.1 Anaerolineaceae bacterium
CTGGCTCGAGGGTGCCCGGGGCACCGCGGCCGAGGTCAAGTCCGACCATCGTTTCGGCTAGCGGGTCCCCGGGCCCGCGCCGGAATCCGCGCCGGTTGGCACTTCTTGCAGTTTTTTCTTTTCGGTCTCCTGGCAGCCCCTTTGCCCTGGATCTTTCGATTTCGGTCCCGACCTATTCCGCCTCGAAGCAAAAAGTCCGGTTGCAACTACTACCCCGTACTTGACAAACACCCGTCAGCGTGCTATACTTGCACACGTGTGCAATTAGGGCTCCATTGCAGGGCGGCATGGCATTTTGACAAGGAGGAGCAGCACCATCTGGCGGAGGGAAACGTTGTGACACGTGTCTCAATAAAGGACATTGCCAGGTTGGCGGACGTCTCTCATTCGACCGTTTCGCGGGCGTTGGGCGACAGTCCCCTGGTGAGCAGCGAAACCAAGGCACGCATCCGCCGCCTCGCCCAGGAGATGGGCTACTCCCCCGATGCCCAGGCCCGCAGCCTGGTCATGGGCCGCACACAGACCATCGGCGTGGTGGTCACGACCATCACCGACCCCTTTATCGCCGAGATCGTCCAGGCCGTGGAACGGACGGCCCGCGACCACGACTACAGCGTCATCCTGGCCAGCTCCAACGCCGAACCCGAGCGCGAGCTCGCCGCCGTGGAGATGCTGCACTCCAAGCGGGTCGACGGCGTTATCGTTACCTCTTCTCGCGTCGGCGCTCTCTACCAGGAGCACTTTGAACGGCTCGGAGTACCCGTCGTGCTCATCAACAGTCACAGCAAACAGATGGGCCCGTACACCTTTTCCGTCAGCGTCGACAATCACCACGGTGGCTGCCTGGCGACCGAACACCTGTTGCAGCTTGGCTACGAGCGCATCGCCTACGTTGGCGGGCCTGCGAAGCACAGCGACGACCAGGAACGCCTGGCCGGCTATCGCGACGCCCTGGCGGTGGGGGGCATCCCCTTTGATCCGGCCCTGGTCCTCCAGGGCAATGGCCGCGCCGGAGGCGGTGAGCGTGCCTGGCCACAGCTTCAGGCGCTCAAATCGGTCCCCGACGCCGCTTTTTGCTACAATGACCTGACGGCCATCGGGTTGATGCGCGCTGCGCGCAAGAGCGGTCGCGTCATCCCCCGCGACCTGGCCCTCGTCGGTTTTGACGATATTCCCTTTGCTTCCTACGTTCAGCCTTCTCTGACCACCGTGGCCCAGCCCAAGGGCGAGATGGGCCGGCAAGCGATACAGATGGTCCTGGGCCTCATGGCCAGCGGCGAGGCCGGTGCCCCGGCGGTGTCCAACGTCATTGTGCAGGGGCGCCTCATCGTTCGCGAGTCTACGGCGCCGCGGAGCACCCTGGAACAGCGAGACTGACATGGAGAGCAGAAAGGAAGAGGCGCTGATGCAAGGACTGGCTATGTCGTGGACCCGCTTTCGTGTCAGACTGGGAAACATGCCCGAAGGGGTGGCTCTCATCAGCTTTCTTGTGGTGTTTCTCTTTTTCTCGGTGGCCGCCCCCAATTTCCTCACGTCGCTGGCCCTGGCCGACATCCTGACCTTTGGCAGCATCATGGGCATCATTGTTGTTGGCGTCGCCATGCTGATGATTGCCGGCGAGTTCGACCTTTCGGTGGGCTCGAGCTTTGCCGTGGCCAGCTACGTGTGGGCCATCCTCATGAACGCCGGCATGCCTCCCCTGGCGGCCATGGTTCTTGCCGTGCTCAGCTCCGTAGTCCTGGGTGCCGTCAACGGACTGGTGGTGATCTGGTCCGGGCTGCCGTCTTTCATCGTGACCCTGGGTACTATGTTGGCCTATCGCGGCATCGCCCGGGGCATCGGCGGCAGCGACTTTGCCAAGTTCACGGGCGAGCGGCCTTTTCTGTTCGACTTCTTGAATGGGCCGATGACTTCCGTCAATGCCCTTTTCGCGCAGGGCACCGGCCTGCGGGTTTCGATCATCTGGTTCTTCCTAATCGCTATCATAATGGCCTGGATTCTGAACCGCACGCGCTTTGGCAACTGGATCTTGGCGACCGGCGGTAACCCCGCCGCTGCCCTGGAGCAGGGTGTGCCGGTCAAGCGCGTGAAGCTGCTTTCCTTTATGCTGGTTGGCCTCCTGGTGGGCCTGGCCAGCGTCATGCAGTTCGCCCACCGCACCAGCGTGGACCCGGTTCGGGGTGAAGGCTGGGAGCTGGTGGCCGTGTCGGCCTCGGTCATCGGGGGGGTATCCCTGAATGGCGGCTCGGGTACCATCATCGGCGCCGCCCTGGGCATGCTGTTGTTGATGACACTGGATCAGGGACTCGTGCTCATGGGGGTGTCGGTCCAGATCTTTCGGGCCATCGCCGGTGGGATCTTGATCCTGGCGGCGATCCTGAATGCTTACCTCGGCCGCGAGAGTTAGGGTGATGCTTTTTGGTCTCAATGGCCTGTCATGGGCCACTCGTAGCAGAGCATGGAGTCCGGAAGGGAGGTGATGCCATCCGTGCGACACGCGTTTGACAGACCAAGGGGGCAGCCTCCGGGGGAGCTGCCTCGAAGGACGATCAATCTTTTGCTCGAACACAAAACGAAGGGGAGGAGAACATGTCGAAAAAACTATCGACGCTAATGGCCCTGCTGGTTATCGTAACCATGCTGGTGGCCGCCTGTGGCGCGACGCCTGAGCCTGCTCCTGAGCCGACCCAGGCCGAAGTGCAGCCCGAGCCGACCCAGGCTGAAGTGCAACCCGAGCCGACCCAGGCCGAAGTGCAGCCTGAGCCAACGGCCGAAGAGGCGCAGCCAGAACCGACCGCTGTGCCCGAAGAGCCTGAGCCTGAACCGGCCGGCGATGCGGCAACCAAGCCGCTCAAGATCTATGCCGTGCAGCACGCCCTTTGTGCCTGGGACTCGTTCTGGTGCACGGTGGAAGACGGGCTGAAAACGGCGGGCGACCAGATGGGTGTCGAGGTGACGATCCTGGGCCCCGACAAGTTTGACCTGGAAAAAGTCGCGCAGTTGATCGAGCAGGCAGTGGCTGCCCAGCCGGACGGCCTGGCACTGACGGTCACCGACGCGGACCTGTTCCGGGCGCCCATCCAGAAGGCCCTCGACGCCGGCATCCCGGTGGTGGCCTACAACGCAGGGAGTGGCCCTGTGGTGGACGGGATCGACTACCTGACCTACCTCGGCCAGGACGAGTACCAGGGCGGCTACCAGGCCGGTA
>JAAYZQ010000504.1 GCA_012514775.1 Anaerolineaceae bacterium
CGGCAGCGACATGCACGCGGCTGCTGCTCCCATCGCCGAAAAGAACAAGGTACCCTATCTCGGCGTAGCCTTTGCCCTTTACTCGATTCACCAGCAGGGATACCAGTATCTCTTCTCGCCCTTCCCGAAGTCTCCGGACCAGGCACGAGACGTGTTCGAAGTCCTCAACACAATCCCAGAAGGCGAGCGGCCGAGCAAGGTCGCGGTGTTCCAGGAAAAGACGGACTGGGGCATCGAGTTGTGGGACCTGTGGCAGAAGTACGCCGAGGAGTACGGCTACGACATCGTGGTGCATGAGGAATATGCGCCGCGCTCCGAGGACTTTTCCGCCATGATTCTCAAGGCCCAGGAGGCCGAAGCAGAGGTCCTGCTCACAGTGCCCAGCCCTCCGGACGGCCTGGCGATGCAAAAGCAGATGGCCGAACTCGGCTGGACGCCCAAGTTCACCCTGATGATTCGCGCCCCCGAGAACGTGAGCTGGACAGAGACGCTGGGACCCATTGGCGACTATGCGACCATGTTTGCCGGTTGGCACCACGGCGAAAAGTTCGAGGGCGTGGCCGAGCTCAACGCCAAGTACGAGGCCGACTTTGGCATGCCCGCCGAGCTGCTGACGGGGCCGGCGTATGCCTGCGTACAGCTCCTGGCCGATGCCATCGAGAGGGCCGGCACCCTGGACCGCGACGCCATTCGGGATGCCCTCGTCGAGTCGGACATGATGACCGTCGTGGGGCCCGTGACCTTTAACCCAGATGGGACGGGCAACGTGCTGAACCCGCTTTCGCAGTGGGTGGATGGCCAGATGGAGTTGGTGTGGCCGGCCGAGCACGCCACCGCCCCTTTGGCCTATCCTGCCATTTCGTTCGAAGACAGGTAGGCAACATCCAGGATCGCATCAGGACTTTTGCTGACGATACGGCACTATGCGGCGTGTGGCGGTGGCCCGAGATCGGGCCGGGACAATGCCCATTGGCCATCGCCACACGCCCGGCAGCCTTAGGCCGAGATCTCGCTGGAGAGCGCACTAGATGAGCAATCGAGAAAGAGGGGACGTACTGCACAACCAACACCGGCTGGGCCCCTTGCCCATGGAGCGCTTCAGGCGCGTGGACAGGCCGACGACACTTCTGACCGAGACGATCCAGCGGATCGATATGCGTGATACGGCCTATGGCCTGGCAGCCCGGGGTGAGTACGGTTCTGCGGTCCAGAGGGGCGTGCAGAAGAGCCTGCCCGGCAAGTATCCCCTGTCTGCAGCACAGAAGGACGTGATGGACCACCTGGCGCTGGCGCCCGCTGCTCCCGTTGGCGCCGAGATTGCGCCCGTCGCGCAGGATCCCGAGGCCTTGACCCGCCACGTCAAAGCCGTGGCCTATTTCCTGAAAGCCGACCTGGTGGGCACTTGCCAGGTGCCCGCGTCGGCCTACTACAGCCTCGACGAGGAAGGCAGGCCGGTCGACGTCCGTTATGAAAATGCCATTGTCTTTATTATGCGCAAGGATTTCCAGGCCATGCGTGCTTCCACCGGCTCTGACTGGATGGGCGACCCCATCAGTTTCCAGGCGTATGCGCACCTGGGGCTGGTGGCCGAGACCCTGGCCAACTATGTCCGCCGCCTGGGATGGGATGCCGAGCCTCAGTATGGGCCATCCTTTGTCAATCGCTATTCCGTCCTGATGCCTCCCCTCCTGCTCCTGTCGGGCATGGGGGAGGTAAGCCGAGCCGGCATTATCCTGAACCCGTTCCTCGGCCTCGGCTACAAGGCCGCCGCCGTGTTGACCGATATGCCTTTGGTGTCCGATAGGCCGGTCGACTTTGGCCTGCAAAGCTTCTGTCAGTCGTGCCGGATCTGTGCCCAGAACTGTCCCAGCAAGGCCATCTCTATGGGCGACAAGGTGATGTACAACGGCTACGAGACCTGGAAGTTGGACACCAAGCGCTGCGCCAGCTTGAACTTTACCAACAAGAAGGGCACGATGTGCAACCGCTGCGTGAAGAGCTGTCCGTGGACGAGTCCAACCACGGCGTCCCACAACCTGGTCCGCAACCTGGTCACACGCTCGCGGGCAGCGCAGCGTATCGCCATCCGGGCAGCGGCTCTTCTCGAGCCCGGCAAGGATCACCCAGAGGAACAATGGTGGTTTGACATGGAATATGCAGATGACGTTATCCGGCCGCGGTGATCCGTGAGGGAATGGTGACCACGATGGACAGGGATTCGAAGAGCTACAATGTGCGCGCAGTAGAGCGAGCGATGCAAATCCTGTGCTCATTTCAGGGCCAACACGCGACAATGGGCGTGTCGGAGGTTGCCCAGGCCACGGGGTTGCACAAAGCGACGGCTCACCGCATCCTCACGACCCTGGTCAGCACCGGCTTCCTCGAACGGACGAGCGACGGCGACAGGTTCCGCCTGGGGCTGCGGCTGATGGAATTGGGCCTGGGCGCTCTGCGCAGCCTCGACTTCCGGCGCGCTGCCGTCCCGTACATGCAGCAACTGGTGGAGCGTTTCCAGGAGTCGTGCACCCTGTCCGTCTGGGACCGGGGCCGGATGCTGTACGTCGAGGTGGTCTATAGCGAGCATGACCTGACGATTGGAGCCCGAGTGGGGCGTCATCTGCCCGTTCACTGCACGGCCAGTGGCAAGGTACTGCTGGCTTTTCTGCCGCCCAAGGTCACAGAGCCAATCTTGTGCGGACCTCTGGCGGCCTACACGGAGAAAACGATCACGTCGCCTGACCGGCTCCGGGAGGAGCTGAAACTTGTCCGGGAGCGAGGCTATGCCACCGCTCACCAGGAATTCGAGATGGGAATCGGGGCCATCTCTGTTCCCATCCGCGACATCGACGGCAAGGTGGTGGCCGCGATGAGCGTCGCCTTTCCCACGAGCCGGCTCAAGGCGGAGCGTGTCCCCGAGATTGCGCAAGCGCTCTTGGAGGCGGCCAATGCCATTTCGGCGCACGCCTAGGCAAGGAGCCCTTGCCAGCCGGCTGCGCCACGGCTGGCCTGAAATCATATTGTATGTGAGGAGGAAAAAGCAATGGAAAAGCTGCCATTTGTGCTGGCTGCGGACGTGGAAGGCGAAGAGAGAATTCCGAAGCGAGTCTCCAAGCTTCTGCTGGCGCCCAAGACAGTGGGCACCCGCAACGTGTCCATGGGGCTGAATGTGACTGCGGTGGGGAGCATGATCCCAGATCACGTTCACACGGATTCGGAAGAGGTGATGTATATCATCAGTGGGCGCGCCAAGCTGGTGATCGAGGGCGAAGGGGAGTGGGAGATCGGGCCCGACACCGCCATCTATTCGCCGCTGGGCAAGAAGCACCGGCTGGAAAACATCGGCGACGAGCCTCTGAAGCTGGTGTGGGTCTATGGCCCGCCCCTGCCGCAACACTTTGAGTGATCGTCACTGTACTCTGACATATTTTAAAAGGAGAATGGACTGACATGTTCGAAGAAACAAGAAGCTACGTCAAGACATTGGGTTTGCCGGAAGGAGATCTGAACGATCTGCCGACATCCGAGGCCAGGTTCCCCGACGGAGCGGCCTATCGCGTCGAGGTGCCGACGGTCAACACCGCCGAGGCCGCGGCCGCGCTGCTGGAATCCAGCGACAAGGCCGGGATTGCGATCAACCGCGTAACCGAGACCTATGGCATGTTCCGGCACACCCGTGACGAGCTGAAAGAGTACTGCCGGCTGTGCCATGACTATGGTGCAGAGCTGATGCTTTCCGTCGGGCCGCGGGCCACGTACGATACAGGCGCCACCGTGCTGTCACCCCAGGGCGTGCGCATCAGTTACCGGCTGCGCGGCATGGAGCAGGTGCTGCGCGCCGTGGAGGATATCAAGCGGGGTATCGACCTTGGCTGCCGGGGCTTCTTGATCTATGACGAGGGGTTTCTATGGCTGGTGGGCCAGATGCGCAAGGACGGTGAGCTGCCCAGCGGCATCATCTTCAAGACCTCGGCGCACCTGGGACACTGCAACCCGGCATCGGTCAAGCTCCTGGAGTCCCTGGGGGCCGACAGCATCAACCCCGTGCGCGACTTGCAGTTGCCCATGATCGCTGCCCTGCGGGCCGCCATCACCACCCCGCTGGATGTGCACACCGACAACCCGCCTGGATCGGGCGGATTCATCCGCGTCTACGAGGCGCCCGAGATCGTGCGTGTCGCCGCGCCGGTGCACTGCAAGACAGGCAACTCGGTGGTCAGTGGTCATGGTCAGCTCACCAGCGCGAAGGACGGCAAGCTGATGGCCGACCAGGCTTCCATTGTTGTGGAGATGGTGAGCAAGTACTATCCACAGGCGAAACAGACCGAGAGGCACGCCGCCGACCTGAACATTCCGTGCGTCTAGCCTCGTGCAACCGCCACGCGGTGCAAAGTAGCATCGGCCGGTCTGTGTCTGCGGGACACCCCCCCGCCCGGATGGAGTGGCAAGTGGCATAGGAAGGAGATGGCATGAGCAAGTGGAAACTGCCGCCGGCAGGCGGCCACATGGACAAGCCGTCGGGCATCTATTACCAGACGATGACCAAGGCCGAGATCGAGGAGCGGCTCAAGGTCAACGACCTGATCATCATTCCCGTCGGCAGCACAGAGAGCCACGGCGCCGCCCAGCCGTTCGGCGAGGACACGTTCCTCGTCACCAGGATGGCGGAGGCAGTGGCAGAAGCTACCGGCTGCACCGTGGCCGAGCCGGTGTGGTATGGCTCGCACCCCTACAATCACCTGGGGATGCCCGGAACCGTCGTCGTCCCCGAGGATGCGTTCCTGGCCTACCTGCGGGCCATCATCGCCGGGTTCTGGAACACGGGCTTCCGCAAGCAGATCCTGCTCAACGGACACGGCCAGGAAGAGGTCATCCCCCTGGCACTGCACCAGTTTGCCAAAAAATACCAGGTGCCGTGCATGCTGGTCTCGCTGCACTGGCCGACCGTGATCCACGACCATCTCAAGGACAAGGAACATGGCGGGCCCTTTGACACCCCGTTCCGGCACGCCGACGAGGCCGAGTGCTCCTACTCCCTCGCCCTCTTCCCCGAGATGGTCAAGCTCGACAAGGCCGAGGACACGGCTCCCGAGGGGTTCATGCCCCCGGGGCACGTTGACAAGGGCGGCGACATCTACCACGCGCCCATCAAGGGGCACGAACAGGTCGGTTTTGGCGGCATCGAGGTGGTCATGACGCCCCAGGGCGTGGTGGGCAAGCCCTCGCTGGCGGACCCAGCCAAGGCCGAGGCGGGCCTGGATGCGCTTTTGGACTACATGGTTGGCCTGATCGGCGACATCCTGGAGCGGTTCCCGGCCGGCGAGTTGCCGCCGGCCGACAAGGTCTCCATGCGGAGCCCGGACGAGATCGAGGCTCTGCTCAAGGGACCGCTCCACGGCGGCCGGCATATCTACACCGTGGCGTATCCGCCCTAACCGGCGGGTCAGAATAGGAATACGATGAAGGCCCTTCAACTGGTGAAACCCAGGCAATTCGAGGCAGTAGCCGTCGCCCGGCCAGAGCCGGGCGACGGCCAGATCCTCGTGCGCCTGGAAAAGGTCGTCCTGTGCGGCAGTGACATTCCAAAGTTCGTGGGACTGTGGCGTAGCCTGAGCTACCCGCTGCCGGTGGGTATGCCTATCCACGAGTGCGTGGGCACCGTCGACGGCAGCCGGTCGCCGCGCTTCCGCGCCGGCGACCGGGTGGTTGCCGTGCCCCAGGGTGATCAGGGGCTGGCGGAGTACTATGTCGCCGCGGCGGCCAAAGCGGTACACATCCCCGCGGCGCTTGCCGGCACGGACGTGAACCTGCTCATCCAGCCCCTCTCGACGGTTGTCTATGGCCTGGACAGGCTCGGCGATGTCGCCGGCCGCACGGTTGCCGTGGTGGGGTTGGGACCCATCGGCCTGCTCACAACCTGGCTGCTCCGCCAACGCGGGGCGCAGGTGGTGGGCATCGATCCCCTCGCCTGGCGCTGCGCGGCGGCACGCCGCCTGGGCGCGGCCCGCACCTACGACGTGCACAGCGAGCGCGTTCTGGACGTAGCCAGGCAGGGCGAGGCCTGGCAGGCGGTGGACATTTGCGTCGAAGCTGTGGGCCAGCAGACACGGACCATCAACGACTGCCTGACCCTCGTTCGACACCGAGGCCAGGTCCTGGCCCTTGGCGTGCCGCTGGAGCCGGTGTATGCCTTTGACTACATGCGCTTCTTCCGCGCCAACCTGGATCTCATCGCCTCCGTGACGCCGCCGGATGAGAGCTACATGGAGCGGGCTGCGGAGCTGCTCACCGGCCGCGATCAGGAGTTGGCTTTCCTCCTCACGCACGGCTTCGGGCCAGATCCCGCGGAGGTGGCTGAGGCCTTTACCTTGTACGAGACGCGGGGACCCGGTGAGCCGCTCAAGATCGTCATCGACGCCACCATCTGGCCTGAATCAGGCTGAAAAGGATAAGAGATTGAAAGCTGAGGGGCACGAACCGCAAATGGTAGAATCTCTGGCAGGCATTGAGGTAAAGCCGACGATCTGTTTCTGGTGCTCTGTGTCGGATATCGAAGGCGGAGCCTTTGGGCGCCTGGCGATGAGCTGCTAGCTTGCGGGAGACCGGCTGCATCCGGTAGACGACTGATTTTTGGCCATTTGGCTGCAGGAGTGAACTGAAAAATGCTTAGAGTTGATATGGATCGTTTGCAGGTCAGGCGAGAGCCTGTCCCACCCGAGTATGAGCGCCTGGGCGGCCGGGCGCTCATTGCCGGGATCATGCTGGCCGAAGTTCCGCCCCAGTGCGATCCCCTGGGACCAGACAACAAGCTCATCTTTGCCCCTGGGCTGCTGGGCGGCACGGGGGTGAGCAGCTCCGGCCGGCTGTCCGTCGGGGGCAAGAGCCCGTTGACGTGGGGCGTCAAGGAGGCCAACTGCGGCGGCAACGGCGGCTCTGACCTCGCGCGCCTGGGCATCAGGGCCCTGGTGGTGGAGGGCCAGCCGGTGCCGGAAAAGCTGTACTTGCTCCACATCTCGGGCACCACCGCCGAGCTGCTCCCTGCGGATGACTGGAGGGGGCTGGGCACCTATGCGACCGCCGCGAAGGCGCGTGAACGATGGGGTAGCGGCTGCACGGTCATCTCCATTGGGCAGGCCGGCGAGTACCGGATGGGCGCCGCGGGGGTATCGTGCACCGGGCACAAGGAACAGGACAGCCGGCTGGCAGCCCGCGGTGGGCTGGGCGCCCTCATGGGCAGCAAAGGCCTGAAGGCGATTGTGCTCGACGCCTCCGGAACGCAGTCGCTGCCGTTGGCGGACCCCGAGCTGTTCCGCTCTTCGGCGCGCCGTTTCGCCCAGGAGCTGGTGGAAAGCCCCAAGACAGGCCGGAAGGGCGCGATGCACCTCTACGGCACGGCTGCCATCGTCGCCGCCGTCAACGAGATGGGCGCCTTTCCGACCCGGAACTTTCGTGAGGGCCGGTTCGAGGAAGCCGACAACCTCACCGGCCAGAAGATCCGCGAGACGGTTTTGGAGCGCGGCGGCCAGATGGGCACGACCTGCATGCCGGGTTGCGTCATCGCCTGCTGCAACGTGTTCGTCGACCCGCAGGGCAAGCCAGTGGTGTCGACCCTGCAGTACGAAACCGTCGGCCTCCTCGGTTCCAACCTGGGCATTGGCAACCTGGATGCGGTGGCCCGATTGAACCGCCTGTGCAACGACTATGGCCTGGATTCCATCGAGGCCGGCGCTGCCCTGGGGGTCGCGGCCGAGGCGGGCCTTGCCCGTTTCGGTGACGAGGCGAGTTTTGCCGCGCTCCTGGGCGAGATCGCGGCGGGCAGCGTCCTGGGCCGGGTCCTGGGCCAGGGTGCGGCCGTTGCCGGCCGGGTGCTGGGCGTTTCGCGCGTGCCCGCGACCAAGGGGCAGGCCATGCCCGCCTACGATCCGCGGGCCCTCAAAGGCAACGGCGTGACCTATGCCACTTCGCCCATGGGCGCCGACCACACTGCCGGCAATGCCTTCGGCAACCGGCTGGAGGTGAATCCCCTCGGCGTTGAGGGCCAGCGCGAGCTGTCGCTCAAGCTCCAGTTGGGCGCGGCGATGCTGGACAGCACAGGGCTGTGCCTGTTCGCCAGGCCGCCCGTGTTTGGCGACCCACAACTGATGGTGGACATGATCAATGGTCGTTTCGGCTGGGGCTGGTCGGTGGCCGATCTCCAGGAACTGCAAAAGTCTGTGCTGAGGATGGAGCTGGCCTTTAACCAAAAGGCGGGCCACACCGCGGCCGATGCCCGCCTGCCGGAATACATGACCCGCGAGCCGCTGCCGCCGCACAACGTGGTGTTTGACGTGCCCGACAGTGAGATGGATGCCATCTTCTCGGAGCTGTAGTCCGGCGATGGTTCAAGTTCGCGTGTACAATGCTGAGTGGGAGCATCTGGCCCCCAACCTGGAACTGGACCTGGAGGGGCAAGAAGGCACCGTGGCGGACCTGCTCGCTGCCCTCCATCTGGACCCGGCTGAGGTTGGTATTGTGACCGTAGACGGGCGGCAGAGCGCGCTGGACGCGCCGGTGCCCCCCACTGGCC
>JAAYZQ010000505.1 GCA_012514775.1 Anaerolineaceae bacterium
CGTCCCACTGCCACGCTGAGATGCGCGTGAAAGGGCTCTCCATCGTGGGGTTCCCATGACGTCTCCCACTGCAGGGTTTCAACAGGTCCGTCTCTCCCCAGTTGGGCCAGGTAGTTGTGATAGGAGGGCCGGTCGGCAGGGGACAGGTAACGATCGAGGGGCTCGCCAACCAGGGCAGCTTTGTCCGTTCCGAGGAGGGCCGCGGCGACGTGGTTTGCCTCCTGGACGATACCCTCCAGGTTCGTGATCAGGTAGCCATCGGGTGCCAGGTCAAAGAGCTCCTGGTACCGCTGGCGTTGGCTCTCCATGTCACAGCGGGCGGCCAGCAGCTCTTCGTTCTGCGCCCGCAGTTGTTCGGTGGCCACCGCCAACTCTTCGTTAGCCAGCGCCAGGGCCTGCTCTGCCAGGACCTGCTCTGTGATGTCGCGGTTGCTGCCCCGCCAGCCCAGCCAGGTGCCGGAGGCGTCGTGGAGTCGCTGGCAGACGTGGCCGATCCAGCGCTCCCGCCCGTCGCGACGGACGATGCGATAGTTCAGGCCGTGGGTGCCCGGGTGGTTTCGCTCTTCGTTGCGGTGCCTGTCCAGGATCTCCCGGTCGTCGGGATGCACGAGCCGGATGAAGAGCTGCGGGTCCTGGATGAATTCGTCGGCCGAGTAGCCGGTAATCCGGGCGCACGAGGGCGAGACGTAGACGAACCTGCCATCCGGGCCCTCCCAGTATACCCAGTCGTAGGCAAAGTCAGCAGCCAGGCGAAAACGTTCCTCGCTGGACTGCAACGCATCCAGCAGGGCGGCCTGCTCCATCTCGCGCTTGCCAGATTCCGGCATCTCGTTGCCCAGCTCCGATCCTTTCGCTGGATTTGCCCAACGATTATAGCACATTTGCTGTCCTGAGACAAAGACACCCTTCGTTCGGGGACACCGCTTCGGTTGTTCCCCCGGCACATCAGCGGCAGAACGCCCACCCGGGTTTTGCCATCCGGGGCAAGATGGCGTACAATGGAGCCATGGTCGGAGAAGTGGCGTGGTGGCCGTTCGTCCTGGTTTTTGGTGTGGCACTGCTGGTGGCCCTCGCCGGCACGCCCCTGGCTGCCGCCTGGGGCCGCAGGCAGGGGCTGGTGGACCTGCCGGGTCCCCGCCGGCACCACAAGGGGGCCATTCCTCGCACCGGCGGTGTGGCCCTCTTTGCCGCCTTCATGGCTGCCGCACTCCTGTCTCAATGGTTGCCCGTGCCTCGCCAGGACCCCAACGAGCTGATCCGCTTTGTAGGTATCGTCGTGGGCACGACATTTCTGTTTGTTATCGGCCACCTGGACGATCGGTTCGAGCTGCGCCCCGGGCCCCAGTACGTGGCCCAGGCGGTGGCGGCCTTGATAGCCATCCTGTTCCTGGTATTCATCGAACGGGTGATGAACCCCATCACCGACGAGCTGTACATCTTTCCCTCCTACCTCCTGGTGGTGGTCATCACCATGTTCTGGATCATGGGGATGGTCAACACCGTCAACTTTCTGGACGGCATCGACGGCCTGGCGGCAGGCGTGGGCGCCATCGTCAGCGCCGTCCTGGCGGTGCACATGCTCCGGGAAGGGCAGTACAGTGTTGCCCTCTTGCCCCTGGCCCTCCTGGGTGCCACCCTCGGATTTCTGCCCTTTAACCTTCCGCCGGCGCGCGTTTTCCTGGGGTCGGGGTCCATGGTCCTGGGCTATGCCATCGCCACCCTGGGCATCGCCGCGGGCGCCAAAGTCGCGCTCCTTCTCCTGGTCCTGAGCATCCCCATCGTCGACGTGGCATGGCTCATTTTTAGCCGGCTGCGAGCCGGGCAGTCCATCGGTCACGCCGACCGACGCCACCTGCATTTCCGGCTCCTCGATCTGGGCCTCGGCGGGCGCCGGGTGTTGCTCCTCTACTACGGCTACTGCATCGTCCTGGGAGCCGCGGCCCTGATCATCGACTCGCGCCTGCTCAAGCTTATTGTCCTGCTCCTCCTGGGGCTCGTCACGCTGTTGTTTCTCGCCTGGCTTACAAGGCGCACACTGGCCGCCGACAAGGCCCCTCCGGCGGAAGAAGAACGGTAACTGCCGCGCGCGGGGGAAATTCGCGGCCGGTAAGCGTACTTACTTGACCGAACGTCTGTTTCAGTGTAAAATCGGAGCAATCAGGTAGGAGTAGGACCGGATGAGCGATTCTTTGCAGGCAACGGAACTGATGCGCCGGGGTCAGGCCGCGGCCCGCGTGGGGCGCCGCGATGAGGCGCGTGGATATCTGCGCGAGGCCGTAGCCCTGGACCCGGGCAACGTGGAAGCGTGGCTGGACCTGGCGGGCGTGGAGGACGATCCTGCCCGAAAGCGGGCCTGCTTCCAGACGGCGCTGGACCTGGATCCAGGCAACGAGCAGGCGCGCCTGGGCCTCGAGATGCTGGACGAGGATCCGCCCGCGACCGCCGAGGACGAGCTGGAGGCCGTCCTTGCCGCTGCGTCGCGCCGCCTGGACGAGGCCGTGGGCCCGCCCCCGCCCGACGAGCTCAGCCCCGACGACGAGGTTCTCTACTGCGCCAACCACCCCAACGTCGAGACCATGCTTCGCTGCAACCGCTGCGGCAAGCCCATCTGCACCCGCTGCGCCAAGCTGACGCCCGTCGGCTATCGCTGCCGCGAATGCCTGGGGCAGCAGCAGGCTGTTTTCTACACCGGCGGCGCCCTCGATTACGTCCTGGGCGGCGCCGTTGCCCTGGTGCTGGGCGGCCTTGCCAGCTTCTTGATGAGCGCCATCGGCTTCTGGTTCTTTGCCCTCATCCTGGGCCCCACGATCGGTATCGCCATCGCCGAGGCCGTGCGCTTTGTCGTGCGGCGGCGGCGAAGCCGTTACCTGGCGGCGGTGGTCGCGGTCAGCATGGTGGTGGGCGCCATCCCGGCGCTGCTCCTTTCGCTGGGGTCCATCTGGAGCCTGTTGATCTCCGGGCTCTTTCTGGTGCTCGCCGTCGGCGCGGCTGCTGCCCGCCTGCGCTAACCAACGCTCACCGGCGCTAGAACGGGGGGACCTGTGCTTGTCGAGTTGACGATTCGCGACTTTGCCATCATTGACGAGCTGCACCTGCGCTTTGGCGAGGGGCTCAATGTTTTGACGGGCGAGACCGGAGCGGGCAAGTCGATCATTGTCGACGCTGTGAGCCTGCTCTTGGGCGGCCGCGGCGACGCCGGCCTCATCCGCGCCGGCGCCGGCCGTGCTTCGGTGGAGGGCGTCTTCCGGCTGGATGCCGAGGCGCGGGCGGCCGTGGAGCCCATGCTGGAGGCCGACGGCCTTGAAGGGGACGAGCCGGGCATCCTGGTGCTCTCCAGGGAGATCCGGAAGGAAGGGCGGAACATCTGCCGCATCAACGGCCGGGCGGTGGCCCTCAAGAGCCTGCAGAGCGTGGGCGAATGCCTGGTGGATATTCACGGACAGACGGAGCACCTGTCGCTCATGCGGGTGCGCGAGCACGCCGACCTGCTGGATCGCTATGGTGGTCTGTGGCCTCTGCGCCAGGAGGTGGCGGACCGGGTGGCCGAGCTGCGTGCCGTGCGTCGAGAACTGGGTAGCCTGCGCCGCGACGAGCGCGAGCTGGCCCGCCGCACCGATCTTCTCCAGTATCAGGTGAGCGAGATCGACGCCGCCCGCCTGGAGCCCGGCGAGGACCAGGAGCTGGGCACGGAGCGGACTCGCCTGGCCAACGCCGAGCAGCTCCAGGCGCTGGCGCAGGAGGCCTTTACGGCCCTTTACGAGAGCGGCGAGGACCAAGCCTCGGCGGTGGACCTGCTCCAGGCCGCGGCGCTGGCCCTGGCGGGCCTGCTACGCCTGGACCCATCAACATCGGCCCTGGCCGAGACGTCCGAGCAGGTGAGCTACCAGCTCGAAGACCTGGCCGAGCAGGTGCGCGAATACCGCGACCAGGTCGAATTCAACCCCAGGCGCCTGAACCAGGTGGAAGAGCGCCTGTCGTTACTCCACAACCTCCAGCGGAAATACGGCGACAGCATCGCGGACGTCCTGGCCTTTGCCGAGCGCGCCCGCCAGGAGCTGGAGACCATCGAGCACAGCGAGGAGCGCATCGCCGAGCTGGAGGCCGAGGAGGACCGGCTGCTGCACGAGATCGGCCGGCTGGGCAGCGAGCTTTCGCGGCAGCGGGAGGAGGCCGGGCGGCGGCTGGCAGCGGGCATCGAGGCTGAGCTAGACGAGCTGAGCATGGCGCGAGCCCGCTTTGGCGTCGACCTGGCCTGGCGCGACGACCCGGATGGTGCCTACGTGGACGAGGCGGGTCGCAACGGGACGCAGGGCCAGCGCATCGCCTTTGATTCCAGCGGCCTGGACCGCGTGGAGTTCCTGGTGGCGCCCAACGTCGGCGAGCCGCTAAAACCCCTCATCCGCATCGCCTCTGGCGGCGAGACCTCGCGCCTCATGCTGGCCCTCAAGACCGTGCTCGCCCAGGCCGACCGCACGCCGACCCTCATTTTCGACGAGATCGACGCCGGCATCGGCGGGCGCGTGGGCGGCGTCGTGGGCCACAAGCTGTGGGGATTGACCCGGGGCGATGGCGACCTGGTGCGTTGCCATCAAGTGTTGTGCGTTACCCACCTGCCCCAGCTCGCGAGCTATGGCGACGTGCACCTTCACGTGACCAAGGGCGTCGTCGGCGGGCGAACCGTCACCAGCGTCGAGGCCCTGGAGGGCAAGGCCTTGGAGGAAGAGATGGCAGGCATGCTCGGCGCCGTGACCGACTTGACCCGGGCCAGCGCCGTGGAGATGCTGGCCTCCAGCCGGGCCGACAAGGTCCGCTAGCCTCCGATGATGCGCCGGCGAGGTTGTTGCTGCCTGGGACTGCTGGTCCTGCTGTTGGCCCTGGCCGCCGGTGCGGTGATCCTGGCAGTCCGGTTCACCGGTCCCTCCGGCGCCTGCAACCGGCCGGACACGGGCCCGCCGCAGCCTGGTACGTCGGTACGAACGCTCGTATCCCTCGGGCAGGAACGATGTTACCTTCTCCACCTGCCCAAAGGCGGGTTGCCTGCGGAGCCGGTGCCCCTCGTCCTCAGCCTTCACGGACTCGCCGAGCGGCCCCGACTCCACGAGATGATCACCGGGTGGAACGAGATCGCCGACCGCGAGGGACTGATCGTCGTCTATCCCCAGGGCACGGGCACGCCGCTGCGCTGGGGCGCCCCCGACGTCCAGTTCCTGCGCGACCTCGTCGCTGAGGTGGAGCGAATGGTGAGCATCGATCGGCAGCGCGTCTACGTCAACGGCCTGTCCAATGGCGGGGCCATGACCCATCGCCTGGCGTGCCAGGCCGCGGACCTGGTGGCCGCGGCGGGCATGGTGGCCGCGCCCGTGGCCGAGTTGCCGGACGGCTGCACGCCTTCCCGGCCGGTGCCCATCGTGGCCTTTCACGGGACCGACGACCCCGTGGTGGACTACCGGGGCTCCTCGCAGGGGCCGGATCTGCCACGCGTGTCCTTTTCCTACCTGCCTGCCCCTGAGTGGACGGCCAACTGGGCCGCGCGCAACGGCTGCGCTCTGGAGCCCGAGTCCATCCCTCCCTCCGGCGACACCAGCGGCGTCCGCTACACCGGCTGCGAGGCCGGCGTCGAGGTGGTCTTTTACACCATCGACGGCGGCGGCCACACCTGGCCCGGCGGCAGGCCCCTTCCCTTCGTGGGCAAAACAAGCAGGGATCTTGACGCCAGCGAGATCATGTGGCAGTTCTTTGCCCGCTACCGGCTCGACACGCCCTAGGCGCGAGACAGCGGCCGGGATTCGTTTCCCGGCGGTGCTACCGTCTCACCTTCCCCCGTTCTTGACGCCAGGCAAAAACTGGCGTATGATCTATCGGGATGATGCACATAGCGGGAAACGGAAGGTGACAAACATGCCTGCTGGTCGACGTGCCCGGGGAACTGAAGGGCAGGAGGAAGCCTGTCCGAGGCGTATCCATCGCTTCCTGGAGCCTTGCCTGTTGATGCTGCTGCACTGCCGCGAGGTTCACGGCTACGAGCTCCTGGAAGGCCTGAAGCAATTTGGCTTCGAGCAGAACCCGGTCGACTCCAGCACCGTCTATCGCGTCCTGCGCGTCCTGGAAGAGCGCAGCCTCGTCACTTCCCGCTGGCAGACGGAGGGCGGCGGCCCGGCGCGGCGCTGTTACCGCCTTACGGAGGCGGGCGACGACTTCCTGGCCGCCTGGGTGCTCGATCTGCGCGAGACCGACCGGGTGCTGCATCATTTCCTGGAAATGTACGATAACCACATGGAGTTCCACCAGTGAGGGTGGACCACAAAATCGCAAGACCAATGGTATAGAGGGAGGCAAGGTGGTAACGGAAACAGCAGTACGCAAGGCCCTTGAGGGCGTGATGGATCCCGAGCTGCACCGCAGTCTGATCGAGCTGGGCATGATCCGCGAGGTGCGCATCGACGACGGCCGGGTGAGCATCACCCTGGCCCTGACGACCCTCGGCTGCCCGCTACGCGGCCAGATCACTGACGACGTCAAGGGCACCGTCGGCGCCCTGGAGGGCGTCCAGGCCGTCGAGGTCGAGCTGACCGAAATGACCGAAGAAGAAAAGCGGCGCATCGGCATCGGCGTCCCGGAAAAGGGCGCGGTCGAGGACTTGAACGAGATCCGCCACGTGGTGGCCGTCATGAGTGGCAAGGGTGGCGTGGGCAAGTCGCTGGTCAGCGGCCTGTTGGCCATGGCCCTCCAGAAGGAGGGAAACAAGGTGGGCATCCTGGACGCCGATATCACCGGGCCCAGCATCCCAAAGATGTTCCTGCCCCAGGGGGCGCAATTGGGCATGAGTCCCCTGGGCCCCATGCCGCCCAAGAGCAGCACCGGCATCAGCGTCATGTCCATCAATCTGCTCCTGCAGCAGGAAGACATGGCCGTCATCTGGCGCGGGCCGCTGGTGAGCGGGGCTATCAAGCAGTTCTGGGGTGATATTTTCTGGGGGACGCTGGACTATCTCGTGGTGGACCTGCCGCCCGGGACTTCGGATGCATCACTGACGGTCATGCAGTCGCTGCCCATCTCGGGCATCGTGCTGGTCACCTCGCCCCAGGACCTGGCAGGCATGGTGGTGCGCAAGGCGGCCAACATGGCCCGCCAGATGGGGACGCCCATCCTGGGCCTCATTGAGAACATGAGCTACTTCGAGTGCCCCGACACGGGCAAACGCTACGACATCTTTGGCCCCAGCCACGCCGATGCCGTGGCGGCCCAGATCGGCGTTCCGCTCCTGGGGCGCCTGCCCATCGACCCGGAGATCGCGCGCCTGAGCGACGCGGGGCGCATTGAGGAGTACGCGGACAACGGGTTCGCGGATATTGCCCGGGAACTGGCCGGGCGAATCACCGCCGGCTAGGCCCAGAGAGCCAAAGGCGAGCCGTGTTTCGTTCCAACCGTGCCGGCTGGATCGTCGGCGGCCTCATCGCCATCCTGATCTTTGCCGCGCTGGCCGCTATCGGCGGCCGCCAGGCGCCCGCGCCTGGCGGCGCCGAGCTGGCCGCGGGTGAGAGCGAGGTCCTGCGCGGTCGCATCCTTGAGGTCGTGGAAGAAGGGGTGGCCGGCGAGGGCGAGTTTGCCCAACCCTATCAACGCCTGAGGCTGCGCCTGGAGGACGGTTCCTGGTCGGGCCAGGAGTTGGAGGTGGAGCACGGGCTCCTGACCGTGACCAACAAGAGCCAGCTCTTTGCCGCCGGCGACCGCGTCTTTGTCGAGCATCTGCGCTCGGTCGAGGGCGAGGACCTGTTTTTCATCACCGACCACGTGCGCAGTGCTCCCCTCGTGTGGCTCACGCTGCTGTTCGTGGCCGCAA
The DNA here is from genome assembly GCA_012514775.1 of Anaerolineaceae bacterium. Next base: position 7,841 of record JAAYZQ010000505.1, read on the forward strand.
CCCTGCTCCTCAGCCGCTGGCAGGGCTTGCGCTCGCTCCTGGGCATGGCCGTCAGCCTGGCCATGGTCATCTGGTTCATCGTGCCCCAGATCCTGGCGGGGCGCGACCCGGTGTTCATCGCCGTCAGCGGCTCGGTGGTCATGATGGCCGTGAGCCTCTACCTGGTCTATGGCTGGCGGTCCAAAACCCACGTGGCCGTGGCCGGCCTGCTCCTCAGCCTGGTGCTCACCGGCCTCCTGGCCGCCTGGTTCGTAGGTTGGGCCCGGCTCTCGGGCTTTGGCGCCGAAGAGGCCAGCTTCCTCCAGGTCGCCGGCGTGCACCTGGACACGCGTGGCTTGCTGCTGGCGGGTATCATCATCGGCACCCTGGGCGCCCTCGACGACGTGGCCATCGGCCAGTCGTCGGCCCTTTTCGAGCTGAGCAACGCCAACCCGAACCTCTCCTGGCTGGCTCTCCTGCGCCACGGAATGGTCATCGGCCGGGACCACATCGCCGCCATGGTCAATACCCTGCTGCTGGCCTACGTGGGCGCCGCCCTTCCCCTGGTGCTGCTCATCTCGGCCAACGCCGAACCGCTGGGCATGACCCTCAACCGGCAGATCATTGCCGAGGAGATCGTCCGTACCCTGGTGGGCAGCCTGGGCTTATTGGCGGGCGTGCCCCTAACCAGCGTCCTGGCCGCGACCGTCGCCCGGCGCCGCGGCGCAGGCCAGAGCGCGGCACCGGCAGACGGCGCGGGCCAGGCGGTGGGCTAATTCGCGCGACGACGGGAGGGAAATCGTGGCAGGCAGGATCAAGGCAGTGTGTCGGAGCGACGACAGGAATGAGCCCAAGACGGACGTGGGCCGCGGAGAGCTGCGCGCCGGCTGGGGGCTGGTGGGCGACAGCCACGCCGGGCCGCCCCGACCCGGACGCTGGCAGATCAGCCTCCTGGCTTGGGAGGAAGTCGAAGCGGCGAGCAGGGAGTGGGGCATCGACGCGGTTCCGGGCAGCTTTGCGGAGAACCTCAGCACAGAAGGGCTCGACACCAACGCGCTGCAAGTTGGCGATCGGCTCCAGGTGGGCAGCCAGGTAGTGTTGGAGGTCGAGCAGTTGGGCAAGCCCCCGGAGATTGCCCACACCTACAGCTTCCAGGGGCACTCCCTCTTGCCCGTCAAGGGCATCTTTTGCGGCATCGTCACGGGCGGCACCGTGTCGGCCGGCGACGAGATCCTCCACCTTCGCACAGAGCGCTAGCTCGCCGGCGCCTCCGGGTCCGGGGCCCACTCGGGCAGTGGCCAGAAGGGCTCGGCGGGGCTAAAGTAGTTGTAGAGCATGTTGCTCACGTCGCGATACAGCGGCTGGTTGATTCCCCAGTCGATCCAGTCGGTGTCCTGCCAGATATAAAAGCTGACGAGCCAGGTGGCGCCCGGGGCATAGACGATGCCCACCTCGGCGCGCGTGTCGCCCCAGGAGACCCCGTAGCCCGAGAAGCCGTGCTTGTGGGCCAGCTTGACCTCGGCCGGAATGCCCGCGCCCAACATATTGCGCAGGTCGTTGGCGGCCATGATGTCGATCATCTCCTCGCACGCCTGGGGGCTAAAAACATTGGGGTACGCCTCGGGCAGCAGCCCCTCGCCCTGGGTGCAGTCGTAGATCATTTCCACCAGGTCGGCCATCTCTCGCGGCGTGGCCCGCACACAGCGGTCGTAGCGCGGCGTCTGCGCCGACTGCAGCGCCCATCCGGCGGCCGTCCAATTGGAAACCCAGACGACCTGGCTGCCTGCCGGCCCCGGCGCACGGACGTAGCCGCCCTGGCGGCCCGCGTCCTCCACCAGGCGGAAGGGCGCACACAGGTAAAAGTTGCTCAGGCCCAGGCGGCGCATCGTGGCCGTGACTTTGGCCGCGCCGGCGGTGGCCGATTCGTTGCCCACCGCAGCCATCAACAGGTTGGCGCTGAGGTTGCTGGATTCGCTTCCCAGCATCTTGAGCAGCTCTTCGTGGGTCGTGTCATCCACCTCGCCGCCATAATGCACATAGGTCTCGATCATGATCCCGATCTTGACCAGGCTCATGCCTGACATAATATGGTCCACGCCCGACTCGTAGACGGTCTCGCCGGTATCGAGGTTCTTGACCAGGATGCTGGTCACGCCCGGGAACTCGGCCAGGCGCGCCTTCAGGGGTGGGAGCAGGAGGGAGGGGGTGATGGGCGGCGGCGGCACAAGGTCGGGCTCGAAGGTGAACGGCGTGTTCACACCGCCCCGGAGCGACAGCTCGACGAGGGTCGTGGCCCGCGTGACGTTAAAGGTATAGCCCGGCTCGCCAGGGTCGAAAAAGAAGCCGGTGGTCTGGGTCAAGGGGCCGGTGTAGCTCGCAAAGTGGGGAAAGGTCCAGGTGATCGGCCCGGTGTAGTCGACCGTGGGCGTGCCCTCGATGCCGCCGGTGGTGCTGATGGGCACCGTGGCGGTGTAAAAGCTGGGCGGCTGCGGATCCTGCGCCATGACGGGCGCCAGCGTAGCGAGCATGGACTCGATGCGTGCCCGGCTCTGGTCCGGCTCGGAGGTACCGAGGGGGAGCTTGACCTCGCGCTGCGAGGGGTCGGGCACCTGTTCGTTGACCATGTCCGCCGCCAGCTCCACGTCCAGGCGGTACCCCGGCTGCCCGGGGATAAAGGTGCGATCCTGGACGTCGATCATGGGCTGCCTGGGCGCGACGTCGTGTGTCTCGGCCACCTCTTCCAGGAAGCGGGTAGTCGCCTCCTGGTCCCAGTCCATGGTCAGGGGTATCTCGAGATCCAGGCGAAAGGCCTGGCCCTGGAGCCAGGCACGAAAGCCCTCCCAGTAATCGTACTGGTGGCTGAGGTCCACGGCCTCGCTCACCATCGTCTCCACCGGCACCTGGAAGCCCAGGTCGCGGGCCGGGGAAAGCGTGATCTCTTGTTCGGCGTAATGCAGGACGAAATCGCGCTCGTAAGGAGCCACCACCTGCTCCTCGACCTTCTGGGTGGCCTCTTCGGGCGTATGCCAGCCCACGTCGATGCCAGCTATCTCGACACCCGGCTGGATCCGGGCGCGATAGTCGTCGTACGCACTCCGCACGCTGCGGTATTGATTCCAGGCTACCAGCCCGCCCGCGATCAGGGCCACCAGCAGGATCAGCAGCACTCCTCGCTTGACGGTCATCGCTGACCTCCCTCGCACGCAGGCCACAAAGCATGGGCGACCATGCGTGGCCTGCGGAAGCTATCGATCATTGCAGCATCTTTTCCAGCCACTCCCGGGCCTCGATGGGCCGCAGGAACTGCCCGACAAAGTGATCGCCGAACCACAGCTCCAGGTGCAGGTGCACGTCGTAGGTCTGGCTGTCCACAGAGCCGGGTGTCCCGGAGTTGCCCACCATGGCAATGACCTGGCCCCGGGTGACGTCCGCGCCCTCGACGATGCCGGGCGCGATGCTGCCCAGGTGGGCATAGTGCGACACCAGCCCGTTGCCGTGGTCGATCCAGACCTGCCGCCCGCGATACCCGTCCAGCACGTCGTCGGGCGTGTAGCCCAGCTCGCGGCTGTGGGCAGCATAGGCCGCGCTCTGGGCGGCGGTCAGGTTCTGATAGTCCAGGGCGGCGCGGACGACGACGCCGTCGGCCACGGCGTGGACGCGCGTGCTGCGGTCAATGGGCACACCCGCCGTGTGCCCGTAAAAGTCCATGCCCTCGTGCACGCCCAGGCGATAGTGCCGCGGCGCGCCGGGCAGTTGAAAGTCGCGGCTGGTCAGGTGGGCGCCGTCGATGGGCATCTGCAGGCCGCGCCAGTCCTCCAGGAGCTCGAGGTCGTGGGGCTGCGGGCCGTGCATCACGGCCGCCTCATCCTCGACGACGACCTGCCGCTCCGCCTCGCCGCAAAAGTAGAGGGCGTCGTGCCCGGCCAGGATCAAGCGGTTACCATCGCCTGCCGCCCACACGGCGCTCACCGCCCGGCGGTCCTGGAACTGATAAATCTCGAGCAGGTCGCCACTGCCCGGATCCAACTCCAGGAGGCGGCGGCCTGCCCGGTCGAGCACGTACACGGCTTCCTCCGTCGCCGCGACCTGGCGGGGATGCATCAGGCGGGTTCCGGGTTCGAATCCGGTGTTCTGGCGCCCGCCCGCGCCGTAGCGGAACAGGCTGCCGGCGGGGCTGTTCAGCGCCCGGGTCAGGGCGTAGACGCTGCCGGCGCCGGCCGCGACGTCCACGTCGCGGCTCTGGGGCAGCTTGGCCCAGGCGGACCCCCGCTGCCCGTCCTCGAAGTACCACACCTGCTCGTGGGTTGTCTCCAACAAATAGTTGTCGCTGCCCTGGCGGGCCAGTGCCACAAAATAGTGATCGTAGGTTGCGCCTGCCGGCCGGTCGTAGCGTTCCACCGACCAGGTCTCGCCCTCCGGTTCGTAGCGATAGACGTCGCCGGCCCGGTCCAGGACGAGGAGGACCCGGTCACCGGCGGCCAGATCCAGGGGTTCCAGGACGCGGACACCCTCCACGCTGTCGCCGGGGGCCAGGATGACGCTCGGGCTCCCGTCCCCGGCCAGGTCGATAGCCAGCACCCGCCCGCCGTCGAGGAGATAGGCGTCCTGGTCCATGACCTCCAGGGCCAGGGGATGCACAAAGCTATTGTTCGGGTATTGCCATGTCCCGGTGTTGCCCGCGGCGGAAGGCTCCAGCCAGGTGAGGCGCGCCCCGGCGCCGGCCGCGTCGGCGGCGGCGATCTCGCCGGCCGCGGCCAGGAGGGCCTGGACGCCGGCCAGGTTGCGCTCGAACTCGGGATCCTCGTGGTCCGTCAGCTCAACGGTGACGGCAGCCACGCCCTCGCCGGCCAGGTAGTCGGCGAAATCGCCGGTGATGGGATAACCGACCCAGCCCTCGGGGGGCACGGGGTAGCCGGTGGCTTCGGAGAGCACCTGGGCCAGGCGGGCCGAGGGCAGGTGGCGCTGGCAGCTATCGACATAGATGGCCTCGGCGGCGCTGTGGTAAAACACAGCCACCCAGGCATCGTCCAGGAAATCGCGCACGGCCACGGCCTCGGGCTCGGAGAAGGGATGCGGGCCGCCGCCGCCGGGGTGAAGCCCGTCGCTGTCGGATGTGTCGGGCAACCAGTCGTTGCCGGCGCAGCCATCCATATTGGTGTCGGCGTTGCGGTTGAGGTCGACGCCGTTGGCGTTCTGGCGCTCGCCGGCTGCCAGGCCGTCAGGGTTCATGGTAGGCAGGATCCAGAGGCTGACCCCGACCGGCACGTCGCCGGGGTGAGCCTGAAAGTGGGCGACGAGCATCCGGGCCAGCTCGTGGGTGGCCGGCTCAAAGCCACCGTGGATGTTGCCCACCAGGACGATCTTGTGGGGCCCCTCGCCAAAGCGGTACGCTGTCAGGGGCCGCCCCTCGACAGAATGGCCGATGACCACGCCGGCGACCTCCGCGGTCGGGCGAGGCGTGGGGACGGGCCGGGTAGCCTGGTCCGCCGCCGTAGCGGATGGGCGGGCGGTCAGGGTCGCGGTAGGACTGGCCGGGATCTCCTCAGGCGTGGCCGTGGCGGACAGAGTGGCCGAACCCCCCTGCCCTGTGGCCGTCGCGGAGGGTGGGGGTGGGGAGGGTTCTACCGTGGCGGTCGCAACGACGGCGGAGGGTAGCGTAGCCTGGTCCCCGGATGGCAGGGCAGGGGCCGGAATGGCCAGCAGCCCCACCAACAGGCTGGCGATCAGGCTGACGAACAATCCCCCGCGCTCTGTCCGTCCCATGGCGCTAGGGCAGGATCCTCTGGCGGAAGTACTCTTCCTGGAGAGGCATCAGGTCCGCCGTGGTGTACTCTTGCACCAGCGTGAAAAAGTCGCGGGAGCGGGCCAGACGAAAGGCGTGGCGGCGCTGATATTCTCCCAGGAACCCAAAGAAGGCGGGGTCGCCCATCACCTCGCGGAGATCGCGCATGAACCGCGCTCCGCGGCGGTAGACGGCATCCATGTACTCGCGGTTGTTCCGGAACAGGTAGAGGATCTGGTCGATCTTGCCCGCCGGCGCCCACTGGTCAACGGCATAGAACCACCACCAGTCCACGTCGTCGGGCAGGTAGCGCTCATAGTACAAGAAGCCACTGTACTCGGCCGGGGCCTCGTCGAGCCAGGGCTCGACGATCTGGTCATTGCCTACCAGGCCGTAGAACCACTGGTGCGAGACCTCGTGGGCGGTCAGCGGGATGAGGGGCGTGCGCGAGGTCCCGTCGTAGGCGTCATAGAAGGCAGAGCCAAGAAAGGTCATGCCCGAGAACTCCATGCCGCCCGCGAACTCGGTCTCGGCGATTCGATAGTTGGCGTAGGGATAGGGCCCGTAAAGCTCGGTGAATAGCTCCATGGCCTTCCCGGCCGTATCCAGTGCAACCTTGCCCGCTTCCTCGTTGCTGGGAAAGTAATAGGAGTGCAGGTTAACGCCGGCCACGTTGGCCGTGGAGACCATGTACTGGTCGCTGGCCGCCAGGGCAAAGGAGCGGACCTGCTTCGCGTCGTACACCCAGTGGTTGCCGGCGTGCGTCTCCACGCCGGTGCCCGCCAGGATCACACCCTGTGTGGTGGTGATGGACACCCGATAATCGGCAATCTCGGTGACGTAGGGATCACCGATCTCGAAGTAGGTCTGGCCGTACCAGCCCTTATCCTCCTGCTCGCGGTAGGGGGCCATCACCGGGTACCAATTTCCCAGGCTGATGGCCCGCTTGGAATAGCCAAAGCTGCCGCGGATGAACTCGGAATCGGGACTGATGCTGGGCAGCTTCAGGGAATAGTCGAGCATGAGAGCCACGTGTTCGCCCGGCTTGAGGGGCGCCGGCAGCTCCAGGCGCAGGGTAACGTCCAGCGGAGCGGTCTCGGGCCGCTCCCACTCGCCGTCGACGTCGACCCGAATGTCGTTCAGCTTGAAGGTGTTCTTGAAGTGGTTGGCGTGGATGTTTAGCATCAGGTTGGACAGCGTCTGGCTGGTCGGGTTGGTATAGTCGATGCGCTGCTTGACATCCAGGGCGTGGGCAGGGTAGTCGAGATAGACGTCCATCTCGTAGGACGTTCCCGTGTAGACGGGAAGGGGCGTCGCAGTCGGTGTGGGCGGCGGGCCGACCGTTGGCGTCGGCTCGACGTGGTTGTTGCGCACATAGGCCGCAAAGACGCCCAATCCAAGGATCGCCACCGCCACCAGGCCCAGCAGCAGGTCGGTGGCGAGGAACGAACGGCGGGCGGGCGGCTTGCCCTGGGCAGGCGCGGGCAGCGGCAATGGGGCCTTGCGGCGACTGCCGGCGGTGCGCACCGCCTCGTACGTTGCGATGGTCTCCTGGACGTCCAGGTCCAGGAAAGAAGCATAGTTTCGCAAGAAGCCGCGCGCATGGAGCTCACTGGTGAATCGAGCCAGCTCCTCGTTCTCCAGGGCCTGGAGGTAATTGAGGGGCATCCTGGTCGCCTCGGCGACCTCCTCCAGGGTAAGACCTTTCTCCTCGCGGGCGGCGCGCAGCCGCTCTCCCAGTTCACCCATCTTCCGGTTAGCCAGCTCTCGTCCGAGTTTTTTTATCCGCGCCGGGCAGCCCTGGTTCGCAGCCAGAATGACGGCTGCGAACCAGGGCTGCCCAACCTGTTCCGGTAGTGCTGGCTATTATACCAGGTTTCCCCTACCTTGACAACGACGGAGGGGAGGCAGACGAGCGACGAGCGGGGCTGCGCGCTACTTGATGACCAGGATGGGCCGGTCGATCTGGACCATGATCTTGCGGGCCAGGTCGTCCAGGAGTAGCTTCTGCCACAGCTTGCCGGGATGGGCGCCGATGACGACCAGATCGTAGTCACCGCAGCGCGCCTCGTGCAGGATTTCGTCCAGGACCAGGCCGTGGCGCACGAGGGGCCGGGCCTGCACGCCGGGGCGGACGAGCAGCTGCACATCTTGTATCAAGAGCTCGCCTTCGGGGGCACGCTCCTCGATGAGCTCCTCGGCCGCCGCGCGCAGGTGCCCGTCTGCAATTCCCGGACCCGCACCGATCTGTGACATGACGTGCAAGACGGTGATCTCTTCCTCTCCGCGCAGCATGTCGGCAGCCTGGGCCGTAAAGCGGGCCAGCAGTGGGGGGCCTACCCTGGTCGCCCGGAGCACCGGGTCGGCCAGGACGCTGCCTGCTCCGCTGTCGCAGAGAAGGATGCGCCGGACGGCTCGGGGCTTGCCCTTGACGACGAGGACCGAGCAAGGAGCATGCTCCACGAGGTGGACCGACTCGCTCCCCGGCCGAAAGCGGCCGAACCGGCCTTCGTGCCAGGGCTCGCCGACGAGGACGAGGTCGTAGCCGTCCTCCTCGGCCTCGCGAACGACCTCGTGGACAGAGCTGCCCAGCCGGACCTTGCTCTCGAGGATGGGAGCCTGGGCAAGGACCTCCCGGGCCCGGGCCAGGGCCGGCTCGAGGCTCGCACGATCGCGGGCATGGCCAGCCACGGCCAGAACCGTGATCGCCGCACCGGCCTGGTGGGCGAACTGGGCGCTCAAGTGGAGCGTCACTTCATCGTTTGGCAATCCGTGCACCACGATCAGTATGCGCATTGCGACTCCACCCTTCAGACTAGCAGCAACAAGATGGGCACCAAGAAGATGACGGCCATGAACAAGGCCAGGTTCCGATTCCTGGCGGTCACCCAGCTCACAGAGCTGAGGATCGCGCGCTCGTACACCGGGTAGAAGACAGCCAGGATGAGGACCGAAATGATGGCGATGCTAATCATCTCGACAAAGACGATGGTAAACGCCGGCGGATTTTTCAGCAGGACGGCTGCCAGGAGTGTATCGACAAAGGTGGTGATGTTGGCCCCCATGATATAGGGGATCACATTTTCGCGCCGCACAAAGCCACGGGCGCTGAGGGGCACCAGGATGCTGAGGGAGACGCTGACCGACATGGAGATCAGGGTTATCACGGCACCGACGATGAACATGACCCACGGCCGGTAGACAAGGCGCGACATCCAGCCCACCTGGCTCTCCTTGAGGGTGCTCTGGGGCAGGCACCGATCGAAGAGGTTGAAGCTAAAGAGGATGACGCCCAGGCCTACCAGGAAGACGGCCCACTCGGGCAAGAGGGCCACGACGGCGTTGCTGATGGGCTCGACCGCCTGCTCGGTGATGGAGCTGAGCAGGGCCCCGGAGCGAAGCTGCACCCGGTCGAGGACGCCGTGATTCAGGAGCCAGGCGCCGAGGACCAGGCCCGGCAGGTAGGTCGTGGCGGTGACCGTCAGGGAGAGCAGTCCCATGCTCAGGCTCGTCGAGCGGTTGCGCCCGCGCAGCACGTAGAGAAAGCCGATAAATAGGACGATAAAGCTGGCCCCGAGCCGGCTGCCGGTGATCATGGCAAAGGCGCCCAGCCGGTCCAGCACGCCGGCGTCAAAGAAGGTCAGGGCGGCGGCGGCGACGGGCGAGCCGCTCATGATGGTGTAGGCAAAGAGCCAGCCGAAACCCAGGCTGTTGGCCGGGCTGGTGACGGCCAGGGTACGTGTCAGGGGGGCAAGGCCACCGGCGCCCTCTTTCATGAGGGTGATGGCCAGGACAAAGAGATAGAGGCTGGCAACAAAGAGCCCGATTTTGCCCAGGTTCATCCACGTCCACCAGCCCCGGGCGAGGCGTGCTGGCGGCGCCAGCACAAAATCCAGCCCGGACGTGGGCTGCTCCAGTCGCGACGACGGGCTTACGAAGCGCGGATCGGGGGATTCATCCGTTTTCATTCTCCGACCTCTGGCAGTTGAGGCGCCGGCTCCAGGTTCAGGCCGGGCGCTATCTCGGTCTGCCATAGACCCTTGACCAGCTCTTCGTAGGCCGACGACCAGCCACCCAGCTCGTCGACGCTAAAGGGCGCTACGAGGGCGGCCCACCCTTCGCCCTGGCAGGCCGGCGGCCGCATGTGGTGGGCGGCCAGGATCTGGAGGCCGGCGTCGCTGGCCAGGTAGTCCAGCAGCGCCTGGGCCGCCGGGCGCTCGGCGCGCGTGACATTGTCGTCGACGATGACGGCCGCGTGCCGGGCCACGATGGTGCGCCGGGGTGTCACAATCTCGAGGGCGACTCCGCGCTGCTGCGCCAGGAGCGCATCCTGCTCGTAGGTGACCAGCGCGTCGCCCGCCCCCAGCTCAAAAAGGGTCATGGCTGCCCGCGCGGACGGCGCCAGGAGCCGGACGTTGTCCCAGGCTGCGCCCAACCGCGCCCGGGCGGCAGCCGCGTCTCCGGTTTCCAACAGCGCGCTGCCATAAACTGCGAGGATCGACCATTGGCCGGCCCCGGAGGTTCTGGGGTCGCTGTGGATCAGTTGCGGCCCATCCTGGCCCAGCGATGAGAAATCGGCAATGTTCCAGGGATTGCCGGGGCGGGTGACGATGACCATGGGCGTGCAGCCGACGATGGACGGCCGGGTGTCGGCGCGCACCCGCCGCCCGACGCGCAGCCAGTCGACGTGTTCGGCCGTGCTCAGGAGGGCCACGTCGGCGGGAGCGCCGAGGTTGATCTGCCCGGCAAGGGTGCCCGAAGCGCCAAAGACGGATTCGATCTCGAGCGCGCGGCCGGTTTCGGCTTCCCAATCCTGCTCGAAGGCCGGCAACATCCCGTCGGTGAGCATGCCTTCCTGGGTGCTGAACGCATAGATGATGAGGCGCACCGGGGCCTGGCTGTCGGCCAGGAGGGCGCGCAGGGCATAGAATCCCACGAGGGCGACCAGCGCCGTTGCCAGGAGCCAGCTTCCCGTCCGGCGCCACTCTTGGCCCCTGACCCACTCACTGACCCTTTGTGCCATTCTCCGTCCTTTCCAGCCTCAGCCGATGTCGCCGGCCAGGTAAGCCTGGCTGCGCTCATCGCGGGGAGCGTCAAAGAACTCGACCGCCGAGCCGGTCTCGACCAGCTCACCCATCCAGAGAAAGATCACGTGATCGGCCAGGCGCCGGGCCTGGCGCAAAGCGTGGGTCACCATGACGATGGTCGTCTCGACCTTGATGTTGCACAACTGCTCTTCGATGCCCTGGGCCGAGATGGGATCGAGGGCCGAGGTGGCCTCATCGCACAGCAGCACCTCCGGCTCCACGGCCAGGGCACGGGCCAGGCACAGCCGCTGTTGCTGCCCGGTGGACAGCCCCGTTGCTGGCGCCTGGAGCCGGTCCTTGACCTCGTCCCACAGGCCCGCGGCGCGCAGGTATTTCTCGACGATGCGGTCCAGGTTGCGCCCGTTCCCCTTGTCCAGGCTGCGCTGCAGCCCGTGGATGCGCCGCCCGTAAGCCACGTTGTCATAAATCGACATGGGCAGAGGGAAGGGCTTGGGGGCGAGCATCCCCACCCGGGTGCGCACGTCGGTCACGTCGACGCCGCGCCCATAGATGTCGATGCCGTTGAGCAGGACCTTGCCTTCCACGCGGGTGCCGTCGGTCTCTTCCAGGAGGCGGTTCAGCGTGCGCAGCAGCGTGGTCTTGCCGCAGCCCGAGGGCCCGATGATAGCCGTGATCTGCCGTGCCGGGATGTCGGCTGTGACACCCTTCAAGGCGTGCTCCGTCCCGTACCAGGCGTGCAGGTCGATGATCTTGATCTGGGATTCCGTCGTCATCTCGGCCTCCTTCCGGATCCTGCTTCTGTCGCCTAGCGGACCACGTGTTTGGTCAGTCGCCGGGCAAAGCGGCGCGAAGCGAGGCTCAGGGCCAGGACGATCAAGGTGAGCACCAGGGCCGATGCGTAGGCGCGATCCTGCACGGCCGGAAAGGGCGTGCCAAGCTGGAAAAAGACGGCCAGCGGTAGTGAGGCCACGGGATCCATGAGGGAGGTCGGCAGCCGGTCCGTATAGCCGGCGGTAAAGAGCACCGAAGCCGCGTCGCCAATGGCGCGGCCAAAGGCCAACAGCACCGCCGTGAGCAGCGCCGGCCCGGTCTGCCGGACGATGACCTTGAGCGCCGTCTCGAACCGGGTCGCGCCCAGGGCGTACGACGCCTCTTTCAGCGCCGCCGGCACCATGGCGATGGCCTCGTCCATGCCGCGGGCCATGATGGGTAGCTCCAGGAGGGCAAGGGCGATGATGCCGCCCAGGAGCGATGCACGCACGCCGAGCCAGAGCATGAGGATAAAACCAAAGGCGCCGTAGACGATGCTCGGCACGCCCCACAGGACGTCGAGGGCCAGGCGCGTCAGCTCGGCGCGGCGCGAGCGGGCGGCATATAGCTGCAGGTAAATGGCGATGGGCAGGCTGCCCACCATGGCCAGCAGGGTACCGCCGAGGGCCAGGTAGAGCGAGCCGACAATGGCGTTCAGGATGCCCCCCTCTTTGCCCAGGTAGTAGCCGCCCTTGGGTGTCTGGGTCAACATGGCCAGGTTCAGCGACGGCAGGCCCCGCCAGACGACGGTGCCCAGGATCAGGAGCAGGCTGCCCAGGACGATGGCCGCCGAAGCGAGCATCAGCACCTTCATCAGCGTCTCTTCCAGCCTTGCCCGGCGTCTGTTCATTCTCTTCTCCTATTCGTTGCGCACCAGGCGGACCAGCACCAGGCGGGCGCCCAGGTTAAAGACGAGGACGATGAGCAGCAGGATGAGCGCACCGCCCAGGAGGGCCGCGTCGTAAAGCGGGATGGACATCATCTCCCCGTAGTTGTTGGCGATGAGGGCCGTGAGGGGATAGGCCGGGTCCAAGATGGAGCGGGGTACCTCGGGCACGTTGCCGACGACCATGAGGACGGCCATTGTCTCGCCAAAGGCGCGGGAAAAGCCGAGCACCACGGCGGCCATGACACCCGGCCAGGCCCGCCGCAGGACCACCCGGCGAACCGTCTGCCAGCGGGTGGCGCCCAGGGCAAGGGATGCCTCGCGCAGGCCCTGCGGCACGGCCCGGATGACGTCCTGAGCCACGGCGATGATGATGGGAAAGACCATGACCGCCAGAACCACGCCGCCCGAGAGGACGTTGTAGCCCGTGGGGTTGGTACTGCGAAAGAGGCCGATGGGCCCCAGCCAGCGGTTGAGGAACGGCGCGACGTGGTCTCCCACCAGGGGCACGACGGTCAGGACGCCCCAGACGCCATACACCACGGAGGGGATGCCGGCCAGGAGGTCGATGAGGGGGTTGACGACGGCCCGCAGGCGCGACGACGCGTACTCGGCCAGGTAGATGGCGGTCAGCAGAGAAGGCGGAACAGCGATGATCATGGCCACCGCCGTCACCCACAGGGTGCCGGCGATGAACGGGTAGAAGCCAAACATGCCCTTTAGCGGGCGCCAGGTGGTCGAAAAGAGCAGCTCCGATAGAGGCCGGACGGCGAGGATCGGCAGGGCCCGCAGGAACAGGGCCACGGCAATGATCGGCACCAACAGCACCGTTGCCAGGGTCAGGAACCCCATGAGTTGTCTTGCCAGCCGGTCGCGTCGTTGCCTCCGGCGACGAACCTGGAGAACCATCGCCTTCTGCATGTCTCTCCCCGGTGGCATCTCGCCCCGCAACGACTCAGGGCGAGGGGAAACGTCAATCGCCAAGCTTGTCGGCCTCGGTCGCCAGCCTCTCCGCGGGCAGTGCGATATAGCCCGCTTCGTCCACGAATGCCTGGCCGTCGGTCAGAATCCAGGAAATAAACGCCGCCGTCAGGCCATCGGGCTGTCCCCGGGTCACCAGGTTCAAGTCCCGGGCAGGTGGCGAGGGATACTTGTTGGTCGCGACCGCGTTGACGGCCTGCTCTTTGGTCAAATAGATCTCGTCGGCGTCGGCCTGCCCGTTGTCGTTGGCGTCGATGGGCGCTACCCGGGCGCCCTCCACCGGCAGGCCGGTGTCCACGTCGTAGGCATAGTTGAGATTGTTAAAGCCAATGGCCAGCGGGTCCTTGATCACGGCGTCCAGGAGGCCGGGGTCACCATAGACGGCAATGCCCAGGAGATCCTCCTGCTGGGCGCCCAGGTACTTGGCCCAGGTCTCGGCCGCGCCACAGGCATCGGACCGGGTAAAGACGTGGATGGGGTCGGAGACTTCGGGCCGTCCGATGGCCTGCCCCCACGTGGTGATCTCGCCGCTAATGAATATCCCCTGGAAAACCTCGCGGCTGAACCCCTTCTGCTGAAGGTCGTCCCACACCGGGTTCGCGGCGCTGATGGTCGGAAAGACGGCATCCTTGACGACGGCGGTCCAGAAGGCGCCTTTGGCCTCCTCTTCGGGCGAGATCTCGCGGGAGACCATGCCAATGTCCACGGCGCCGGCCAGGGCGTCGGCCAGGCCCTTGCCCGCACCCCCGGCCGAGATGTCGAGGCGCACGTCCGGGTAGACCTTCTGGAACTCTTCGCCCCAACGCACCATGAGGGGATAGAGCGCCCAGGCCCCCGAGATGGTGATGGTGCCCTCGACGCCGCCTTCCGCGCCGGCCGGCTGCGCGTCGCCCCCGCCGCCGCAGCCAACCAGGCCACCCAGTAGAGCGACGATGAACAGAACGGAGATGGAGTGCTTTATCCAATGTCGTCTGTGCCTCATGCTTGCCTCCTTCTGGCAATGCCAGGAGCTTTTTGGATCGGTCACCGAGATGCCGGCCTGGCGATGAGTGCCGGCCGGTCGCTCCAGCGCAGCAGCGTAGCGGCCAGATCTTCCAGCCCGCCCTCGCCCGACTGGAGGGCCATGACCACCAGGTCGTGGCCCTCGCCGGCCAGCTCGCGCCGTATTTGCCACTCCGGAGGTCCCTGCCTCATCCGCAGGCTGCTCTGGATCTCTTGCTCCTCCAGCCGGCGGGCAACCTCCTGCAGCTCGTGGCCCAGGGGCGTCTCGGCGCTCAACAGGGCTGGCAGCCCCTGGCGGTCCCGGGCATGTCCGGCGTGGGCGGCGCGGCGTCCTCCGTGCACGGCAGCCGGCGGTGGAACGACGGCCAGGACGTTGACGGTGGTGGTGCCTGGCCGGGCCAGGCGAAGAACCCATTCGGCGGCGATGGCGTCGGACTCCAGGCCGCACGCGATGAGCAGGATCTTGGACACGGGCCACCGGGGCCTGGGTGCCACCAGGAGAGCCGCGGGCAGCCCTCGTCGCGACGCTTGGGCCGCCAGCCAGGGCTCTACCAGCGCACCCGCCGCCTCCCCGATGAGCAGCAGGTCGCACGGTGGCTCGCCGTACCGCCCTATCCAAGTCGCCAGGCCGCCCTCGCAGTCGGCATCCGTGACCTCGGCGTCCAACAACTCGCCCATCGATCGGGCATAGGCATCCAGCCTGCCCGCCGCGGGTCCATCCGGTGCACAAACCAGGAGCCTAAGCTTGTCGTGGGGCACCCGGCCCCAGAGCCGGGCCAGCGACGCGTCGATGGTCCTGGCGTCGCCCTGGACAACACACGGCTCGCGACCCAGGATACTCGCAATGGCGGAGAGGGCCTCGTCATCTTCCGGATCAGCCATGACCACGGTGATGCGTCCGCCTTGCTCCGCCACGGGCAGGGCATGAAAGCGATATGCTATCTCGGGTGGGAGAAGCCTGGCGAGATTGGGATCCGCTCGTAACTCGTCGAGAGACAGGTAGGTTGGCTTTGGCCACTCCCTGGCACACACACCCGCGGCACCTCTTCAGAACGTAGGGTCATTGTGCCCTGAAGGGATGATAGGGGGCGTGATGCACCCGTGACAAACCTGTGATAATTTTTGTCTAGTCCTGGTCTTGCGACGAAGGGATGACGAGGCCGTAGCCGAGGCCGGGCACGGTTTCGATGTAGGGCTGGGTGCCAGCGCTGGCACCCGCTGCTGGGGTGTTGTTCACGCCTCCGCAGAGGGCGATCTTTTGCCGCAAGCGGCGCACCAACTGGCGCAGCATGTCGCGGTCGCCGCCTTCCGGCCCCCAGACGTGGTCGATGATGGCCTCCATGGTCACCACGTGCCCGGCGTTGAGCATCAGGTACTCCAACAGGCGCGATTCCAGGGGCGCCAGCGACACTGCTTCGCCGTCGGCAAAGCGCACCTCGCGTCGGCTGGAGTCCAGGGCCAGCTCGCCCGCCTGCCGGACGACAGGGGCCGGGGCTCGCTGGGCCCGGCGCAGCACGGCCAGAGCCCGGGCCACCAGTTGCCGCGGGCTGAAAGGCTTGGTGATATAGTCGTCGGCACCCAGTTCCAGCCCGCGGACGATGTCGTCTTCTTCGTTGCGCACCGTCAGCAGGAGGATGGGCGTGTCCGACAGCTCGCGAATGCGGCGGCAGACGGCAAAGCCGTCGAGGCGAGGCAGGTTCACGTCCAGGACGACGAGGTCGGGGCGTTCCTCCTGCCAGCGTTGCAGGGCCATCTCGCCGTCAAAGGCCTGGACGACCTCAAAGCCCTCGCGGCGCAGGGTAAAGGCCAGGACGTCGGCCAGGACACGGTCGTCGTCTACGATAAGCGCTTTCATGTTTCCTCTGCCCGGGGCAAGGTGAACCAGAAGATCGAGCCGCCGCCCGGCCGCCCCTCGATGCCCACCTGCCCGCCGTGGGCCTCGACGATGGCCTTGACCACCGACAGGCCAAGGCCGGCGCCCACCCGCGCCCCGCCGTTGTCGTCGGGGGAGGGGTGGACAAAGCGACGAAACAGGTCCTTCCGGCCCTCGGTGCGGATGCCCGGGCCCCGGTCGGCAACGCTGAGGCGCACCCATTTACCCTCGACGGCAGCGCAAACCTCGATCTCGGCATCGTCGGGGCCGTACTTGATGGCATTCGAGAGAAGGTTGTTGATCACCTGGACGGTGCGCCGGGCGTCGGCCTGCACGACGGGCATGGCCGCCGGCATCTCGACCACGAGGCGTTGCCCGTGCTTGAGCAAGAGCGGCTGCATCAGCTCCACAGCTTCGGCGATGACGGTCGCCACGCGGCAGGGCCGGGGATAGACGCGAAAATGCCCGGTCTCGATGCTGGCGCTCTCCAGGAGGTTGTCGATGAGGGTCTGGAGGCCGAGGACGCCGAGGTGTAGGGTCACCAGGAGCTCTTCCAGCTCGCCCGGGCTCAGCTCGGGCGCCTGGTCGAGAAGCAGCTCGACGGATGCGGCCAGGGCCGAGAGCGGAGTGCGAAACTCGTGGGCCACGTTGGCCAAAAAGTGACCCAGCAGGCGATGCACTGCCTCCTCTTCGCTGATGTCGCGAAAGACCAGGGCCACCAGGGCATCGCCGCGCTCCGGCGGCATCAGGCGGGCGCCCGTGACGGCCAGGATGGCCTGGCGCCCGTCGGACAGCTCGATAGAGATCTTGCGCCGCTGGCCAGGCGGTGGGATAAGCTTGCTGAACGGTACCTCCGCCTCCAGCGGCTTGAACACTGTGTCGCAAGGGCGGCCGAGAACCTGGTCTCGCGGCCAGCCGGTGATGTGCTCGGCGCCGTGGCTGAAAAACGTGATGTAGCCGCGGCGGTCGAGGGTGACGATCCCCTCCACGATGGACTCCAGGAGGTGGTCGATCCATCGTTTCTCTTGCTGGAGCTGGTTTACCGAGCGCTGCAGGTCGCGGCGCGCGGTTTCCAGTGCCTGGGCCACCTGGGCAACCTCGCGGACGCGGGTTTCGACGACCAGGGAGCTTTCGAGGGCAGTGGCTACCTCGCCGGGCGTGCTGCCCTGGCCCATGGCCGCGGCCACCTGCGCCAGGTGGCCCAGGGGCGAGCTGATGCGGCCTGCCAGGTATGTGCCCAACAACGACGCCACGACCACGGCACTGAGGATGCTGCCCGCCAGGGCCCAGCCCAGCTCGGACTGCGTGGCGCCCAGGTCGGCGACGTCCAGGGCCACCTCCGCCTGAAGCTCCCCCGCGCCCAGAGGAAAGGACTGGGTGTAAAAGTCCTGCCCGTCCACGGCCATCCGGGCCGGCTCGCCAGCCCGGTTCACCCTCGCCGGGGCGCGCCCGGATAGGCTGCTGGCCAGCGGCTGCCCGGCCATGAGGAGGGTTTGCTCCAGGCCCGTTTGGGCCCGCAGGTGCGCCAGCAACTCGCCGTCCAGCGCCCTGCCCACCCACACGCTGCCCAGCGGCTCGCCCGCCTCGCCCACCGCCTGTTCCATCGCCAGGAGCCACGCCTGGGGAGTTCCGCTGCCGGCAATGGCCTGGAACCCCGGGATGGTACCCCTTGCACACGGATCGACGGGCAGCCTACCGGAATCAGCAGCCAGGCGGCCCCCGGACGTGCAGCCGACGAGCAAGTCCAGGTCCAGGCCCGGCTGTAGCGTGTCCAGGTAGGGCGGTACCTCGTCATAGCGCTTGTTGGAGAGAATCTGGCGAAGGGTGGGGCGTTGCGCCGTCAGGGTCGCCATGCTCTCCAGCTCGTCTCGGGTGGCGTCATACAGGGCCTGTGTGGCCAGTACCCCCTGGCGAACCTGCTCGCGGGCCTGGTGTTGAAGCTGGTTGCGCATGAGGAACAAGGATGGCAGGCCCACAGCCGCTGCCGTGAGCAACACCAGCGTCACAAAGCTGAGTATCATCTGGATGGGCAAGCTGTGCCAGTCGGGCAGATGGAGTTTCATCACCCTTTCCCCAAGACGGTCTGCGTCCAGTATACACCAAATCGGCCGTCCTATCAACGGAGGAATCCCAGTTGACGGCTGTGCCCTTGGGCATTATAATGGCAAGGGAGTCGCCGGCAGGCGACGGAAACGGGCGCTGAATACCCCGAGTCGAAATCTTGGCCGGCAGGTCCGGCGATGCAGGGAGTGAGGCGAGGAGCGTGGACGTTGGCTGACCTGAGGGATGGGATCGTTCTACAGGCTCGCAGTGGCCATCACCGCGTGCGCTCTGATGACGAGACGGTCGCCTGCTCGGTTCGTGGCAGGCTGAAGCAGGAGCGCCTGTACACCGACCTCGTCGCCACGGGCGACCGCGTGCTCTGGCGGCCCACCAGGCCGGGCAAGGGCGTCATCGAGGAGGTGCTGCCCCGGGAGACCAAGCTAAGTCGCCTGCGTCCAGGGCCGGGCCAGATGCCTTTCGAGCACGTCATCGTCGCCAACCCGGATCAGGCCGTATTCATCCTGTCCGTCCGCGAGCCCGAACCCCACATGCGCCTGTTGGATCGCCTGTTGGTGCTGGCCGAGAACAACGACTTGCCGGCCATCATCTGCGCCAACAAGGTGGACCTCCTGGACGACCCGTTGGAGGCCCACGAGCTCTTTGGCATCTACGAAGAGATCGGCTATCCCGTGCTCCTGACCAGCAGCAAGACGGGCCAGGGCATCGACGAGCTGGGTGAGATGCTGCGCGACCGGATCAGCGTGCTCTCGGGGCCCTCGGGCGTGGGCAAGACCAGCCTGCTCAACGCCGTCCAGCCCGACCTGGGGCTGGCCGTTCGCGAGGTCAGCGAGTCCACCGGCAAGGGCCGCCACACGACGGTCGGCACCCGACTCTGGCCGCTGGATGAGGGCGGTTACGTGGCCGATACGCCGGGGCTGCGAGAGGCCGGCCTTTACGACATCGAGCCCGAAGAGCTGGCCTGGCACTTTGTCGAGATGCGCCCCTACCTGAGCGACTGCCACTTTTCGAGCTGCACCCACACCCACGAGCCGGGCTGTGCCGTCAAGGCGGCCGTCGAGGCGGGCAAGATCAGCGAGGAGCGCTACGACAGCTACTGGCGCCTCCTCGAAGGAGAATGAGCCAGGGCGCAGGCGGCAGGGGAGCACCCTCTTTGGCTTCCGGCAGCCCTGTAGTATAATAGCCACCAACAAGAACCGGGAGGGCAGACCATGGCCGAGTTTTTGCCGGAGCCGTTTCGCATCAAGACGGTGGAGCCGATCAAGCGCACCACCCGGGAGGAGAGGGCGCAATTGCTGGCGGAGGCCGGCTACAACCCGTTCCTCATCCGCGCCGAGGACATCTATGTGGATCTGCTGACCGACTCCGGGACGTCGGCCATGAGCGATAACCAGTGGGCCGGGCTCATGCGGGGCGACGAATCGTACGCCGGCTGCCGCAACTACTATAACCTGCAAGACACCATCCGGCAGATCTTTGGCTTTCAGCATTTTTTGCCGACGCACCAGGGCCGGGCGGCCGAGAACGTGCTCTTTTCCATCCTCGCCCGCCCGGGGCTCCACGTGCCAAGCAACATGCACTTTGATACCACGCGAGCCAACATCGAAGCCCGGGGCGCCACGGCCGCCGACCTGGTCATCGACGAGGGCAAGGATCCCACCAACCACCACCCCTTCAAGGGCAACCTGGATATTGCCAAGCTGCGGGCCTTTGTGGAGCGCGTCGGGCCGCGCAACATCCCCCTGGGCATGATCACTGTCACCAACAACTCGGGAGGCGGCCAGCCGGTGTCTATGCAGAACATCCGCGAGACGTCGCAGGTCCTGCACGAATATCACATCCCTTTCTTCATCGACGCGTGCCGCTATGCCGAGAACGCCTATTTCATCAAGCTCCGGGAGCCAGGCTACGCCGGCAAGAGCACCCTTGAGATCGCCCGGGAGATGTTCTCCTATGCCGATGGCTGCACCATGAGCGCCAAGAAGGATGCCCTGGTGAACATCGGTGGCTTCCTGTGCATGAACGACCCGGACCTGCACGAGCGCGCCAGCCAGGAGCTGATCCTGCGCGAGGGATTCCCCACGTACGGCGGGCTGGCAGGCCGCGACCTTGAGGCCATCGCCCGCGGCCTGTGGGAGGGATTGGACGAGGGGTACCTGGCCTATCGCCTGGCCCACACCCGCTACCTGGCCGATCGGCTGCTGGAGGCCAGCATCCCCATCGTCGAGCCGCCGGGCGGTCACGCCGTCTACCTGGACGCCCTGCGCTTTCTGCCCAACATGCCCCGCGACCGGTTTCCCGGCCAGGCCTTGGTGGCCGGCCTCTACCTGGAGGGGGGCATCCGCGCCGTGGAGATTGGCAGTGTCATGTTTGCCTTCGAGGACCAGATCACGGGCGAGACCGTCTATCCGGAGATGGAGCTGGTGCGCCTGGCAATCCCCCGCCGGGTGTATACCCAGTCGCACCTGGACTATGTCGTGGACACCATCGCCGGCCTGTACGACAGGCGCGACAGCCTGCCCGGGGTGCGCATCGTTTACGAGACCCGCTTTTTGCGCCACTTCACGGCGCGTTTCGAGTTGGTATAGCGGGTCGAGGAGCGCGCAATGAAGCTGACCTACATCCGCTGGTCCATGACCATCATCGAGACCGAAGGCCTCACCATCGTCACCGATCCCGTCTTTCGCGTGTTCGGGCTGCACCAGGCGCCTAGGTCCTATACCCTGGACCGCATGCCGCTGCCCGACCTGGTCTTTGTGTCGCACACCCACGTCGACCACTTTGAGCCCGGGGTGCTCAAGCGCCTGTCACCCGGCACGCCGGTGTGGCTGCCCAGCGGCAAAGAAGAGAAGGCGGCGTCGCTGGGACTCCAGGGTTTGCGCGCCGTGCAGCCCTGGTATTCGGACGAGTTTCGCGGCGTGCGGCTGACGGCCGTGCCGGGCAAGCACCCGGGCGGGGAGCTGGGCCTGGTCGTCGAGGGCGATCGCACCGTCTATTTCGCCGGAGATAC
>JAAYZQ010000506.1 GCA_012514775.1 Anaerolineaceae bacterium
CCGCGTGGGAAGAGATCGACTACCACGGGGCCGGCACCCCGGGCGGCGTCAACTTTGGCTGGGACTGCCGGGAGGGCACCCACGACTACGAGTTCACCGCCGAATGCGCCGCCGCGACGCTGACGGACCCCATCGCCGAGTACGACCGGGCGGCAGGCCAGGCCGTAACGGGCGGCTTTGTCTACCGCGGCGCGGCCTACCCCGACCTGCAGGGCCGCTACTTCTTTGGCGACTATTCGCAGGGCAAGATCTGGAGCATGGTCAAGACCGGCTCGAACCCCGACACCTGGTCGGCGCCCGAGCTGGAGCTGGACACCGACCTGAGGATCAGCTCCTTCGGCGAGGACGAGGCGGGCGAGCTGTACGTGGTCGACCTGGCGGGCGGCACCGTCCGCCAGGTCGTGGACGCCAACGCCCCGGCGTGGTTCTTGTGGCTGCCGCTGGTGGCCCGGGGGGAGACGCTGTAGGACCTCTCCCCCCACCCCCCCTCCCCCAAGAACGACGGGGGAGGGGGGCATTTGCTCCCTAGAAGGCTCAGGCGGGATCGCCAGATCCCGCTGCTTGGTAGGCTCCGGCGGGATCTGGCGATCCCGCCGGAGCTTATAATAGTTAGGCCCAACGTCAATAGACAACGCAATAGGCTTTTTGCAAGACAGTCGGGTTGCTGCAAAGTCGGTCCCGTTGCCTGGGATCGCCGAGCGCCGGCTCGGCCTTTCTCTCTACACGCAACCTGCCGAGCTGGTGCTCGGCCCTCCCAGCAGTAGTCAAGAGACTATGCAACAACCGTACCGGGGGAGAGGTGCCCATTAGACCCCCGCGGAAAAGCGTGCTATAATCGACGGGCCAATCACAGCGAGGAGGCAAGAGACCCGATGAACGACAAGCTCGAAGAGCTCAAGACGCGCCTGGGCGAGATCGCGGACCTGACCAATGCAGCCGCCATCCTCTCCTGGGACCAGCAGACGTACATGCCGCCCGGAGCCACCGAGGCGCGAGCCGCCCAGTTGACCACGCTGCGCAAGCTGGCCCACGAGCGCCTGGTGGCGGACGAGGTTGGGCGGCTGCTGGACGAGCTGGCAAGCGACACGGCCGATCTGGATCGCGACTCGTACGAGGCCAGCCTGGTGCGCGTGACCAGGCGCGTCCGCGACCGCCAGGTCAAGCTGCCCACCGACCTGGTGGCCCGCATGAGCCGCGCCCAGGCCCTGGGCCGCCATGCCTGGGAAAAAGCCCGCGCCGCTTCGGATTTCTCGATCTTTTTGCCGCACCTGGAAGAGCTGGTCGACCTGGCCCGGGAGACGGCCGAGGCCCTGGGCTACGAGGAGCGCATGTACGACGCCCTCCTGGACCGTTTCGAGCCCGAGATGAAAACCTCCCAGGTGGAAGCCCTCTTTGCCGAGCTGAAAGCCGGGCTGGTGCCCCTGGTGCAGGCCATCGCCGAGCGTCAAGACGCCGTGGACGACTCGTTCCTCACCGGCGAGTTCGACGTGGACCGCCAGTGGGAGCTTGGCCTGGAGATCGTCAAGAAGCTGGGCTACGACCTGAACCACGGCAGGCAGGATCGCACAGCGCATCCCTTTACCATCTCGTTCACCCCGGCCGACGTGCGCATCACCACCCGGCTCTACCCCGACCAGCTCAAGCCGGCGCTGTTCGCCACCATCCACGAGGCAGGCCACGCGCTGTACGAGCAAGGCATCGGCCGGGCGCTGGACCGCACGCCGTTGAGCGATTCGGCATCGCTGGCGGTACACGAATCCCAGTCGCGCATGTGGGAGAA
>JAAYZQ010000507.1 GCA_012514775.1 Anaerolineaceae bacterium
CCCTTCGCGTTGCTCAGGACGTTGCCCTTCGCGTTGCTCAGGACGTTGCCGTCGCTGCCGGCGTTGAGGCGCCAGCCGGCCAGGTCGACCGCCTCGGGGCCATCGTTGCGGATCTCGCAGTACTCGTCGGGCTCGTTGGGCTTGATCTCGCCCCTGTAGTGGATCGTGCCGATGACGATGCCCCTGCTCCTGCCGCCGGCGCCCGTGGCCTGCGGCTCGGGCGAGGGGCTGGGCCACGGCGTCCTCGTGGCAGGACCCGGGGTGCCCTCTCCCTCGGACACCGTCCTTCGGGACAGGTGCCGGCCCCAAAGGCCACGCCCCGCTTCGCGGGCCTCGCGCTCGGCCCGGTTCAGGCGCGACTGGTGCTTAACGTCGGGCGGGTAGCTGCCGGCGTGGGCATACCCCTGGCGCACCAGCTCGAGGTTGACCATGGTGCCGTCGGCCAGGTAGACGTAGCGCAGCAGCCGGCCATAGCTGTCCGTCTCGGACACGTCCTTTTCGAGATAGACCGTCCTGTCCGCCACCAGGGCCTCGTTGGCGGCGGTGGCCTCCGGCCCCATCCACTCCACGGGATGGTCGGGCCTGACGGTCTCCGGGGTGTCGATGCCGATGTAGCGCACGGTGTACCGCCGGCCGTCGATGGACACATGGATGGTGTCGCCGTCGACCACGTCGAGGACGCGGGCCGGGGTCATGCCGTCGACGGCCGCAGGGGGTCAGGGCGCCCGGGCGAGAGGTCCAGGTTGCAGCCGCCGAGGGCGCTGCCAAGGATCACGAGGATCAAGGCGGCGAGGTGCGCCGGGAACGAGCCTGCCGGGCCGCGCCCGCTTCGCTGCGCTCTCCCTCGGACGCCGTCCCTCGGGACAGGTGCGGGACCCTGAGACCTTGGTCTTGCGCGTTGCTCAAGACTGTGTGGGGCCATCATGTCATCCTCCGGATGCGGGGAAAGCGCAGGGCGACGTAGGCACCATAGGCCAGGCACGCCGCGGCTCCCACCCCCACGGCGATGGGCGCGCCAAAGGCGTCGCCCACCAACCCGGCCTGCATGCCGCCCAGGCGCATCGACAACTGGAAGGTGAGGGAGTAAAAGCTCATGACCCGTCCCCGCAACTCGTCGGGCACGGTGAGCTGGATGAGGGTGTTGGCCAGGGCATTCTGGGCCACGAAGGCAAATCCGATGCCCAGGAGCAACGCCGCCGAGAAGGGAAACGACCGGGACAGGGCAACGAGGATCACCAGCGCGGGAAAGGCCAGGTTGCCCATGGTCAGCCACCGCCCGCGCCGCGCCCAATCGGGCAGGGACGCGACAAACAGGGCGCCCACGACCGCCCCCAGCCCGGTGGCCCCCATGAGGAGGCCGTAGGTCAGGGCGCCGGGCGCCTGGCAGGTGACCCCCATACTCGACTCGGCCCAGCGACAGACCGCCTCCAGGAGGGGACGGGCGCTGTCGGCCAGGACCTTCTCGGCGAACACGGGCATGAGGGTCGAGTAGGGCATGGACAGAAAGGCCGAGACGGCCACCAGGCTGACGAGGACCATCACACCTTGCTGGCCGCGCACGTAGCGCGCCGCCTCGGCCAGGTGCGAGCCAACCCCTGGCCCTGCACCGTCCTCCTGACGCTGTCGCGCACACTTGCCCGCGCTTGTCCTGCGCGACAG
The DNA here is from genome assembly GCA_012514775.1 of Anaerolineaceae bacterium. The sequence continues at coordinate 1,660 of JAAYZQ010000507.1, forward strand.
CGTCAGGAGGGCAGCGCCAGCGGGACAAGCGCGCACCTGTCCCGCACCGTCCCGGCGGTCCGGCGTTCCCGACGCCGGACCGCCGGGACGGTGCGGGAACGACGGACGGTGTCGGGAATGGTCCGGCGTCGGGAAGGGCACCCTCGGAACCCGAAGGGGGGCGGGGCGCGCGGCGGCGGGCAGGTTGGCCGGCAGACGCATCAGCAGCAGCCCGCCGATGACGGCGACAAAGCTCAAGCCGTTGAGCAGAAAGGCGCCCGCTTCGCCCGTGGTCGCCACGGCGATGCCGGCCAGGGCCGGCCCCACCGCCCGGGCGCCGTTGAACACGGCCGAGTTGAGCCCAATGGCGTTGGTCAGGTCCTCCTTGCCCTCCACCAGCTCGACGATGATAGCCTGGCGGGCGGGCAGGTCGATGGCCTGGGCCGCCGCCAGGAAGACGCTCAGCAGCAGCACGTGCCACACGGCCACGGTGCCCGTGGAGGCCAGGATGGCCAGGACGAACGCCTGGATCATCATCACGCTCTGGGTCACGACCAGGATGGTTCGCTTGGGAACCCGGTCGGCCAGGGACCCGCCCCATAGCGACATGGGCAGGAGGGGCAGGGCGCCCAGCAGGCTGATGGTCCCCAGCATGGTCGCCGAACCGGTCAGGCGGTAGATGAGCCACTGCTGGGCGATGTTTTGCATCCACGAGCCCACCAGCGAGACCATCTGCCCCGCGAAAAAGAGCCGGTAGTTTCGGTGGCGCAGGGCGCGAAAGGTCGACGGGCGCGCTGCCTTGGCGCGGTGACCGGCCTGCCCGCCTGGTTCCGCGCCCCCTCGGGCTCCTCCCTCTCCAAGGTCCTGAGCATCGCGAAGGGCTGGATGGGGGGCAGGATCAGGGGCGGAGCCCTCTATCAAACGCGTCATCGCTTAGCCTCGCCCATCGCGTTGCTCAGGACCTCGCCCATCGCGTTGCTCAGGACCTCGCCCATCGCGTTGCTCAGGACCTTGTACCGGGTGAACCATTCGCTTTGCTCCCTTTGGTGCTGCCGAGGGTTGGCAGTACGAGATTGTACACCCGCCGGGGCTTTCTGTCCAACGAGGCATGGTCCTGAGCAGCGCGAAGGGCGCGGCTCCTGGACCGGGCGCGCCTGCCCCGCCAACTTGCCACCGCCCCGGATCTGCGCTATCCTAGCGGCATGGAACGCTATCCCATCCCCGCGGCCGAGACGCGGGTCGAGATCCAGGTGCTGAACTCGCGGTTCATCGCCACGGCGGCGCCGGTGTTCAGCGTCGACGAGGCCAGGGCCTTTGTGGCGCGCATCCGCGCCGAGTTCCCCGACGCGACCCACAACGTGCCGGCCTTTCTGGTGGGCCACGGCGCCTCGGTGGTGGCCCACGCCAGCGACGACGGCGAGCCGTCGGGCACCGCCGGCCGGCCGGCCCTGGCCGTGCTCCGGGGTAGCGGCCTGGGCGACGTGGCCGTGGTGGTCACCCGCTACTTTGGCGGCACCAAGCTGGGCACCGGCGGCCTGGTGCGCGCCTATGGCGACGCCGTCCGGGCCATCCTCGAGGCTCTGCCCCGCGCCCAGAAAGTGCCGACCCACACCCTCCTCATCGCCACCCCCTATCCCCACTTTGAGCGGGTGCGCCTGGCCGTCGAAGCTCACGGCGGCCAGATCCTGGACGAGGAGTTTGCCGCCGAGGTGACCGTTACGGCCCGCTTTCCCGCGGAGGCGGTGCCCGCTTTCCAGGGGGCCTTGCAAGAGCTGTCCAGCGGCGCCGTAGAGGCCACCATCGTCGCCAGCGATGAGGCGACCATCATGCCCCTCGACTAGCGGCCCGCCCGTTCGCGCACCTTTTCACCGACATTGACACGCTGCCCCTGTTCGTGTAAACTGGGGCGCGTGATGGACATCGTTGACACTCGCTTCGGCCAGTATGGGGCCATTGCTGCCCTGGCCGTCCTTGCCTTTGTCGCGGGACGCGGGCTGAGAACCTGGCTCGATACCGGCCGTCTTGGCTGGCCACCGGCGCGGCGGCTTGGCTGGGCCCTGGTGGGCGCGGTGGCGCCCACGCGCTACTGGTGGGGCGCCCGCATC
>JAAYZQ010000508.1 GCA_012514775.1 Anaerolineaceae bacterium
CCCGCGGACGTCGAAAAGGTTATCATCTTTGGCGAATCGAGCCATTGGGATCCCAATTGGCTCTACACATCGGAAGAGTACTACCGGCGCTACGTGCGCGACAACCTGTACCTGGCACTGAGCGAGCTGCAGAAGGAGCCGCGGCGCATCTATTCCCTGGAGTCGGTCTTTTTTCTGCAGATGTTCTGGGAGCGCGAGCCGCAGCAGCGAGAGGCGGTGCGGCGGCTGGTCAACGAGGGGCGCCTGCGCCTGACCAGCACCGGCGTCACCACCGCCGACACCCTCCTGCCCCGCGCCGAGGCCATCCTGCGCGACCTGCTCCTGGGCCAGGTGTGGCTGTGGGACAACGGCATGATCCAGGAACCGCGCCTGGCCTACTTTACCGACAGCTTTGGCTGCTCGCCGGGCCTGCCATCGCTGCTGCGGGCTGCCGGCTTTGAGCAGACGGCCATCACACGCATCGACGGCGCCTACTTTCCCGGCTGCGACTACGAGCCCGAGGCCAATTTTCCCCGGGCCGGCTCCAGCGCCTTCAAGCTCTCGCGCCAGGAGCGCAGCCTCGACTTTATCTGGCGCGGCCCCGACGGCGCCGAGGTCCTGTGTCACTGGAACGCCTTCAACTACGGGCAGGGCGACCTGCTGGCCCACCGCGGCCTGAGCCGCGTCTACCTGGCGCCCTTTTCCATCTCGGACCCGTCGGACCGGAACGTGGCCCGCCGCATCCGGCAATTCTCGGCGCGCCTGCTGCCCTGCAGCCGCACGCCCTACGTCTTTTGCCCCATCGGCTTTGACTTTGTGCCCCCCATCCGCGACCTGGTGTCGCTCCTGGACCGTTACAACGAGCGCCACTACGCGCGGACCGGCCTGTGGGCCGTCAACGCCGGGCTGGACGACTACCTGGACCTGGTCGGCTGCCACCGGGAGCGGCTGCCCGTCCTGGAGCTGGATCCCAACCCCTACTGGACCGGCTTTTACACCTCGCGCCCCACGCTGAAGGAGCTGGCGTACCGCCTGGTCGACCGCCTGGAGCTGGCCGAAAAGCTGGCCCTGATCCACGGCGACGACGAGACGGCGCGCGAGGTGGCGGAGGAGCTGCGGGAGCCCTGGTGGGTGGCCGTGTCGTCCAACCACCACGACTTTATCACCGGCACCTCGCCCGACCGCGTTGTGGAAGAGGAGCAGCGTCCCTGGCTTCTGGAGGCCAACGAGGCCGTGCACCGTACCATCCAGCGCCTGGTGCCCGCCGGCATGAGCGCCGGCGATCACCCCGCTGTGCCTGCCACCGGCGCCGAGGTCCGGTGCGACTTTGACGAGGGCCGGCTGCGCGTCGCCACGCCCCACTATGTCGTCGAGATGGACCAGGCAGCCGGGGGCGGCATCGTCCGCGCCTACCTGCCCTCCGACGGCGGCCAGGATCTGCTGGGCCACGGCGTGTCCAACGACGTGGTGAGCTATCGCGACTCGGGAGGCCTGTGGCGCATGGGCCACGAGTTCCGGGGCGGCCGGTTCCGCGAGACGGGCCGGGCCAGCCAGCGGCCCGCCCGCCTGGAGGTCGAGCGCAACAACGGCAACGTGGAGGTGTCGTGCGAGACCGAGCTGCAGGATGAAACCATCGTCCGCCGCCTGGTGTTCGACGCCAACACCCCCGTCATCCGCATGCGGCTGGAGGGGCGGGCGGCCCGGCGCCACACCATCACCGTGCTCTTTCAGACGACGATCAGCACGGCCGAGCTGGTGATGGACCAGCCGGGCGGGGTCGTCACTCGCCCGCCCAAGAAGCTGTACGAGCCCACCTTCTGGCCCCTGCAACGGTTCGTCCACCTTCGGGACAACACCGACGACCACGGCCTGGCCCTCTTTGTACGGTGGCCGGGTGCGGTGCACTATGGGCCGGAGGACGGCGAGCTGGAGACCGTGGCCCTGCGCAACGCCAACCGCGAGATGGCCTTTGGCTTCTTGCCGCTGCCCGCCACCCCGGCCCGTGGCCACGAAGACCGGCCCTACGCCTTCGATTACGCCCTGTGGTTCACCCCGGGCGGCAACTGGCGTGACAACGAGATCCCGCGCGTGGCGCGCGGCCTGAGCGGCAGCCCCTGGGCGCCCCCCGAGTGGCCGCCCCTGTATCGCCTGGCCGCCACGGCCGTCACCACCAGCCGCAGCGAGGTCGTCGTCAGCGCTGCCAAGCCCGCCTCCGCCGGCGAGGGTTGGATCGTGCGCCTGTACACCCTCACCGAGCCGGGCGAGTCGGTGTTCGTGCGCGTGCCCGGCCGGCAGTTGCGCGCCGCCTGGCTGTGCGACGCCCGCGAGCGCGACATCGAGCCCCTCAAGCTGGCCGATGGCGCGGCCCACCTGACCATGCCCGGCACCATCGCCAGCGTGCGCCTGATCCTGGAGCCGTAAGGGCCCCGGGCGCGGCCGGCCGGCGCCCCACCATAGCAGGAGTGAAACCATGACCACCGGCAACGCACCATCGCGGCCCTACGGCAGCCAGAGCATGTACGCCCCCCTGCGGCGCGTCGTCGTGCGCCGCCCCGACGAGGCCTTTGCCGGTGCCGACCCCGCCGCCTGGCACTATACCGCCGCCCCCGACCTGGACGCTGCCAGGCAGGAGCACGACGCTCTGGTCGCCATGCTCCGCCAGGCAGGCGCCGAGGTCTGCTACCACGACGAGCCCCTGCCGCGCCACGCCGACGCGATTTACGTCTACGACCCGGCCATCGTCACCGATGCCGGCGCCGTGGTCCTGTCCATGGGCAAGGAGCTGCGCCGCGGCGAGGAGGAGCCCCTGGCCCGCAGCCTGGAGGCGCTGGGCGTGCCCATCCTGGCCCGCCTGGATGGCCGCGCCCGGGCCGAGGGCGGCGACCTGTTGTGGCTGGACCACGACACGCTGGCCGTGGGCCTGGGCTTTCGCACCAACGCCGAGGGGCTGCGCCAGATCCGCGAGGCCGTCGCGCCCCTGGGCGTGGAGGTGGTGCCCGTGGAGCTGCCCTATCACACCGGTCCGCAGGCTTGCCTGCACCTCCTGTCCCTCATCAGCATTGTGGACGAGCGCCTGGCCGTCGTCTACCCGCCGTTGCTGTCGGTGCCCTTTTACCAGCTCTTGCAAGCGCGCGGCTTTGCCCTGGTGGAGGTGCCCCCCGTCGAGTTTGACACCATGGGCACCAACGTCCTGGCCCTGGCCCCGCGCCACTGCCTCGTCCTCGAAGGCAACCCCATCACCCGCGCCCGCCTGGAAGCCGCCGGCTGCCAGGTGTGGGCCTACCGCGGCGACGAGATCTCGAACAAGGCCGAGGGCGGACCCACGTGCCTGACGCGGCCGGTGTTGAGATTCACCTGACCCCCGAGGGCCCGATCCCGTCCTTTTGACCTGCCTGGCCGGTTGTGGTACAATCCGGGCAGCAGCAGGCGCTCTCGCCTGCATTTTGCCTCACAGACAGGGGACGTTCTGGCTCGCCAGGGAGGTGCGCGGTGAAGACCTTGAAACGCTACCAGCTCGACATCCCCGGGGAGGTGAGCGGCCGGCCGGTGACCAACCGCGGCGTTCATCTGCAACCCTTTGGCTATCACGGCTTCTGGATGGACCGCGAGGTCCAGGATCACTATTGGACGGATCTGATGAAGGCCATGGGGATCTCGTGGGTGGTGGCGCTTACCGAGGGCGACAGCATCGTCGAGAACCGCCACGGCACCACCCCCCTGGAGATCCTCCTCGACGCCGGCATCATTCCCATCATCCGCGACAAAGAAGAGCTGCCCGATGGCTTTACCAATTTCCGCACCGTGGAGCGCACGGTGGCCATCTGTGCCCGCTACGGCGTCCGGCCCTTCTGGCAGCTCTACAACGAGCCCTTTGACGTGCGGGAATGGCGCAACCGGAGGGTGCCCTCCTACGAGGAGGCGTGGGACATTATCGCCGGGCGCTGGTCGGCGGGGGCGCGCCGGGTGGTCGACGCCGGCGCCTACGCCGGCTTTCCCGACGGGCCGGGCTATGGCGAGAATCCCTTCGAGCGGCTGCGCGGCGCCGGGGGCCTGGACCTGTTCAAGGAGCGGGTCGCCTTTTACGCGCCCCACACCTATGGGCTGGGCCGGCCGGTGTGGTACCCCTACGACGCGGTGACGCGCCACGGCGCGCCCCTGACGGAAGAGGCCTACGGCCGCCTCCTGGACGACTATGCGGCCGATCCCCAGTGGCACGATGCCCCCCTGTCAATGATCAACGAGCAGCGCGCCGAGTGGGCCGACGCCGACCGTACGGCCATCGACGATGACACCTGCTGGCGGGGCTGGGAAAAGATCGTCTGGTGGGCCATGCAGTCGCTGGGCGAGGTGCCACCCATGGCCATGACCGAGGGCGGCTGGACGCCCCGGGCTCGGGCCGGCGTCCTGCCCGTGGACAATCGCTGGACCTACACCACGCCCAGGATGGTCGCCAAGAAGACGCTGCGCATGTACGACACGCCCTCGCCCTATTTCGCCATCTGCCCCTGGCTGCTGGCCAGCGAGGACATGGGCGGCAGCGGCTGGCCCGACGAAGCCTGGCACGGCGGTTCCTTCTCCGACCGCTACGGCCGGGCCAAGCCCGTCATCCACGTCCTGCGGGCCCGCCCGCCCCGCGAGGTGGCGCCCCTCTCCGAGCCGGTCGTGAGCGACCTGGACGACGACACCCGCGACTGGCTCTGGGTGCGCCGCACGCTGGGCGCGAGCTACCGGCGCGGAGCCGAGGGCGCGGCCATGCGCCTGGTGGAGGTGCAAGAGTACGAGGGCCCGGCGACCCTGGACGTCACTGCCGTGGACGCCGGCGGCCTGCCCGTGGAGGGCGCCGTCTTCTATCATCACTTTCCCGGCGCGCCGCCCATCCCCGCGCCGCCGGGCGGGGCTGCCCCGGACGAGTGGTACCCCAACGCCGTGCGGGCGATCACCGACGCCACGGGGCGCATCTCGTTTCCGGCCGGCGCGCCGTCCTGCCTGCCCGGGAGCTGCCGCGAGGCCATCTGGCCCGAGGGCAAGGGCGACGTGCTGGAGCACCTGGGCCTCCTGGCGGGCACGCGCAACCGCCACCTCAACGGCGTGTGGCAGCTCGGCGCGGCGGTGGGCCCGGGCGATGGCAACGGCGACGATGGCGGCCCGCCCGACGACGGCGGCCCGCCCGACGATGGCGAGCCACCCGATGACGGCGGCCCCCCTGACGAGGGCGAGCCGGAGCCCACGGGCTGGCGGATGAGCGTCGAGCGGCGGCCCGGGGCGCGCATCCTGGCGGGCACCCTGCCCGAGGCGGGCATCACCGTCACGGTCACCGACCCCTGGGGCAACGTCTCGCAGTTGGTCAGCGGCTCCAAGCCGGAGCACGGCCCCGGCGGCTTTGAGGTGCTGGC
>JAAYZQ010000509.1 GCA_012514775.1 Anaerolineaceae bacterium
GCCGTTGAGCAAGCCCAGCAGTTCGAGGTCGGGCACGGCGTCTCGATGGGCCTGGTCCAGGTTGGCCTCTTCCGGGAAGGGCGGCAGGCTCACACTAAAGGATGCATCGCCGTAGCCGCCGGCCAGCGCCATGAAGCGGTCGTAGCCGGCCAGGTGGACCGGTTCCACGCCGTCCATCTGCTCCAGGCCGGCGAAAGTTGCAGCCGGCTGGGGCAGGGAGTAGCTCGGCGAGTAGACGCGGCCGGTGTCCTCCTGTCCGGCAAGCCAGGCTGCCGGCTCCCGGCCCTGTGCCGCGACCTGGTCCAAAGGCACCCAACGCAGCAGCGTGAAGTTAAAGCTCAACAGATCCAGGGCCACCAGCGCCAGGGCCAGCCAGCCGTAGTGGGGCGCCGGGCGGCGGTTCGAAACCCACAGGAGCAGGGCGCCCGCCAACGTGCCCCAGGCGGCTACGCCCCACGCGGTTCGGCCCTCCAGCTTGACCACGAGCGCGGCTCCCAGGCCAAGGGCCAGGCAGGCAGCCATCACGGCCACCAGGACCGCATTGGCCGTGCGGCGGCGGGCGCTGTGCCGGGTTGCTTGCCACGCCTCCCAGCCATAGGCTGCCAGGACCGCCAGCCCGAGCCCGGCAAAAAACCAGAGCCTGCCCGGTGTGCGCATCCAGCGCAGGCCGGGCAGCAGGCTATAGGCCAGCCGGTAGAGGGGCGTGTGGCTTCCCAGGGCCAGGAGCACGGCGGTGCCTGTCAGCAGGGCAAAGATGGCCGCCGGTCGCCTGTGCAGAACGCGAGGCAGGGCAATAAGGGCCAGGATGACGCCCACCAGGCCGGGGTAGATGACCGCCTCGTGTCCAACAGCAGCAAAGGGAAAAAGGATGCCGGCCAGTGTCTGCAGGGGCGACACCGAGTGCAGGCTAGCCTCCGCCAGCCCCAGGCTGCGGTTGCTGTAGGGGGCCATCTCCAGCAGCGGCAGGAGCTGGGCCGCGCCCAGGAAAAGGCCGGTGGCCGGCACCAGCAACAGGCGCGGAGCGGAACACAGCGCCTCGGCCAGCCGGCTGCGCAGCGAGCCGGGAGCCGAGAGCAAGGTGAGAAGAGCATAGCCGGCCAGGCCATAGGCGGTGTAGGCCAGCGCATAGGTGTGTGTCGCCAACTGGGCTGCCAGGGCCACGCCCGCCAGCAGGGCAGCGGCAAGGCTTTGCCGCCGCAGGCACAGGTGCAGGAAGGCAAAGGCCCACGGCGTCCAGGCCAGGCCGGCCACGAGGCTAACGTGGCCGATGGCCGTGTGGGCGGCGAGCTTGCCGTTGAGGGCAAAGAGGACGCCAGCCAGCAGCGCCGCCTGGGGTCGCAGGCCGAGGGTGCGCGCCAGTGCGTAGGCTCCCAGGCCGGCCCACGCCAGGTGCAGCGCCAGGAACAGCGCCAGGGCCGTGGGCAGCGGGCCCACAAGGAGCAGCAGCGCCGGCGGATAAAACAACATGGCCAGTTGGTTGGCGGCCAGTGGCTGCCCGCTGAGGGCATAGGGCGACCAGAGAGGCCAGCCATCTCCCCGGGCCAGCGACTCGCGCACGAGCGTCACCTTGGGCCAATGGATCAGGGTCAGGTCACTGAACTCGGTCCAACTGGGATAGAGCAGGTGCGAGGGCAGCAGCAGGGCGGGGAGCAATACGAGCCCAGCCAACAGCGATACGACGGCTGCGTAGCGAATGTCGCGGGCGCGAAGCTCGGCTCTCAAGGTCTACCCTCCACCAGATAGACCACGTAATCCGACATGCGGAATGCAACCGTGAGGCGATCCCCAAGGATAGGACGATACCCATCTGCAAAGCGTGCCTCGACAATTATCCATAGGCGTGTTGACTCGTCGACAATTTGCTGAATGCCTTCAGTTGTGCCGATCCACGGCAGGCCCAAGTGGGGATCAACCGTACCCTGTGCTGTCTTCCACACGAACGGATCTTGGAGAGCCACAAAATAGTCACAGCGCCCGAGCTCCAGGTAGGGCAGGGCGGGCAACCGGGCGGCGATTCTGTCGCCGCGTTGCAGATGAGCTCGCACGTATTCCATGGCAGGCTGCGCTGCCGAGGGTTGGCTGTGGGCCGCGGTCAGAGCAGGCGCCGCAAACAGACCCAACAGGAGGAACAGGGGCAGCCAGCCCACGAGAACGGCGCCCGTGCCTCGAAATCGCGATGCAACTTCGCCGGCGACAAAATCAAGCTCGCGGGCGACCACGAGAAAGTAGAACGGCAGGATATCAAAGATGTAGCGGGGCACGCGTACGATGACGGGGCTGACGAGGCTAAACTCCACGATCACACCCAGGCTGGTGATTGCAATGAGCAACAGGGCCGTATCGCCGGATTGTGGTTGGCCGCGCAGCAGGCGCAGCACCAACCACAGCCCGCCGCCCACGGCAACAACGGTCAGGATGGTGTATGGCGAGATGAGAAATTGCATGGAGCCGATCAACAGATCGGCAAAGAGGCGGGCCGGATTCAGCCAGTTTGTCACGGGCAGCTGGCCGGCTTCGATCACGCCGATGGGTCGGTCTTGCCAAAAAAGGAGTGCTGCTGAGGCCAGGACGACACCCAAGGAGGCCAGCTCGGCCCCTAGTTTTCGATTCAAATGCCAGACGGCAAGCTCCTGGCGCTGACTCAACCAGCGCGCGCTCATTAATCCAAGGAACAAGGGAGGGATCGTCAGCAATGTGCGCACCTGGCACAGGATGGCGCCCCCCAAAGCCAGGAGCCCCCAAACGCGATGGCCCCTGGTTCCTGGTCGCACAAACCCTTCATACAGCCCATAAACCGCGGCCAGTGTGAAAAACTGCCACATGACATACATGCGCGCCTGACCACCCCATGCAATGGCCTCAGGCGCAAGTGCCAACATGAGAGCGGCAAGAAGCCCAGCGCGTGGGCCGTACCAGCGTCGCCCGACATGAAACAGGAGCAGAATGCTGGGCAAACTGAAGAGCAGGCTTGGCAAGCGCGCGATCGTACGGCTAAACCCAAACAGCCAGGCCAGGAGTGCGGCAGCATATGTATGAGGCAATCCATGCGTGTAGAACAGGCCGGATGGCAGTACTGGCGTTCCCGTCTTCGCAACCATCAGTACCGCCAATTGGGTA
>JAAYZQ010000069.1 GCA_012514775.1 Anaerolineaceae bacterium
CACCTGCCGCTCGGCCATCAAACGTGACACCAGGCTGTTGCGGTCCGCGAGCAGCCGGCTGCGCACTCGCTCGACGATGGACTCCTGGGCCACGGAGGTCTCCCAGCAGCCGCGGCTGCCACAGCGGCACGGCCGACGGTAGCCCTCGACCATAAAGTTGGTGTGGCCGATCTCCCCGGCAAAGCCTCCCGCGCCGCGGTAGAGCTTGCCGTTGAGGAACAGGCCCCCGCCGACGCCCACGCCGCCAAAGACGCTCAAGAAGTCCTGTGCCTGGCGGGCAACACCAAAGAGGTGCTCCGCCTGGGCGGCGGCGTTGGCATCATTGTCCACCAGGACCGGCAGCCCCGTCTGCGCGTTAAAGATGTCGCGGTAGGCGACGTCGTGCCATTGCAGGTTTGGCGAAAAGATGAGCAGGCCACGGTCGACGTCCACGGTGCCCGGGGTAGCGATGCCCAGGCCCAGGAGCCGCCTGCTCGCGTCGCGCCCGAAGCGGATGGCCTCGTCGACGAGCTCTTGCGTGCGCCGGATCATGTCCTCCTGGCTCTCCCTGGGGTCTGCCGCCTCCCGGCGGCGCCAGCGGATCTGCCCGACAAAATCGGCGAGGATAACCGACACAAAGTCGACGCCCAGGGCCACCCCGGCGATCAAGCCAGCGTCGGGGTTCAGCTCCAGGAGGGTGGCCGGGCGGCCGGTGCGCGTGTTATCCATGCCGACGTCGTGGATGAGGCCCCTGTGACGGAGCTCGTCCACCAGGCTCGAGACGGTGGTCTTGTTCAGGCCGGCGAGGGAGGCCAGCGACGCCCGGGACATGGGCCCGCCGGCATGGAGGTAACGCAGGATGATGGACAGGTTCATCTCGCGGACGAGGGCCTGATCGGCCGTCTGATATCGTCCTTGCACGTCGCCCCCTTAGTTTGTCGTAGCAACAAACTAAGGCCATTATATCACGGTTTGGGCCGTTGTCAATCCTTCAATTGGCCGCTTTGACCGCCGTTGTACGTTCTATTAGTTGAGAGGCACAACTTTTAGTGGACGCCGTAGCCCGGCCGACTGAGGGATGTGGTCAGCGGCTCAGGCCGGCCAGGACGCGGGCAACGAGCGGATTGCGCAGGTCGATGGCCTGCTCGGGACACAGCTCGTGGCAGCAGTAGCAGCGAATGCAGTTGGCCGGCCGGATGTAGGCCTTGCCGTGAATGCGGACAATGGTCTTGGCCGGGCAGTGCTCGATGCACTGGCCACAGCCGATGCAACGTCCGGTCACGTAGGGAGTGGCGACCAACTGGCTGGTCGCCAGGGGGCGCAGGAAGGCCGGGATGTGGTTCACGTCGGACGGGCGGCCGGGAGGCATCCGGAAGCCGCTGGCGCGCACGCGGCTCAGCTCCTCGCCCACGATGTCCAGGTCGCCCGGCCGGCCCGTGGACAGCCCGCGGCGCGCCGCGGCGGCCACGGTAGGCACGCCCAGGGGCTCCTGGCCCACGACGGCCAGGGCCGCCACGTCCATGGCCACGGGGTCCGTGCCGGCCAGGATAACATTCGCCGTGAAGGGCCGGCCGCCCGAGGGCCCGTGGCCGTCCATGCCCACCACGCCATCCATGATGGTCAAGGCCGGCCGGACAAAACCGGCCAGGTCGAGGAGCATGTCGGCAAAGTGCTCGGCGGTCTGCAGCTTGAGGTGGTAGCCGAGTTTGACGGTGCCGGGCACGACGCCAAACAGGTTCTTGACCGCCCCGGTGAAACGCATAAAGTTGTGGGTCTTGAGCTTGGGCAGGGAGATGACTACGTCGGCCTCGGCCAGAAAGCTGCTGGTGTCCACCAGGTGCAGCAGCCTGCCCTCGGGGTAGGGGTGCTTCTCCGGCACGATGGACGTGTTGAGCCGGGCGCCGGTCTCGGCCGCCACGGCCGCCCAGCCGGTGCGCTCGTAGGCGCCCTCCCACCCCCGGTGCGAGATCGGGATGACGACGGGGTTGTCGGCGATAAAGGCCGATCCGCCGGCCGCCTGCACCTGGCGCAGCACGGCGCGCAACACCGATGGGTGCGTGACGATGGCGCGCTCGGGGGAGCTGGGCAGGAGCAGGTTGGGCTTGATCAACACCCGCTGGCCGGGCTGGACAAAGCGGGCCATGCCGCCCAACAGGTCCAGGGCACGCCTTACCGCGGCCTCGACCTCGTCCTGTTCGTAGCTGGCGCAAGGGATAAGGGCGACTGCAGGCTTGTCCATGCTTCGCTCTCCCGGCTCTCAGGCCGCGCTCTTGGACCTGGCTGTGGCCTTGGTTTTGGCCTTGGCCTTGGCCGTTTCCTCGGCCTTGATCTCGTTCCAGACGCGCCCCAGTCCCGACTTGAAGCGCCGGTCGGCCTTGGGCTTTTCGAAGGGTGGGATCGGCCAGTAGCGGATGAGGTGCGACAGGCTGCGGGCCGTGTCGGCCTTGGGCATGCCGGCCTGGTAGGCGCTGCGCACCTTGCGCCGCACCAGGCGCAGGTACTCGGACATGCGGTCCGTGGCTTCCTTGCCCGTCAGCTCGCCGTGGCCGGGGATCAGGATGTCGTAGCGCAGCTTGCGCAGAAAGGTGAGGGCCTCCAGCCACTCCTTGGTGTTGCCCTGCGATAGGAAGGGAGGCCGGTTGGTGACCACCACGTCGCCGGTAAACAGCAGCTTCTCGTTGGGCATATAGACGACGGCCGTCGCCGGGGTATGGCCGCCAACGGCGATGAGGTGCAACTCGGTCTGGCCCTTGTAGACGACGGTGCGGCCGGTAAAGGTCACCTGGGGCTTGACGATCTCCAGGGTCTGCTTCCACTCGGCCGCGGCCTCGGGAATGCGCTCGCGGTACATGTTCATCAACCGCGTGCGAAAGCTGTCGCCGTAGCTCTTGATCTCTTTCCAGGCGTTTTCGTGGGCCACCACGGTGGCCATGGGAAAATGCTGGTTGCCGATGATGTGGGCGCGATGGTGGTCGGTGTTGACGATGTACAGGATCCGCTCGTCGGTGCGCTTCTCGATCTCGCACAGCCAGTGGCGGGCCTCGCGGGGCAGCATGGGGGTATCAATCAGGATCACGCCCTCACCTGTGGCGATGAACGCCACGTTGGCGCCGTGGTACTCGGTCTCGACGAAAACATTGGGTGCGATCTCGCGGATCATGGCTCCCCTCTCGCACACGCCACTCATTGGTGGCTGGCCTATTTGGTTTTCAGCCGCCCTGCGTAGGCTCTACCGGCGAGCCCGCTTGCCGTGCCCTTCCTCGAGCGCCCATCCCGATGAAAAGGGCGCTCGCCACCGGGCTCCTACCCGCTCTGCAGCTCCTGCGCCGCCGTCTCCAGGGCCGCTTGCAGCGCCCCTGCCACGCCCTCGCCGCGCGTGCCCCCTCCCTGGGCAAACTCGGGCCGGCCGCCGCCCCGCCCGCCAATGGCCTCGCATGCCTGGCGAACCAGGTTGCCCACGTGCAGTCCCACGTCCGCACCGCGGGCAAAGACGAAAGCGCCTTTCTGCCCCGCCTGGCCACTGCCCAGGAGGACCACCGTGCCGGGCTCCGCCACCAGCCTCTGGGCCAGGTGCTTCAGATCGTCCGGAGTGTGGTCGGGCAGGTGGGCGTGGACCATAAGTGCATCGCCGGCGGGCATTCCCCGAGCCCGGAGCATGGCCGCCTCGGCGTCGAGGAGGGCGTCGCGGGCGGCCCGCAGCTCTCGCCGGGCCTCTTTCAGCTCGTCGTCCAGGCGGTGGACCAGGTCGCCCACCTCCCAATGGCCGACGGTAAATTCCCGGGCCAGGTCCAGCAGGAGGGCGTTCTTGGCCCGGTAGTCGGCCAGGGCGCGGCCGCCGCACAGGAACTCGACGCGGCTCTCCGCGCCGCGGCGCTCGCTGCGGATGAGCTTGATGAGGCCCACCTCTCCTGTAGCGCGCACGTGGGTGCCGCCGCACGCCGAGCAGTCAAAGCCGGGGATCTCCACGATGCGCACCGGGCCGGCGTGGGTCAGGGGTTTGCGCAGGGTCAGCGATGGCAGCTCGTCGCGGTTCACAAAGCGCGAGATGACCGGCCGGTTCTCCAATACGACCTCGTTGGCCAGGTCCTCGACGCGGGCCAGGTCCTCCGCCGACAGTGGGGCGCGGTCGAGGTCGATGGTGGCGTAATCGGCCGATAGGTGAAAGCTCACGGTGTTGGCCCCCAGCACCTCGACAAAGGCCGCGGAAATGATGTGCTGGCCTGTGTGCTGCTGCGTGAGGTCCAGCCGCCGCGCCCGGTCCACCTCGCCTTCCACCTCGACCGTGCCGGGTGGCAGGGGTGCGGCCAGGACGTGGACCACCGCGCCGTCGCCCTCCCGCTCCACCACCTCCACCACGTCCACGCCGCCCAGGATGCCGGTGTCGTGGGGCTGCCCGCCGCCGGTGGCGTAAAAGGCGGTCCGGTCCAGGACGACGGCCGGCCGGTCCTCCCACTGCACGCGCTCGACCACCCGCGCCGAGAAGCGGAGCAGGAAAGGGTCATCGTAGTGCAGGCGCTCGGTCATGCGCGGCTCCTGCGGCGTCGGGCCGCCATCCGGGCCTGGGTCTTGTCTCTCGTCCGCAGCAGGGCCGCGGCGACGGCGATGGCGACCACCACGCCGGCCATGAGCAGCCACTTCTGCCAGGCGATGGCGAGGCCGAACAGCGGTGCCAGGGTCCAGGTCATCCACAGGGCCAGGCCAACAAAGATCACGCCGGTGAGCAGCTTGATGCTCGCCGTGTGGCGGTTTACGAACTGCCCCAACTGCTCCGACGTGGTGCCCAGGTAGCTCAGCACAAAGACGACGACCAGGGGCAGGACGAACATCAGGCAGTAGAGGAGCAGGTAGAGAAAGGCCCTGGCCGCCAGCTCGGGCTGGCTGAGGACGTAGACGATGGTGGGCAGGTAGACCTGGCCGGTGCACGCCAGCTCGATGAGCGACACCAGGAAGCCCGTGACAAAGGCCATGCCTACAAAGGCTCGCACCTGGGCTCCCTCGCGGATCACCTTGTTGATGCGCTTGCGCAAGGGAAGGGGCAGCTTCAGGGTCATCTCGCCGGGCTTGCCTCGCCGGGCACGGGCCAGGTCGCGAAAGGTCAGGGCGGCCAGGATGGCGCACAGCAGGGCGGTGAAGAGATACACCCAGCGGCCCAGGGACGACAGGATGCCCAGGGATTGGACGACCTTGAGAAGCCCCACGCCCACCAGCAGGTAGGTCAAGAAGACGCCCAGGGTAAAGGCCACGCCGACGAACAGCACCTCGCGCCCGCGACGCCCGGTAAAGGCCATGTACGACACAAAAAAGACCAGGGTCGCAAAGGCACAGGGGTTCAGGCCGTCGATGAGGCCCGCGCCGAGTACCGTGAGCGCCCCCAGGGATTGAAAACGCGCCAGGATGCCCTCCTCACCCGCCTCGGGATCAAAGTCCTCCCAGGTGCGCGGCGCGCCTTCCGCGGCATAGCGCCCCACGGCAGGCAGCAGGTTGTCCAGGATGGCTTCCTCGCCAATGAGCACGTCCTCGCCGACGAACACCATGGGGGTGGAGAGCCGCTTTTCCTCGGGCACGCCGTACTTTTCACTCAGCCACTCGTTGAGGGCCTTGTTGCCGGCTTCCTCCATGGCAAAACTCTCGACGACCAGTTGCGGGTATTGCTCCTGCACCACCTGGAGGTCGTACATGGTGCGAGCACACTCCTGGCAGCCGCTCTGTTCAAAGTAGGCCATGTAAATGGGTGCGGCCGCGCCTGGAGTCGGAGTCGGAGTCGCGCTTTCCTCGGGCACGGGGGTCTCGCCCGCCAGCGCCTCGAGGGACGGCAGGTTGACACCTCCCCGGGCCAGGTAATCGTCGATGAGGCCCGGCAGCTCGGCTTCGATCTCGTCCATGCCGATGAGGAGTGTGCGGTCGATGAGCACCTCGGGGGTGCCGTCCGTGTAAGGTGCCTCTCCCAGGGCCTCGTGGAGACGGTCCAGCGCTTCCCTGGCCTGGGCGGTGGAAATATCCGCCGCGTAGGGCTCGAATCCGCTGCCATGCTGCTGGCCGAGGGAGATCATGAGGGTGCTCAATTCCTGGAAGGAAGGGCTGGCCTGGTCCACAAAGACGAGCACCTGGACTTTCGGGCCGGGCGTGGGCACCACGACCGTGGGCAGGTCCTCGAGGGAGGGATAGTCCACACCACCCTGGGCCAGGTACTGATCGATGAGGCCCTCCAACCTGGCCGGGATCTGGTCCCCGCCGATGAGCACCTGGTCGCCGATGACCAGGGCCGGTATGTAGCCCTGCTCGGACTGGGGCACGCCCAGGCTGCTCTCCAGCGCCAGCATGGCCTGGTAGCCTTCGGTATTGTTGTGGATGCCGATGTACTGGTATTCGACCCGGTCCCCGTACTTCTCATAGACCGTGGGGAGATAGTTCTCCATGACTTCGTGGCAGTGCGGGCAGGTGTCGCTGTAAAAGAGGATAAAGCGGACGACACCCGGCTCGGCCGTCGCCTCTGGCAGAATACCCTGCGCCTGGACCGCCCAGCCCCACAGCAGCGATAGGAGCGCTGCCAGGCTGGCCAGCAAGAACCGACTCTTTGTCATGCGTCCCCAAAAACCTCTCTCATTGGTCCCGCCTCGAGGGGGACTGGATGCTGCAAGCGAACAGGATTATAGCACAATCCGGGTGCTTTTGCCAGTGCCAAAAGAGTTGTGGAAAGCGGCAAGGATGTGGTATAATAGTCGCCGCCGGCCATTCCACGCGCGGCGCCAGGAGGAGAACCTTGATCAGCGTCGAAGAGGCGCGCCAACACTACCTGGGAAGCGATGCCGTCCACGACTTTGACCACGTCCTGCGAGTCCTGGCCCTGGCCGAGCGCCTGGCGCCGGCCGAGGGCGCCGATCCGGAGATCCTGCGCGCCGCCGTGCTGCTTCACGACGTGGCGCGGGGCGATGGGGGCGAGGCGGAGGGCGTGGACCACGCCCAGGCCGGCGCCGAGCGGGCGCGCCACCTGCTGGCCGGCCATCCGCCGAAACAGGTCGAGGCGGTGGCACGGGCCATTGCCGCCCACCGTTTTCGCGCCGGGCCGGCGCCCGACACGCCCGAGGCCCGCGTCCTCCACGATGCCGACAAGCTGGACGCCATCGGAGCCCTGGGCGTGGCCCGCGCCTTTGCCTACGGTGGGCGCGCCGGCCAGCGGCTGTGGGCCGAGGTGCCGCCCGGTTACCAGGAGAGCAAAGCCACCCGCGGGGAGCACACCCCCGTGCACGAGTACCACATGAAACTGGCCAGGATCCAGGATCGGCTCCTGACCGAGAGCGCCCGCGAGATCGCGCGAGAGCGCCACTCCTTCATGGTCGCCTTCTTCGAGCGGCTGGAGATGGAGGTGCGGGGGCTGGCGTAGGGATCAGGCACGAGTCTTCAAGGAAGAGGAGGGAGTCGATGCGTCACAGTTGCGTAGCACTAGTCTGGTCGTGGGCCTTCTTTGCCGCTGCTGCGGCGACCATCTGGCTGGTCGCCCCGCCCGCAACCGGCGTTGCCGGCGTCCTTGACGTCGGCGACGTCGTCTATGTCTCTGCCGGCGATGGCACGTGCGCCGGCCACAAGCCCTGCTACACCAACATCCAGGACGCGGTCGCGTCCGCTCCCACGCGGAGTACCGTTCGGGTCGCCACCGGCACTTACACCGACCCCGACACCGGCCACCTCGGCTACCTGGTGTGGATCTACAAGCCGCTGCGGTTGCAGGGTGGATGGAACCAGGCCTTTACGTCGCGCGACCCTGCTGCCCACCCCACCATCCTCGACGCCCAGGGCCAGGGGCGCGTGGTGCGTGTCTACAACCCGGCCCAGGCCATCGAGGTGGCCATCGAGGGCTTTACCATCCAGGGCGGCAACGCCACCGGCATGGGGCTCGAGTGCGGCATATTGGCCGGCGGCTGTGGTGGTGGCATCATGGGCTTCGACGCCTCACTTCTCATTGCCGGCAATGTCATCACGGGTAACGTGGCCGCCGATTCGAGTTCTGATGATCATGGCTATGGCGGTGGCGTGGCCCTGACGGGGCTATTTCGCCCGGTCACCGCGACATTGCGGGCCAACATCATCCAGAACAACGCGGCCCACCGGGCGGGGAAGGACGCATTTAACAGCAACGGCGGGGGAGTGTATATCGACGGGTCCGACAGCGTGGTGCTCGTCGACAACCAGGTGAGGGGCAACACCGCCGCCAGGGGCGGCGGTGTCTATGTCAAATGGAGCGACGGAGCCAGCTTCTCGGGAAACGTCATTGCCGGGAACGACGCCTTCTCGGGAGGCGGCCTTTACTTCTGGGCAAGCAATGCCTCCACCTTTGTTGGCAACACCATCGCGGACAATGCCGATGCGGGCCTGCGATTCGAGATATCGGAGCAAGTTCACTTTGAAGGCAACACTTTACAGGGCAACGCCAAAGGCGGAGCGTCGCTGCCGGGCCCTGTAACGGCCATAGACAACGTGATCTCGGGCAATGGCACGGCCGGGATCAGCGATCAGGCTGCGTTGTCGCTTGGCGCGCCCGCACTGATCGAGGGCAACCTCGTGTCGGGTAACCACCAGGAAGGCATCCTCGTCACATCCTTCGTGGAGAGCTCCGCCGTCATCCACGACAACAACATTATTGACAATCTGGGCACCGGGCTGCACGTCGAAACAACAGGCGACATCCAGGGCAACCTGATTGCGCGCAATCTCTCGGGGGCGTACGGCGGCGGCATCGTGTTGACGAAGGCCCCGGGTTCCGTTGTCTTGAACAATACCATCCAGGGCAACGAGGCGGATCGATGCGGCGGTGGCATCCAGATCTCTAACAGCAGAGAAACGATCGTGCGGTACAACGTGGTCAGCGGCAATCGCGCAGGGTGCGGAGGTGGCCTGGAACTGGCATATTCCGACGACAGCACGTTCAGCGACAATCTCATTTTCGATAACGAGGCTGACGCTGGCGGTGGCGTTTTCGTGCGTTGCTGTGTGTTTGAAGCCTTTACCCGGAACGCCATCAGGCAGAATCGAGCGTTATTGGGCGGCGGGGTGTATTCCGAACGGGGTTCAAGCTTCATCGCCAATGACATCTCGGACAACCAGGCGACGGACGGCGGCGGCGTCTGGAGCAACCAGTATACGGAGCTGAGGGGGAACCGCATCACTGGCAACATTGCCGTGGACCACGGAGGTGGCCTGTACCGGGAGCGGGGCAACAGCGTGGTGAGTCAGAACTTGATCGCCCGAAACCAGGCCACGTTCGGGGGGGCGGTCTATCTGAGCCACTTCACCGAAAAGGTGTCCGACTTTGAGGGCAACACCGTGCTGGACAACCTCGCCAGCGAGGATGGCGGCGGGCTCTACCTGTCGGCCCAGGGTATAGTCACGCTGACGAACAACGTGCTCGCCGATAACAACGCCGCGGCCCACGGCGATCAGTTGTACATCTATGCCGGCTACTGGCCGTCGCTGGCCGCCTCGCTGCGGCACAACACCTTTGCTCACCATGCCCTGGGCGACGAGGCAGTGTTCGTCGGCGACTATACCACCCTGACCATGGTCAACACCCTCGTCGTCAGCCACACGGTGGGCATCGTGGAAGGTGGCGTCGATGCGAGCGTTCTGGCCGATCACACCTTCTTTGCCTTCAACGGGAGCAATTTCCAGGGCGCCATCACCGGCACGCACGTCCTGACCGGCACCTACAACATCATTAGCACCAACGAGCGCACAGGCGATCCTGCTTTCGTCGATCCGCGCCTTCGCGACTATCGCCTCACCGCCGCCTCCGACGCCATCGACGCCGGCATCGACGCCGGGGTCGACACCGACATCAACGGCAGCCACCGGCCCAACGGCTCTGGCTATGACATCGGCGCCGACGAATGGTGGCTGCGCGTGCTGTTGCCGTCGATTGCCAGGCAGTATCTGCCGTGAACGCCGCTCTCAGGGGAGGAACCTGCACTACATGAAAAACTGCTGACTCTCTGCCACTCCCGTTTGACAGCCGTCCGCCCCTGTGCTATACTGCCTGCAACTGAATATGCCAGACCGTGGTACCCCGTAGCCCGGATGCGCGGGGTTTAATGGGAGAAGCCGGTGAGAGTCCGGCGCTGTCCCGCAACTGTAAGGGCCAATGCCCAAGCCAGGACGCCCGCCGCGGTCGCGCACTGCGAACCTTCGCGGAAAGGGGTGAGGCGCATGGACCAAGGCCCATGACCACCCCTTGTCGAAAGGCAAGGGGTTTTACGTTGAGAGGATAGCCCTGACCGAAAGGTCGGGCTTTTTTTGTAAGGTGGTTCCGACACGGCGGCAACGACTGCGTTGCCCCGGTCTCGTTCAAGGAGGAAACATGAGACATCGAATTCTTGCCCTCGCACTGGCGCTGCTGCTCGTCGCCGGCAGTGCCCTGCCCGCCCTGGCTGCCGCCGACCTGGCAGCGGCCCTCGACTATCTGCGCACCCAACAAAACGCCGACGGCGGCTTTGGCAGCGGCTTTGGCCCTGGCAGCACGGTCGGCTCCACGGCCGACGCCGTCATGGCCATCGTGGCCGCCGGGGGCGACCCCGCCGCCTTTGCGCAGGATGGCAACAGCACCCTCGACTACCTGGCCGCCAACGCCGCCGCCGTGGACAATGCCGGCGACCTGGCCAAGCTTATCATGGCCGCCGTGGCCGCCGGCGAGAATCCGCGCACCTTTGGCGACACCGATTCCGTTGCCCGGCTGGAGGCCATGGCCGGCGCCGGCGGTCGCATAGGCACGGCCAACGACACCTTTGTCAGCCACCTCCTCGCCGTCCTGGCCCTGGCCAGCGTCCGGCGCCCCATCTCGGACGCGGCCGTAGACCAGATCGTCCAGGCGCAGCAGGAGAACGGCGGCTGGTCCTGGGACGGCACCGACGCGACGCCCGCCGACACCAACTCCACGGCCTTTGCCGTGCAGGCCCTGGTTGCTGCCGGGCAGGCCGGCAGCGAGGCCGTTGCCAATGCCCTGGACTATTACCGCGGCATACAGAACGAGGATGGCGGCTGGCCCTACCAGAGCCCCTCCGACTTTGGGACGGATACGGACGCCAACTCGACGGCCGTCACCATCCAGGCCCTCATCGCCGCCGGCGAGGATCCGGCCGGCTGGGAAGGAAGTAGCGGCGTGGGACCGGTGGAAACCCTGGAGGCCTTCCAGAACGAGGGCGGGGCCTTTGCCTGGCAGGCAGCCATGCCCGACGATAACCTCCTGGCCACGGTCCAGGCCATCCCGGCCCTGGCGGGCAAGGCCTTTCCCCTGGCGACCACGGACGCCGGCCAGCCGGCCGCGGCAGCGGCGACGGCGACGCCCGCTCCCACATCCGCTCCCGAAGCAACGGCCAGCGAGCCGGCGCCGTCCACGATCCCGGAGACGGGCGGCGCGGGCCTGGACCCTGCCCTGCTCGTCTCCCTGGCCGGCCTGGGGCTGGCGGCCGCGGGCTATGCCCTGCGCCGCCGTAAGTAGCGAGCCGGTTCCCCACCTGGCGGGAGGCAGGGGCGGTGCCCCTGCTTCCCGGCGGGCGGGACGGCGTGAGAGAAAGGGTAAAGAGATGAGGGGAACCAAGACCGGTTCCCGGCTGTTGGGGAGCCTCCTGCTGCTGGCGCTGTGCCTCGTGGCATTCCCTGCCGGGGCCCAGGAGCCGGGCCGCGCGGGGCTCGTGGTCCAGTTCGACGAGTCACGCGTCGAGACCCGCTGCCTGGACGTGGCAGCCGAGGGCGTCAAGGGGATCGAGCTGCTGCAGGCCTCCGGCCTGGAGGTCCTGGCCGACGTCTCGGGCGGCATGGGCGTCTCGGTCTGCCGCCTGGAAGGCCAGGGCTGTGACTTTCCCGTGCAGCACTGCTTCTGCCAGTGCATGGGCGGCGCCGACTGTGCCTACTGGAACTATTTCTACCGCGAGGCCGGCGCGGAAACCTGGACCTACTCGCCCCTGGGTGCCGGGCTGCACACCGTCCTGCCCGGCTTCGTGGATGCCTGGGTGTGGGGCGACGGCCGCACGCCCCCGGCCGCGGACCTGACCTTCGAGGCCATCTGCCAGCCGCCCACGCCAACCGCCGTCGCGACAGAGGCGGCGACGGCCACCCCGCCGCCTGCCACGACAGGCAGCGCGACCTCTGCGACGGCCACGGCCCCGCCCCCGGCCACCGCCACGCCCGCTGCCGTGGCCCAGGCGCCGGCTGCTGGGCACCCCGCGGAAGCCCCGGCCGCGCCGTCCCCGGCCGCCGCCGCGCCCGATGGCGCGGGAGGCACGGGCGGGTACCTGGCCTTTGGCGGCATGCTCCTGGTCCTGGCCGCCGCCGGCGTCGTCGTTTGGTTGCGGAGACGTTGATGTACCATACCTGGGCGTGGGTTGCCTGGCTGGCGGCCGCGGCGCTGCCGGCCTTTACCCTGCAGAACCCACTATACCTGGCGCTGGTCCTGGGCGCGGCCTGGCTGGTCTACACCGCCCTGGGCCGCTCGACACCGCTGGGCAGCAGTTGGGGAGCCTTTGTGCGCATAGGGGTCTTTTTCCTGGCCCTGTCCATCCCCTTCAACGCCCTGTCCATTCACGCCGGGCGCATCGTGCTCTTTCGCCTGCCCGAGGCCTGGCCCATCGTCGGCGGGGTGATAACCCTGGAAGCCATTCTCGCCGGCGCGGCCAACGGCCTGGCGCTCCTGGCCATCCTGGCCGTCTTTGCCGCCTTTAACGCCGGCGTGGATCACTACCAGCTTTTGCGCGCCACCCCGGCCTTTCTCTTCCAGGCCGGGGTGGTGGTGTCCATCGCCATCACCTTTGTGCCGCAAATGGTGCTCGCCGCCCGGGAGATCCGGCAGGCACAGCGCATCCGCGGCCACCGGCTGCGGGGTGTGCGCGACTTGTTGCCGCTCATCATCCCCCTCCTGGCCAACGGGCTGGAGCGGGCCATCCAGCTGGCCGAGACCATGGAGGCCAGGGGCTTTGCCGGCACCCAGACGCCCGCTCCGCGCCGCCAGGCTCTGTGGGTGCAACTCGGGACGCTGGCGGCGCTCGTGTCCCTCCTGGGCGGGCTGTTCATCCTGGCCTACTATCCCGCCGCAGCGACCCCCGGTTGGGCCCTGGCCGGCCTGTCCGTGGTGGGGCTGCTGGCCCTGTTCTGGTACCAGGGCCGGGGGGTGCGGCGCAGCCGTTACCGCCGGCCCCGCTGGGAGGCGCGCGACACGGCCCTGGCCGTGACCAGCGTCCTGGTCATCGCGGCGGTCGCCGGGGCCAGGTTCCTGGCGCCCGCCACCCTGTACTATAGCCCCTATCCGCCGGCCAACCTGCTCCCGGCGTTCAATCCCCTGATCGGCGCTGCCCTGCTGCCCCTGGCGCTTCCGGCTCTCCTGCCTGTCGGGAGCGAGACCGGCGGCGGGCATGAGCAGGCCGGGGCGAGGAGTGTTGCCCATGATTCGTTTTGAGCATTTAGGCTATCGCTATCCGGGGTCGGCATCGGCCATCCTGGACGATCTTTCCTTCGACGTGCGAGAGGGCGAGTTTCTGCTGGTCATCGGGCCCTCGGGCTCGGGCAAGTCGACCCTGCTGCGCTGCCTCAACGGGCTGGTGCCCCATTTCTACGGCGGGCAGATCTCGGGCCGGCTGTCGGTTGCCGGGCTCGACCCGGTGGCCCTCGGCCCGCGGGGCATGGCCGGCACCGTCGGCTTTGTCCTCCAGGACCCGGAGGCCCAGTTCGTCGTGGATCGTGTGGAAGACGAGCTGGCCTTTGCCCTGGAGAACCAGGGGATGGACCCCATCGTCATGCGCAAACGGGTCGAAGAGGCCCTTGATCAGCTCGGCATCGCCGCTCTGCGGGCCAGGTCGGTCAACACCCTCTCGGGCGGCGAGCGCCAGCGGGTGGCCATCGCCGCGGTCATGACCCTCCAGCCACGCCTTCTCGTCCTCGACGAGCCCACCTCGCAGCTCGATCCCCAGGCCGCCGAAGAAGTGCTGGACACGCTCGTCAAGCTCAACCAGGATCTGGGCCTGACCGTCGTCCTCTCCGAGCATCGCCTGGAGCGGGTGGTCCAGTACGCCGACCGCATTCTCTACCTGCCCGGCGAGGGCCGGCCGCCGGTGCTGGGCGAGCCCCGTGCCGTCCTGCAGCAGGTGGAGCTGACCCCACCCCTCATTACCCTGGCCAAGGCCCTCGGCTGGTCGCCCCTGCCCCTGACCATCAAGGAGGGGCGGCGTTTCGTGGGCCGGGAGGCGAGGGCGACACAGGGAGAAAGCGTGCTTCCCGCGGCGGCGCCGCCCGCGGCAGAGGCAGCCCCGGCCGCCGTGATCTCGGTCAGCAGCCTGGGCTTTTCCTACAACGGCCATCCCGCCCTCGACGGCGTCTCGTTGAGCGTCCGCCAGGGCGAGTTCGTGGCCCTCATGGGCCGCAACGGATCGGGCAAGACAACCCTTCTCAAGCAGCTCGTGGGCCTCTTGCGCCCCCAGCGCGGCGAGGTCGAGATCGTCGATCCGCGCTCGCGCCAGGCCTTTAACACGCGCCAGGCGGCGGTGGAAGAGATCATTGGCGTGGTGGGCTATGTTCCGCAGAACCCCAACGCCCTGCTCTTAAACGATACCGTGGGCCAGGAGCTGGACTTCACGCGGCGCGGGCACCGGCTGCCCCCGGCGGACAACGGCCTGCTGCTGGATACCCTGGGCCTGGCCGCCCATGCCGAGGACTATCCCCGCGATCTGAGCGTCGGCGAGCGGCAGCGGGTGGCCCTGGCCTCCATCCTGGTGGCCGAGCCGCAGATCCTGCTCCTGGACGAGCCGACGCGGGGTCTCGACTACGGCCAGAAGGAGGCCCTGGTGGGCTTCTTGCAGGCGGAAAAGGCGCGGGGGCGGACCATCATCATGGCCACGCACGACGTGGAGCTGGTGGCGGGCTGTGCCGACCGGGTGGTGCTCCTGGGCGACGGGCAGGTGGTGGTCGACGGCCCGGCCCGGCAGGTGATGAGCGAGTCGCTGGTCTTTGCCTCGCAGATCAACAAGCTCTACCGCGATCCCGCCCTGCTGACCGTCAAAGACGTCCTGGCCCGCCACGGACTCCCGCCGGCCTCGGGGAACGGCAACCATGTCTGAGGCCCGCCTCTTTCCGCTCCAGAGGATCCTGGGCGGCGCCATCCTGGCCGTGGCGAGCATCATTGGCCTGGGCTCGTTCTTTTACCCCTTCCTCCTGCCGCCAGACGCCGAGGGCATGGCGGCCATGGCCCACGCCCACGACGCGCCCCTGGTCTTTGCTCTCCTCGTCATCCTCTGTCTGGGGGCTGTCCTGAGCAGCCTCTCGTCGGGGGCCATGAACGCCAAGCTGGTGGCAGTCCTGGGGGTTCTCACCGCGGCCAACGCCGTGCTGCGGGGTGTGCCCGGGCCGGCCGGCTTTAACCTGGTCTTTATTCTGCCCATCCTGTGCGGCTACGTCTACGGCCCTACTTTTGGCTTTCTGCTGGGCGTCTTCTCGCTGGCCGTCTCGGCCTTTATCGGCTTTGGCGTTGGCCCCTGGCTGCCCTTCCAGATGTTCTCCGCGGGCTGGGTAGGCCTGCTCTCCGGCTGGCTGCCGCGCCTGGGGCGCCACCCCCGGGCCGAAGCGCTGCTGTTGGCCATCTGGGGCCTGGTGCTTGGCTTTGGCTTTGGCGTCCTCATGAACGTCTATTTCTGGCCCTACGTCCTGGCCCCCGGCCCGTCCGAGATGTACTGGCAGCCGGGCATCGGCGCCCTGGAAGTGCTCAAGAGGTACGCCGTCTTTTACGCCGTCACGTCCCTATGGTGGGACATTGCCCGGGCGGCAGGCAATTTTCTGCTGTTGCTCCTCTTTGCCGCCCCTGTCGTACGCCTGCTGCGACGCTTTCAGCAGAGATTCTTTTTTGAGGTCAAGCCATCGTGAACCGCAGCACTCCTTTTCTGGACGAGCTTTGCGCCCGTGTCAAACCCCTTGACGAGGAAGCCATGGCGGCGGCACGGGCCAGGCAAGCAAGTCTGACCAAGCCCGCCGGCAGCCTGGGCCGGCTGGAGGCCCTTTCGGTGCAGTTGGCCGGCATCGCCGGCCGGTCTCTGCCGCGGGTTGACCGCAAGGCCGTCGTCGTCCTGGCGGGCGACCACGGCGTCGCCGCCGAGGGAGTAAGCGCCTATCCGCCGGAGGTGACCGCCCAGATGATCCTGAATTTTCTCGGGGGTGGGGCCGCCGTCAACGTCCTGGCCCGGCAAGCAGGCGCGCGGGTGGTGGTGGTCGACGTAGGGGTCGCCGGCGACCTGCCCTCGCACCCCGACCTGGTGCCGGCCAAGGTCGCCCGGGGCACGGCCAGCTTTCTCCGCGGCCCGGCCATGAGCCGCGAGCAGGCGGCCCAGGCCATCGCCGCCGGCGCCGGGGTGGTGGCAGCCGAGGCCGGCCGCGGGCTGGACCTTCTGGCCACGGGCGAGATGGGCATCGGCAATACGACGCCCGCCAGCGCCATCGCGGCCGTCTACACCGGGCTGCCCGTGGCGCAGGTGACGGGCCGTGGCACTGGTGTCGACGACGCCGGGCTGGCCCGCAAGGTGGAGGTCATCGAGGCCGCGCTGGCCCTGCACCGGCCCGATCCCGACGATCCCCTGGGAGTGCTGGCCGCCGTCGGTGGGTTCGAGATCGGCGCCATTGCCGGGGTTTGCCTGGCGGCCGCCGCCCACCGCGTGCCCGTGGTGGTGGATGGCTTTATCTCGGCGGCGGGCGCCCTCATCGCGGCCGCCCTCTGCCCCGCCGCGCGGCCCTACATGATCGCCTCGCACCTCTCTGTAGAGCAGGGCCACGGGCCCCTGTGGCAGGCCCTGGGCCTGGAGCCGCTCCTCGCCCTCGACCTGCGCCTGGGGGAGGGCAGCGGGGCGGTGCTGGCCATGCACCTGGTAGAGGCCGCCTGTCGCATCCTGTGCGAGATGGCCACCTTCGAGGATGCGGGCGTCTCGGGCCGGGACAACTGAGTGCGCGCCCTGCTCGCCGCCATCGGCTTTCTCACCGTACTGCCCTCGCCCCGCGTCCGGGACCTCCAGGACGAGGACTGGGGCCGGTCGGTGGGCTGGTATCCACTCGTCGGGCTGCTCCTGGGCGCCCTCCTGGCCGGCCTGGACTGGCTGCTGCGCCGGGCCTGGCCCGAGGGATTGGCCAGCGTCTTGCTGCTGGCTGCCTGGGTGGCCTTGACCGGGGCGTTGCACCTGGATGGCTTTGTGGACTGCTGCGACGCGCTGCTGGCTCCCGTCTCGTCCGAGCGCCGGCTGGAGATATTGCGCGACGTGCACGTGGGCGCCTTTGGGCTGGTGGGGGCGGTCTTGCTCCTCATGGTCAAGGCCGCTGCCCTCGCCGCGCTGCCCGGTCCTGCGCGGCCGGCCGCCCTGCTCCTGGTGCCCACCCTGGCCCGCTGGACCATGAGCGGCGCGGTGGTGTTGGCACCCTATGCGCGGCCCGGGCCCGGCCTGGGCCGGCTGGCGCGGACGGGCGCCGGGCCGCGTGAGCTGGTGCTGGCCACGGGAACGGCACTGCTGGCCGCCATCCTGGCCTGGCTCCTGGGCCTGGGTTGGGCCGCCGCCCTGCTCCCGCCCGTCGTGGCCCTGGTGGCGTTGCTCCTCGCTGCCTGGATCCGCCGCCGCATCCCCGGCCTGACGGGCGACACCTATGGCGCCCTGTGCGAGCTGGGCGAGGCCGCTGGGCTGCTGGCCCTCGCCGCCCGGGGGGTGCTGTCGTGACGGTGTTGGGCACTCCCTACCGGCTGGGCTCCACTTCGTACGTCTGGCCGGCGGGACTGGCGGCCAACGCGCACCGCCTGGGCTCCCTGGTGGACGACGTGGAGTTGGTCCTCTTTCAGGTCGACGGCCATTCCAACCTGCCCGGCAGGCGGACGGTGACCGCCCTTCGAGACCTGGCCCGGCAGCACGACCTGACCTACAGCGTTCACCTGCCCCTCGACCTGGCCCTGGCCGAGCCCGATTCGCTGCGCATGGCCGCGACGGTGTTGGACCGCACCCGCGAGCTGCCGCCCGCGGCCGTGGTGCTCCACCTGGACGGCCGGGCGGTGGAGGGCGCCCCCGGCAAGCAAGATCTGGCCCGCTGGCGCGACCAGGCTCGCCGCGCCCTGGAGCGGGTGGTGGCTCTGGCGGGCGATGCGGGCCGGGTCTGCATCGAGAACCTGGAGAACTATCCGCCCGAGCATTTTCTCCCCCTCGTGGACGAGGCGGGAGTTGCCCTGTGCGTGGACGTCGGGCACCTGTGGCTGGTGGGCCGGGATCCGCTGCCTTTCCTGGCCGAGCACCTGGGGCGAACGCGGGTGGTGCACTTGCACGGCATCGGCAGTCGCGACCACCAGTCGCTGCGGCACCAGGACGTGGCGCAGGTAACCGCCGTGCTGGCCCTCCTCGAGGACCGCAACTATGACGGCGTGCTGACCCTGGAGGTGTTTGGCCGGGATGATTTCTCGACTTCGCGGGACATGGTGGTCGAGATCCTGGAGGCGAAGGGATGGGGGAGGCCATGAACGATCAGGCGGGAGTGCCGCTGACGCTCATCCTGGGTGGGGCGCGCAGCGGCAAGAGCAATTACGCCGAGGCCCTGGCGCCGCGCCTGGGCCGCCGGGTGCTCTACGTGGCCACGGCCGAGGCGTTGGACGAAGAGATGCGCGCCCGTGTGGCCGCCCACCGCGCCCGACGCCCGGCCGGTTGGATGACGCTGGAGGTGCCCCTGGCTGTGGGAGCGGCCCTGGAGGCGAGCCCCGAGGTCGCCGGCACCGACGTCATCCTCCTCGACTGCCTGAGCCTGCTGGTGTCCAACGTGCTCCTGTCTCGGGGGCCGGAGACGCCGGAGCCGAACGTGGAGACGGCCATGGGCTGGGTGCGGGCCGAGGTCGACGCTCTGTTGGCCGCCCGGGAGCGGCTGGGGGCGCACCTGGTGGTCGTCTCCAACGAGGTGGGGCTGGGCGTGGTGCCGGCCTATCCCCTGGGCCGCACCTACCGCGACTGCCTTGGTTGGGCCAACCAGGCCCTGGCCCGCGTCGCCGGGCAGGTCATCCTCATGGTTGCCGGGCTGCCCATCGACCTGAAGTCGCTGCCGCTGGCCTGGCCGGACTGACGGGCCCCCTGGCTGCTGAAACGTGCAGGCGCCCTCGGCTCTGCGTAGAGCGAGGGCGCCTGCTTGCATGGAGGCCCAGGAGAACCCGGGCCCAGGATGTAGCGGCTAGGCCTGTGCCTGGTAGCGGTCGATGAGGTCGGCGATCCAGCGATAGCGGAACGGCCTGCCGTTGTAGGCCTCAAGGGCGGCGTAGCAGCCATAGACGACTTGCACGATGGGCAGCGCCACGACGCCCACGATCCACAGCAGCGTCACGACGAGCATCACCGGTAGCAGGAGCAGGCCAACCAGGACGACGACCAGGATGGCGCTCACCGTCCAGCCCACCGTCACCAGCAGGGCTCCGACGATGGCCAGGGCCAACAAGGCGACCATGCCGGCCAATTGGAAGATGGTTGCCTGCCGCGCCTGCTCGGTCACGTAGGCCGACTTGTCGCGGTACGCGTACCAGATGAGGGCCGGGACGATGGGACCCAGGAGGGCGGCGACCCCGCCCGTTGCCAGGCCCAGGAACAGGGTGAGCAGGATGCTGGCGTGGGCCACGGCGGCCCAGTTCATCTCGTCGCGCGTCAGGCCCAGGCGCGCAGCCGGAGCGCTGCTCCCGGCCTGGACGTCCGCATCCATGTTCAGCTTGACCGTCTCGGACCGCCTGGGGCGCGGGTTTGGCGCCTCGGTCGCGGCATCAAGTCTGCGCGTGATCACCGGCTTCTGAGAAGTTGCCCCCCCAGGCTCGGGCGATTGCACGGCCTTGTCCATATCCGACATTGTAGATTTCCTCCTTACTCTCTTACCGGCACGGGCCGCCTCCCGGCTGGCCCTGTGCGTCAGATTGCTTTCTGTTCTCGCCCCCTATACGCCATTCCCGGGACAGGGTTGCAGCCGGATAGAGCGGGCTGGAACATAGAAAAGAGGGGGAGCAAAGCTCCCCCTCCCTTGGCCTGGACCGTCCGTGCCCGGCCGGCCCATTCCCGTTACGCGCAGCTCACCTCGGGTGCAGTCTGCCGGGAGGCCTGGTACGCAAAGAACAGCGTCAACGCGGTCCACAGCAGGTGCAGCAGATTGTCCGCGCCATTCACCGCCATGCCCATCATCAACTGGGGGTCCATCTCCATGCCGACCATGATGAAACCGGCGACGGTCAACACGCCAAAGATGGCCGCGCTCACCCACATATACGTCCTCGATGACTCGCACGAGCGAGCGACCAGGATGCCGGCAGCGCCGATCAGGATGTGTGCCAGCGCGTGGAACCAGTTAAAGGCAAAAATCCCAAACAGAAGCCCGGGACTGGTGTTGATCAAGCCGTCGTTGTTGCCCGTCACCAGGGGGCCGACGAAGGCTGCCAACCCGATGATCAGGTTGACGATGCCAAAGTACAGCGCGGCTTTTTCTACAGGCCGCCTCACGTCGTCCATGTTGTCCTCACTTTCGGTCTAGTGTTCCTCCGAATCCCAACAGGTCCCTCCACCAGACGTCACATTCAGCCAAATCTCTGCAGCGCCCGGGAGGTGGAGGCAGCCCGCATTGCCCGCCATGCTACCATATGACGAGAACCGCGTCCATATGCCTGGATATAGAGCCTGGATATACATCCGGATACATTTTGCCAGATCCCGGGACGCCCGCCCGTTTTCAGCGGCTTTTTGGCACGCTGGACAGAATGCCCAATATACGGTATAATGTGCGCATTCCCGTCAGCGGAAACGAGGAGGCTGTTCGATGGCGGAACATAGGGTGCGCGTAGGGCTCCACGCCCGCAACGACGTTCGCTTTCCGGATGCCGATTACGAAATGCTTCGCCGGGCCCGTATCGAGACCCTGAAGACCATGTCCCTCACCGAGCCCAGCGTGTACCAGCGCCTGCGCCAGGAGCAGCCCGACCTGGAATTCATCGTGCGCCTCTACGACGATCGCATTCGCCGCGATTCCCGCCCCAGCCCCGCCGATTTCGTGGCGCGCATGGTGCCCCTCATCGACCGCCTGAAACCCTACACGGTCAAGTTCGAGATCCACAACGAGCCCAATCACGCCGAGGGGATCGAGGGCTGGGGCGCCAGCGACGACAACGCCCACGCCTTTCGCAGCTGGTATCTGCAGGTTCTGGCCGGCCTGAAGCAGGCCTGTCCCTGGGCACGCTTTGGCTTTCCGGGTCTGGCGCTCAACAATCCGCACCGCGACCTGGCCTGGCTGGACATCTGCCGTGACGCCATCGAGGCATCGGACTGGCTGGGCTGCCACTGCTACTGGCAGTACGGCAACATGATGAACGATCAATGGGGCCTGCGCTTCAAGCTGTACCACGAGCGATTCCCCAACAAAAGGCTCGAGCTCACCGAGTTCGGCGATTCCACGCCCAACCGCCCGCGGGAAGAGGTCGCTCAGCTCTACGTGCGCTACTACCAGGAGCTGAACCACTATCCCTACATCGGCTCGGCCAGCGCCTTTATCGCCTCGTCGCCCGATCCGACCTGGGTGCCCTTTGTCTGGATGAAAGAAGGCGGCGAGATGCTGGCCGTGGTCCACGCCGTGGCCAATATGGAGCGCAAGCCGGTGGAGGTGATCCCCACGCCGGCACCCACGCCGCCCACGCCGCCCACGCCGGTGCCACCCACGCCTGCGCCGCCAACGCCGGCTCCACCAACACCTGCTCCACCAACGCCGGTGCCGTTCCCCGTGAAGCCGGTCACCGAGCGGACCTTCCCGGAGACGGGCAAGACGGTGCGCAAGGAGTTCTTGGAGTTTTTCAACACCTACGGCCTGGACATCTGCGGTTATCCCATCACCGAGCAGTTCGAGGAAAACGGGCTTCAGGCCCAGTTCTTCCAGCGGGTGGCGCTGGAACGGCAAAAGAACGGCAAGATCCGCCTCAAGCTGGCGGGCAGCGAAGCCTGGGATTCCAGAAACAAGATCGCCGAGCTGCAAGCGCGTATCGAGGAGCTGAGCCAGCATCCGGTGCCTTCGGGTCCCGTCAGCCCGCCCATCCAGGACATTGTCGACAAGCTCCCGGTGCACGCCACCAATCGCTATCCCACCCGCGCCCTGACCGACGTGCGCCAGATCGTCATTCACCACACGGCCACGAGCCCAACCATCACGCCGCAGCGCCTGGCAGAGCACGCCGTCCACACCCTGGGCAATCCGGGCATCGGCTACCACTTTGTGGTAGCAGCCGACGGTACGATCTACCAGACCAACCGCCTGGAGACGGCGTCCAGCCACGCCTACGCCCACAGCCAGGACTCGGTGGGCGTCTGTTTTCCGGGCAATTTTACCACCGAGATCCCCACGTCGGCCCAATTGGAGGCCGGGGGGCGCCTGTGTGCCTGGCTGCTGGCTACGCTGCGCCTGTCCCCCATCAAGATCGTGGGCCTGGGCGAGCTGATGAACACCCAATCGCCGGGCAAGCAGTGGCTCTCGGGGCAGCGCTGGAAGGACAAGCTGCTGGCCCAGGTCGACGAGGCCTTCCAGGACGACGGCGGCGACTCGGCGGCGGTCATTGCCGCGCTGCGGGAGCAGATCGAAGCCCTTCAGGCAGAGATCGAGAAGCTCAAGAAGCAGCCGCCGGCGCCCACCCCGACGCCACTGCCGCCCGAGCCGAGCGGGCCGGCCAAGGTGGCGCGGCCGGCCATCCAGGATCTGACGGCCAAGCTGGCCAAGCACCCGACCAAGACGTACAAGAAGCGCAAGCTGGGCGACATCAAGAACGTTGTGATCCACCACAGCGCCGTGGTGCCCACGGTGGGCCCCGACGCCATCGCCCGCTATCACGTCACCAAGCAGGACTGGCCGGGGGCCGGCTATCACTTTTTCGTGGCCGACGATGGCATCCTCTATCAGGCCAACACCCTGGAGACGAACTCGTACCATGCCGTGCAGGCCAACCCCACGTCGGTGGGTATCTGTTTCCTGGGCAGCTTTATGGAGGCCGTGCCGCCCGCGACCCAGCTTCGGGCGGGGGCGCACCTGGTGGCCTGGCTCCTCCAGGAGCTGAACCTGGGCATCGACGACGTCATCGGGCACAAGGAGGTCGTGGCCACGGCCTGCCCGGGCGAGCAGTGGCTCAAGGGAGAGGTGTGGAAGGGGATGCTCCGCCAGGAGATAAGCCGCGTTCAGGAGGAGGCCAGGGAGCCGGGCCCGGTGGTGCCGCCCGGCGCCAAGCCCATCTACCACTACCTGCTCTTCTGGAGTACAGACGGGGCCTGGGCCGAGCAGGACTGGGCGAGCGCGCTAAACTATATCGGGCGCTTCCGGCCCGCCGCCGGTTTTTCGGCCAACGACGCGTCCCACGCCGAATACGTCACCATCGTGGGCGGGCCGCTGGGCGTCTCCAGGCAGGTGGAGGAGTGGCTGCGGGCGGCCGGGTGCAAAGTGGAGCGCATCGCCGGGAAGGACGAGGCCGAGACCCAGCGGCAGTTGGACGAGCTGGCGGAAAAGGGCAAGCGCTTCCAGGGCCTGGCCGAATGAGCGTGGAACGGCAAGCACGGCTGTTGGGCGAGCAGAACGAGCCCGGCTACCAGGTGGCGCTGCCCGTCTTTGAGGGCCCCCTGGACCTGTTGCTGCACCTCATCGAGCGGCAGGAGCTGGACATTACGGCCATTTCCCTGGCCCAGGTGACGAACCAGTACCTGGAGTACCTGGCCGGCGCCGGCGAGCGGAACCCCGACAACCTGGCCGATTTCCTGGTGGTGGCGGCCAAGCTGCTCCTCATCAAGTCGCGGGTGCTGCTGCCCCAGCCCCCCGCGCCCCCGGCGGCCGAAGAAGACCTGGGCGACGATCTGGTGCGGCAGCTCGTCGAGTACAAGCGGTTCAAGGAGGCCGCCCGCTGGCTGCAACAGCAGGACGAGCAGGGCCTGCGCTCCTACGTCCGACTGGCAGCCATGCCGGACCTGGATCGCAGTGCCGACCTGGGCGAGGTCAGCCTGGACGATCTCCTGGCCGCTGTGCGCGAGGTGCTGGCCGTCAAGCCGGCCATGCCGCCCGTAGACCAGGCCGTGGCGCCCATGAGCATCACCATCGGCGAGCAGATGGACCACATCGAGCGCCGGCTGGCAGACGGGCGCGTCCTCCGCTTTCAAGACCTCTTTGAGGGGGCGGCCCACCGCCTGGAAGTTATCGTCACGCTCCTGGCCCTCCTGGAGATGATCAAGCAGCTCCGGGTCCAGGTGCGCCAGGAGCGCATGTTTGGCGAAATCCTGGTAGAGAAGCGCGAGGTGGCTCGAAAGGCGGAATCCTGCCAACAGCCAATATAGGACATTTGTCCCAGAAAAATCGGTCCTCTATCCGATCCCCCCATGGCGAATAGCTGGTATGATGACCCCCGTGGGCATCACGGCGTGGCACCTACGCGCGCGCTATTGGCCCGGAAGTCTGACGTTTCGCAAGCACGATTTCACAAAGGAGGAAAGTATGACACGTAACAAGACGCTGATCAGGATGCTGGCTTGTGTGGCCTTGATCGTCGGCGCCATGGCGGTTATGCCGGCAGCGGCGCAGGAGGCGGATTGGCTCGTCACCACCGAGCGCGGCTCGGTTGGTATCTCGGCACCGGCGGCGGGCGACAGCCTCAGCGGTTCGGTCGAGATCACCGGCACGGCGACCTCTCCCGCCTTCGAGTACTACAAGG
Organism: Anaerolineaceae bacterium; assembly: GCA_012514775.1. Next base: position 24,692 of record JAAYZQ010000069.1, read on the forward strand.
TCGAATACTCGACGGACGGTGAGAACTGGTACCCCGTGGACGGCGACGA
>JAAYZQ010000070.1 GCA_012514775.1 Anaerolineaceae bacterium
AGTTTGCCCTGCTCTTCCAGGCCAACATGGCCGAGCTGGGCATGAAGGTGGAAGTGGTCCAGATGCCCTGGCTGAGCGTGGTGGAAGAGACGGCCGCCGAGGACACCAGCCCACACATCGTCACCGTCTATGTCTCGGCGGCCCTGCCCGAGGCCGGCCTGATGATCAAGGACCGCTACCACTCCAGCACGGCGCCCACCTGGCAGCAGAACGAGTGGCTGCTGGATACGGAGCTTGACGAGGCCATCGACGATGCGCTGGCCACCGCCGACCAGGCGGAGCGCTTTGCCAAGTACGCGGAGCTCGAGGCACGGATCATGGAGATGTGCCCGTCGCTCTTTCTCTACGACCAGCTCGAGCAGCACGCCGTCGTCGATTACGTCGATTGGAATCCCGACGAGCTGAGCGGGCTGATGGGCTACGATTTCTGGCTGCCGGCCATTGGCGTGAACCCGCCCTAACGGCTATCGCGGCGAGCAGGCCCCAGGCAGCGTTCGCCTGGGGCCTCTTGCCAGCCGCCATCGTCTGCGGTGCGTTGAGCGCTGCCGCGCGCAAGGACTTGTCCCGCCCAGGGGCTGTCCTGCGCAAGGGGCGCCCGCGCCAGAGTGCCAAGGGGAAGGAGCATAGCTTATGGGGTTTCTGTTGTTTATCGGCCGGCGCATCTTTCAGTCGATCTTTGTGCTGTTGGGGCTGTCGATCCTGATCTTTATCATCGCCCGCATCATGCCGGGCGATCCGGCGCGGGTGGCCGTCGGCGCCCGAGCGCCCGACTGGGTCGTAGAGAACCTGCGCGAGCAGATGCATCTCAACGATCCGCTGCCTGTCCAGTACGGCTACTGGCTGCGCGACGCCCTGCAAGGTGACTTTGGCATCTCGCTCTTTACCCGGCGCAACGTGGCCGACGACGTCCGCGAGTTCTTGCCGGCGTCGCTGGAGCTGGTTTTCATCTCGGGCATCATCGCCGGGGTCGCCGGCATAAGCCTGGGCGCCATCTCGGCGCGGTTCAAGGACACGTGGGTCGACAACCTGCTGCGAGTCTTTTCCTACTTTGGGGTGGTCACTCCGCCCTTTGTGTTCGCCATCCTCTTCCTGCTGCTCTTCGGCCTGGCCCTCAAGTGGCTGCCGCCCATCGGCCGGCTGAGCGATGGCATACCAAAGCCGCCGATGATCACGGGCATGATCACCTTCGATGCCCTGCTGGCCGGGCAATTCGCCACCTTCTGGGATGCGTTCAAACATCTGCTGATGCCCGCGCTGGCCCTGGCGATGGGTGCCCTGGCGCAAGAGGCGCGCATCACCCGCTCCAGCATGGCCGACAATCTCTCCAAGGATTACATCGCCGCCGAGCGCGCGCTGGGCATTCCCGAGCGGGTGATCATGGGCCGCTTCTTGCTCAAGCCCTCTCTGATCCCCACCATCTCGGTCTTTGCCCTCGACTTTGCCGCCGGGCTGAGCAACGCGTTTCTCGTCGAGCTGATCTTTAACTGGCCGGGCCTGTCGCGCTACGGAATGAACGCCATGCTGCGCAAGGACCTGAACGCCATCTCGGCCGTCATTCTCATCCTGGGCATCACCTTTACCATCGCCAACATCATCGTCGACCTCGTCGTCGGGGGTCTCGATCCCAGGATCCGGTTGAGTGCGGGGAGGAGCGAATAGCCATGAGCCAGACGCTTCCTGTCCGTCACACCGGCGGCGCCATCAGCCTGGAGCAGGTCAGAGAGCTGGAGCGCAAGAGCCGCAGGGAGAACCTGGGGCGGGCGTGGTACAAGTTCTCGCGAAACTCTCTGTCGCTGGTGGGCGGGGGCATGGTGCTGTTGGTCTTTTTACTGGCCATCTTTGCCCCGCTGATCGCACCCTATCCGGAGCACGTCAAACCCTTCACCGACTTTGCAAATGCCAAGAGCCCGCCCAGTTGGGCCCATCCCTTTGGCACGGACGAGATCGGCCGCGACATCCTGAGCCGGGTCATCTTTGGCTTTCGCTATGCTTTGTGGATGGGTGTCGTGGTTCTGGCACTCGTCGTGCCGCCCGGGGTGCTCCTGGGCCTGGTGGCCGGCTACTTCCAGGGAACGCGCATCGACACCATCATCATGCGCACCACCGACATCTTTTTGGCCGTGCCGCCCTTGATCCTGGCCCTGGCCATCGCTTCCATCCTGAAGCCAAATTTGTTCAACGCCATGATGGCTGTGTCGCTCATGTGGTGGCCGTGGTACACCCGGCTGGTGTACGGGCTGGCCAGCGCCCTGCGCAACGAGTACTTTGTCGCGTCGGCAGAGGCCACCGGCGCTTCGACGTCGCACATCCTCTTTCGCGAGATCCTGCCCAACATGGTGTCGCCCATCTTTACCAAGATCAGCCTGGACATGGGCTGGGTGATCATCATCGGGTCCACGTTGAGCTTTGTCGGGCTGGGGGTGCAGCCCCCGGAGCCCGGCCTGGGTACCATGGTCGCGTCGGGGGCCAAGTACCTGCCCGATCATTGGTGGATCGCCGTCTTTCCCGCCCTGGCCATCGTCCTGATCGTGTTGGGCTTTAACCTGCTGGGCGATGGCCTGCGCGACATGCTCACCGCCGAGGAGATCTAGTATGGATCAGCCACGACTGTTGGACATCAAGGATCTCCACGTTCACTTCAAGGTCTATGGCGGCACGCTGAAAGTCCTGGACGGCGTCAGCTTTGCCGTCGGTCGCGGCGAAAAGGTGGGCCTGGTGGGCGAAACCGGCTGCGGCAAGACGACGACGATGAAGGCCACGCTCCGCGTGCTGCCCATGCCGCCGGCCCTCATCCCCAAAGGCGAGATCCTGTTCGAGGGCAAGGACGTTCTCAAGATGCGCGACGATGGCCTGCGCAAGGTGCGCGGCCGGGGCATCTCCATGATCTTTCAGGATCCGACGGCCGCCCTCAACCCTGTCTTTAACATCGGGCAGCAAATCGGCGCCGTCGTCAGGCACTCCACGGACGAGCGGCTATCCCGGCGCGAGATCCACGACCGGGTCATCGAGCCGCTGCAAGAGGTGTCGCTGCCCGACGCGGAACGCATGCTCGGTAGCTATCCCATCCAGCTCAGCGGCGGCATGCGACAGCGGGTGTGCATCGCCATGGCCCTCGTCGCCAACCCCCGGCTGCTCATCGCCGACGAGCCGGGAACGTCGCTGGACGTGACGATCCAGGACCAGATCCTGCGGCTGCTCCACCGCCTGGTGGAAGAGAAGGATCTGTCGGTCGTCCTCATCACCCACACACTGGGCATCGTCCGCGAGCTGACCGACCGGGTTTATGTCATGTATGCCGGGAACATGGTCGAGGTGGCAGGCACTCAGGAGCTCTTCCACCAGCCCCTCCACCCCTACACCCGCGGGCTCATGGACGCCGTGCCGCGGCTGACGGGCGGCGGTGTGTCCGACGGGATCCCGGGCCGCATTCCCGACTATCTCCATCCGCCTCCGGGCTGCCGGTTTCACCCGCGCTGCCCGCACGCCATGGAGATCTGCCACCAGGAGAAGCCGGTCTTTTACCGGGTGGATCCGCATCACGAGGTGGCCTGTTTTCTCTACCGTGACGACGAAAGGCCGGCCTGAGCACCATGGCAGAGATTCTAACCTACAACGGTCTCAAGAAATACTTTACCATCGGCCAGAAGGGCATCGTAAAGCGAGAGCCGATCACGGTCAAGGCGATCGATGGCGTCTCGTTCGCTATACGAGAGGGGGAAACCTTCGGGCTGGTGGGAGAATCGGGCTCGGGCAAGAGCACCGTGGCCTATACCACCATCGGCATGTACCGGCCCACGACAGGTACCATCCGCTTTCGCGGGCAAGACCTCTTTGCCGAGAAAAAGCGGCCCCTGGCCCTACGCAAAGAGATCCAGATCGTCTTTCAGGACCCTGGCTCGTCCCTCAACCCGCGGCGAACCATCCAGCAGATCCTGGCCTTGCCCCTGAAGCTGCACCGCCCGGGGCAGAATGTCATCCAGCAGACGGCCATGCTCCTGGACATGGTGGAGCTGACGCTGGACTACATGCACAAGTCTCCGCAGTCGCTGAGCGGCGGCGAAAAGCAGATGGTGGCCATCGCCCGGGCCCTGGCCACCGACCCTTCCTTCATGATCCTGGACGAGCCGACCAGCGCCCTGGACGTGTCGATCCAGGGCAAGATCATCAACCTGCTCATCCGCCTGCAAAAAGAGTTCAACCTTTCCTACCTGTTCATCACCCACGACCTGGGCCTCATGCGCAACGTCGCCTCGCGGGTGGCCATCATGTACCTGGGCAAGGTGTGCGAAATCGCCGACGCGGCCGAGTTCTTTCGCAAGCCATACCATCCGTACACGCAGATGCTCCTATCTTCCATCCCGGTCCTGTCGGAGGCGGAGGAGGAGCTGAAGCCGCGCAAGACGGTGTCCAGGGGCGAGATCCCGAGCCCCGTCAACCTGCCCAGTGGCTGCAGCTTTCACCTCCGTTGCCCGCGCCGGATGGACGTCTGCTCGGAGGTCGATCCGGTCATGACGGACGTGGAAGAGGGCCATAGCGTTCGCTGCCACCTCTATCCGCCGGCCGGTGACGCGCCGGCCGGCAAGGGCCAAGGGGGAGAATGATGACCAAGATCCTGTACATCGATCCCGTGGGCGTCGACCTCGTCCAGGAAGGCCTCCAGGTCCTCCTGGAGGTCAAGCGGCCGGACACCGAGGTCCAGATGGTGAGCCTGCCCCGCGGCCCGCACCACCTGGAGTACCGCTACTACGAGGCCCTGGTGCTGGTCGATATCCTGCACCTCGTGCAGGCAGCGGAACGGCAGGGGTTTGACGCGGCGGTCATCGGCTGCTTTTACGACGTGGGGCTGCAAGAAGCCCGCGAGGTGGCGGAGCGCATGGCCGTCGTCGCCCCGTGCGAGGCGGCGACCCGCATCGCCGCCACCCTGGGAGACAAGTTCTCGATCATTGTCGGGCGGCGGAAGTGGATACCGGAGATGATGGAGAACGTCCTGCGCTACGGCATGAAAGAGCGGCTCGCTTCGTTCAAGCCCATCGACATGGGCGTGCTCGACTTTCACCACAACGAGGCCGAGACCGCCCGGCGCCTGCGCCAGGCGGGGCGCGAGGCCGTCGAGCAGGACGGCGCGGAGGTGCTGATCCTGGGCTGCACGGCGACCTATGGGTTCTACCGCGAGCTCCAGGACGAGTTGTGCGTGCCCGTCCTCGATCCCATGATCGCCGCGTTCAAGACGGCCGAGTTCGCGGCCGAGCTGGCGGGTCGGCTGTCGTGGAGCCACAGCAAGATCGCGGCCTACGAAGCGCCGCCGCCGGCCGAGGGCGAGCCCTGGGGCCTGGACGAAGGGTACCGCCATGCCGACATGGCGGCCTGGCTGCGGCAGCGGGCCACGCCCGCGTAGCAGCCCGGATCAGGAGGGCCTATCGAAGGAGTAGGGAACCCTGTACCCGACGCGGGCGTGCGGCCCGCGGAGTTATCGCCGGGTCCGGGTAGGAGCGAGACGTCCGGCCGCCTGGGCGGCCACAGATCCACAAAGGGGAGGAGTTCATATGCTGCGAGTTGCAACGGACATCGGAGGGACGTTCACGGACCTTGTGTTCGTGACCCCCGGCGGAGAGGTCGTCACCGGCAAGAGCCACACGACGCCGGGACAGTTCGAAAAAGGAGTAATGGACGTCATCTCGGCCAACAACATCCAGCCGAGCGAGTTCGCGTCGTTTGTCCATGGGACGACGATCGTGATCAATGCCATCACCGAGCGAAAGGGCGCCCGGGTGGGGTTGATCACCACGGAGGGGTTCCGCGACATCCTGGAGATCGGCCGCGGCAACCGCCCCGACTTTTTCAACCTGGAATATCGCAAGCCGGAGCCCTTTGTGCCCCGCTACCTGCGCCGCGAGGTGAGGGGGCGCATCAACTACAAGGGGATGGAGACGACCCCCCTGGACGTCGATGCGTTCCCGGCCATCCTCGACGACTTCCGGGCTGAAGGGGTGGAGGCTGTCGCCATTTGCACCATCAACTCGTACGCGAACCCGGCCCACGAAGAGGCGGCGCTGGCCAGGGTGAAGGAGCTGTGGCCCGAAGTCTCGGCCGTCGCTTCCTATCAGATCACGCGCGAGTGGCGCGAATACGAGCGCATCAACACCGCGGTGCTCTCGGCCTACGTGCAGCCCATCGCCCACCACTACCTGGACTGCCTGACCACGGCCCTCTACGAGGCCGGCATGCGTTGCACGCCATACATCATGCAGTCCAACTGCGGCGTGGACACGGTCCGCAGTGCGCGCCAGATCCCCATCACGATGGTCGAGTCGGGGCCGGCCAGCGGCATCTGGGGCGCGGCCGCCCTCGGCCGGCTCATTGGCGAGCCCAACGCCATCGCCATCGACATCGGCGGCACCACGGCCAAGTGCGGGCTCATCACCGGGGGCGAGGTCAAGCTCAACACCAACTATCTCATCGAGCGCAGCAACGCCTCGGCAGGCTATCCGGTGACGGTGCCCGTCGTCGACCTGGTCGAGATCGGCAACGGCGGCGGCTCTATCGCCTGGGTGGACGAGTTTCAGCGGCTGCACGTCGGCCCCCAGAGCGCGGGCGCCATGCCCGGACCCGTGTCCTACGGCATGGGCGGCACCGAGGCGACGACGACGGACGCGAACCTGGCCCTGGGCCGCATCAATCCCCACTATTTCTGCGGCGGCACCATGGAGGCCGACATGGCCGGCGTCGACGATGCGCTGGGCCGCCTGGCCGCGCGGCTGAACACGAGCCCCCAGGAAGCGGCCCGTGGCATCGTCCGCATCGCCAACAACAACATGGTGAACGCCATCAAGCTCATCTCGGTCAACCGCGGCCACGACCCGCGCGACTTTACCCTCATCGCCTTTGGCGGCGGCGGCGGCATGCACGCCTGCGCCCTGGCCCGGGAGCTGAGCATCAAGAAGGTGGTGATCCCCAAGCAGTCCAGCGTCTTTTCGGCCTGGGGCATGCTGCTCACCGACCTGCGCCGCGATTACCTCCAGACCCAGATCGTGGACCTGTCGGTACCCGGCGCGGCGGCGCAGCTCGACAGCGACCTGCGGGGGCTGGAAGAGCAGGCGCTCCAGGCTTATACCGCCGAGGACATAGACCCGTCACGCGTGCGTTTTCTGCGCTATGGGCGGTGCCGCTACCAGAACCAGGAGCACTCGGTGGAGATCGTCTTGCCCGACGGCGAGATCACGACCACACAGATCGACGCTATCCGCCAGCGCTTTGACGAGGACTATGAGCGCGAATACACCTACCGCCTGGCGGCGCCCGTGGAGCTGGTGGCCTATCACCTGGTAGCCATCGCCGAGGTGGACAAGCTCCAGCCCAGGCCCCTGCCCGGGGCCGGCAACGGGGCCGACGCTTCGCACGCGGTCAAGGAGAGGCGAGACGTGGATTGGGTCCAGGATGGCGTGCAAGAGACCGCCATCTATAACGGAGATGAGCTGACCCCCGGCATGCAATTCGCCGGCCCGGCCATCATCGAAGAGGCCGGGGCCACGACGGTAATCCCGCCCGGTTTGCCATGCCACGTCGATGACTATGGCAACTATCACATCCAGACCGCGCAGTGAGGAGGAGATCCATGAACGACAATTACGATCCCATTACCCTGGAAATTATCCAGAGCTCGCTGCAAGCGGCCGCGGACGAGATGTTTGCCGCGCTGCGGCGCACGGCCATGAGCGCCATCATCTACGAGGTGCTCGACATGGGCACGGGCATCACCGACAAGGACGGCGAGCTCGCCGGCTCGGGCGCCGGCATCCCCGCCTTTGTCGGCGTCCTGGACAAGACGGTCAAGCGGGTCCTGCAAAAGTTCGACCAGCCGGGCGACATCGAGAAGGGCGACATCTTTATCACCAACGACCCATACAACGGCGGGGTGACCCACCTGAACGACGTGGTCCTGGTCATGCCCGTCTTTGTGGGGGACGAGATCGTGGCCTGGACGGCCAACATCGCCCACTGGAACGACGTGGGCGGAATGGTGCCCGGCAGCATGTCGACCGAGGCCACCGAGATCTTTCAGGAGGGGATGATCCTGGCCGGCGTCAAGCTCTTTTCTCGGGGCCAGCCCATTCGCTCGGTGTTTGACATCCTCACCTCCAATTGCCGCATGCCCGACTTTTTGACGGGCGACCTGTGGGCCGGCGTGGCATCGGTCCGCGTCGGCGAGCGCCGCGTTCTGGAGATTGTCAACAAGTACGGCAAAGACGTCTTCTTGCACGCCGTCAAGGAGTACCTGGACTATGGCGAGCGGGTGAGCCTGGCGGCGATGAAGCGCCTGCCCAAGGGTACCTATTCCCTGGTCGAAGAGCAGGACTCGGGGCCTCCCTTCAAGGTCACGGTCGAAATCCGCGACGACGAGTTCGTCATCGACCTGCGGGAAAACCCCGACCAGGACAAGGGTCCCTTTAACATGAGCGCCGACGAGGCTATCGTGGCCTGCCAGATTGCCTTCAAGGGCATCACCTCGCCGGAGCGCGTGGCGAACGGCGGCACGTTCCGCCCGCTGCGGGTCATGCTGCGCCACGGCAGCCTGTTCGATCCCATCTACCCGGCTGCCATGGGCATCTACTACGAGCTGAGCATCCGGCTCCACGACCTTATCTGGCGGTGCATGGCCGAGGCCCTGCCCGAGCAGTTGCCCGCCGGCGGCTTTGCCTCGGTGTGCGGCACCCTCTTTGGCGGCGTCCATCCCGACACCGGCCGGGCCTATGCCGTCATCGAGCCCGAGCTGGGCGGCTGGGGCGGCTCGCCCCTGAAGGACGGCAACCCGGGCCAGTTCAGCGCCTTTCACGGGGAGACCTACAACTGCCCCGCCGAGGTGGCCGAGGCGCGCTATGGCGTGACGGTCGACTATCTCAGCTTCCACGACGAGGAAGGCGGAGCCGGCTTTCACCGGGGCGGCAAGGGAGTGCGCATCGACTACCGCATCAAGTCCGACAACGCGTGGCTGACGGTGGCGTACACCCGCTCGCGCGTGCCGCCCTGGCCGCTGAAGGGCGGGCAGCCGGGGTCGCCCAACCACATCATCATCCGGCGGGCCAACGGCGAGCAGGAGCACTACTCGGTGGTCAGCGGCCTGACGCTGAACACCGACGACGTCATCCAGGTGATGACGGCCACGGGCGCCGGCTGGGGCGACCCGACGGAACGACCCGTGGAGCTGGTAGAGCAGGACGTGAAGAACGGCTACATCACGCTACAACAGGCAAACGAGATCTATCGGCTAGATCAGCGTCGATCTGGCCAATAGGATCAGGTGCAACGCACTCGAACAGAGTGCGTTGCACCCCTTTCCTTCTCACCAGGAGGACACATCATGGCAGCCATCGAAACCAGAACGCTGGTCATGGCCGGGCCCATGCGCTGGATCGTGCTGGAGCACGCCGGCCGGGTCACGACGCTGGCCTGGTTCGCTCACGTCCACTATACCG
>JAAYZQ010000510.1 GCA_012514775.1 Anaerolineaceae bacterium
GATCCGATAGGGCAGAAAGTGCCGGCCCTTGGGGACGACTTCGGCCCAGACACCCACTACCGGGCTGGAGAGCAGTGGCCAGCCACGTTTCCAGGCTTACTGTTGGGCGATGGGCAGCTCGATGCGCACCTTGGTGCCGCGCCCGATCCGGCTTTCGATCTGGACCTTCCCGCCCAGCATCTCGGCGCGCTCGTGGATCGTAGCCAGGCCCAGCCCTCGGCGCTGCTGGGTAATGCTCTGCAGCTCGGTGGCGTCAAAGCCACTACCGTCGTCTTCGACGCTCACCACGACGTGGGTGTCCTCGAAATCGAGGGTGACCTGGACGTGCGTGGCGTGGGCGTGGACCTGCACATTGTTCAGCAGCTCCTGGACCATGCGGAAGAGGGTAACCTCGGTGTAGGAGGGAAGGCGCGTTTCATGCCCGACGATGGTAAAGTTGGCTGTAAGCTTGGACTTTTCCTCAAAATCCTGCACGTACTGCTTCAGCGTGGGCATCAGCCCCAGATCGTCGAGCATCATTGGCCGCAGCGTGAGGATGAAATCGCGGATCTTCTGAAACGTGCCGCTTACGGCGGTTTTCAGGTTGCCCAGCTCGGCGCGGGCCTGGACAGGATCCGTGTCAAAAAGTCGCTCGCAGATCTCGGCCTGGAGGATGAGGTTGGTCAGCGACTGGGCAGGCCCGTCGTGGATCTGCCTGGCCAGCCTCTGCCGCTCGTTCTCCTGGGCTTCGATGACGCGCACGATGTCGCTCTGGCTGCCAGGCGCGCCGCTGGGATGGCGGCCGGCTGCGTCGGAAGGAATGATCGTCTTGCTCAGCTCGACGATGCGCAGCAGGCGCTGGCTCTGGCGCTCCAGGTTCTGCTGGCGGTTCTGAAACTGCTCTAATTGGCTGCGCATCATGAAGAGGCGCATCTGCGCTTCGTGAGCCCCGGCATAGATCTCTTTGATATCCTCGCGGGGCAGCGTGTCGATGTTCATCTCCATCTGCCGCACGCGGTTGGCGATTTGCGTGTTGCGCTGGGCCAGTTTTTCCACCTCTGACGTGCTCTGGCGGATGAGGACGTCGATTTCCTTCATCTCCTTCTGGATCTGGTCGTATTCCCGGTGGCTCTCTTGAACGAGGGTCTGGAGCTGGTCGGTTCCCGAAACAGCAGCGTTGTCGGCAGACATTTCCTTCTATCCTCTCTTCTTGTGGTTCGATGGCTCCTGCTGTCCGGGACAGACTGTCAGTCTGTCCAAGGTTTGTAGCAAGGCGGGCCGCCAGCCTGCCCTTATAGATCTTGTAGCCGGATCCAGCCGCGGCGAAGTGCGTAAATGGCCGCCTGGGTGCGATCGTTTACCGCGAGCTTGCGCAGAATGCTCGTCATGTGGTTCTTGACCGTCTGGCGGCTGATACCCAGGTCAAAGGCAATCTCCTTGTTGCTCTTGCCCTGAGCGATGAACTGCAAGATCTCCATCTCTCGCGGTGAGAGCGGTACCAGCAGGCTACCCATCTCGTCGTCGGTGTCCAGGCCCAGCCCCTCAAACTGCTCCAGCAGCCAGGCGCCCACCTGCGGTTTTTCGAGCACCCTGTCCTCGACGACATAGCTGCCCTGGTGCACGAGGCGGATGGCCTCAATGAGGCGCCGGGGACTGACGTCTTTGGGAAAATAGGCCGAGGCGCCCGCCCGAATGGCGTGAAAGACCTGCTGATCGTCGTGATAGGCGGTCAGCATGATAATGTTGATGTCGAGAAGCGAGTCCTTTAGTGCCCGGGCAACTTGCAGGCCATTCATGCCCGGCAGGTTAATATCCAGGAGCATCACGTGGGGTACGAGTTGTTTGGCCATGCGCAGGGCTTCAAGGCCGTCGGCAACTTCGACAATAACGTCTAGGTCGTCTTCGTCCTCAAGAACCCGCCGCAGACCCTGGCGAAAGACCGGGTGGTCGTCCACCAGCATGACCGTGATCCTGTGCATGTGTTCCTTCCTACGCATACGCCGCGTGAAGCGGATCAACGGCCCCAGTATACCACACAATGCTGCGGGCTACAACTCGACGAGGCGATAGACGCACAGGTTTTCGTGGCCTGCGGCGCGCGTCCAGGCATAGCCCGTGCAATATACCTCCTGCAGGCGTGGGCTCGCGGCCAGGTGGGCATAGGTATCAGAGAAATCGGGAAAAAAGACGGCATAATCCGCACCGCGCTCCCACATCCAATCCGCCAGCGCTCCCGCGTCGGTCATGAACGGGATCACCTCGGGGGTGATGAGCCCGGCCATGTCGAGAAACGGGCGGTCGAGCAGGTAGCCCAGGGCGCCGATGTCGTGGACTGCCAGCAAATCGCCGGGTTCCGTGTTTGCTTCCAGCCAGCGCACTGTGGCGACCATCTCGTTCTCGATGAATGCCACGTCGTCCCGGTAGGCCAGGGCGCCGCGCCCCCAGAACACGAGGGCCAGGAGGGCGACGGCCACCGGCAGAGCCCGGCTGGCGACGCGCACAGCGAGGCGCAAAGAGTGGAGGCGAAGCATCCCGGCCGTTCCCCACACACCGTACAGCACGAAGAGGGGAATGGTCGGCATGCTGTAGCGGCCGTGCTGGTAACCGGCCGGCAGTCGCCAGGCGTAAACGGCCAGGAGGGCCAGCCACCAGGCCGCCGGGACCAGGCCCAGCCAACGGCCGGCGCCAACCCTGCGA
>JAAYZQ010000511.1 GCA_012514775.1 Anaerolineaceae bacterium
AATGTGTCGGCTGCGGCCTGTGCGTCCAGGCTTGCCAGGTGCGCAACAACCTGCCCGAGGGCCAGAGCTATACCCGGATAGAGGAGCGCAAGAACAGCGAACGGACGTGGTTCCTGCCCGTCCAGTGCCAGCACTGCGCCGATCCGCCGTGTGCCACGGTCTGCCCCACCCTGGCCACCTACATCCATCCCTCCGGGGTTGTGCTCATCAACGAGATGCTGTGTGTCGGCTGCAAGTATTGCGTCGTGGCCTGTCCCTATCAGGCCCGCGTTTTCAACGAGGAGCGGGGCGTGGCCGGCAAGTGCTCGTTGTGCCTGGACCGGGTGCTGCAAGGTGAGCTTCCTGCCTGCGTCCAGGCCTGCCTGCCTGGCGCCCGGGTGTTCGGGCGGACGGACGATCCGGAGAGCGAGGTGAGCAAGCTCCTGGCTACGGGGCGTGCCAGGCCTTTGCGCTGGGAGTTTGGCACGCAACCGGCCCTGCTGACCTACATTATCGAAGGCTAAAGACGCTCCCCGGGCTTGCCGCTGCTGGCAGGCACGGGGGGTTCCGAACAACGAGGATTCGACATGCAACAACCTGTATGGGATTGGCTCGTAGCCATCTATCTCTTTCTTGGTGGCCTGGGCGCTGGAGCGTTTCTGGTGGCGGCCGCCCTCGAGTTTTCGGGCATACGCTCCAGGCTCGAATTCTGCCCTACTTCTCTCGTGGGCGCGGCCCTGTCGGGCCCCCTGGTAGGCATCGGCGCCCTCCTCCTCGTCTTTGACCTGGGCGCCGGGATGCGGGAGCCGCTGCGCATCTTTTACATGTTCAGCAACCCGGCCTCGGTCATGACCTGGGGCATCTGGATTCTGTCGTGCTTTATCCCCCTGGCGCTGGTGTACGGACTGCTGGAGCTCATGGACGCCCTGGGCAAGGGGTCGCGCCTGCGCCTCGTCAAGCGCATCGTGGCGGCGGTGGGCTCGCTCCTCGCGGTGGGCACGGCGCTGTACACCGGCGTCCTGGTGAGCGCCCTGGGTCCATCCATGCCCTTCTGGTCCCTGTCGCTGCTGCCCGGGGTCGCGATCCCGGCCATGCCGCTCCTGTTCCTGGTCTCGGCGGTTGCTACCGGCGTGGGCCTGACGGTGATGGTGAGCGGCACGCTCATGGTGGGCGACATGCGCCAGCAGATCCGGCGATTGCCGGTGATCCACCTGGTGCTCATCGCGTTGGAGGTGGGCTTGCTTGCCCTCCTGCTCGCTACGGCCCTGTGGCAGGGAGGGGCGGCGGCTCAGGCCGCCGAGTCCCTGGCCATCGGCGCACACAGCGCCATCTTCTGGGCACTGTTCGTGGTGCCCGGCTTTGCCATTCCGTTGGCCATTCTGGGCCTGGGGGTGGCCGGCGTGCACTCGCGGGCACTGGAGCTGGTGGCGGGCATCTGTATCATCGTCGCCGGGCTGGTCCTGCGCTACCTGGTGCTCATCAGTGGCATTCCGGTAACACTGTAAAAGGATAGAGAACGCATGCTACCTACCAAGTGGCCCCAATGGATCATCATTCCGATCGGTTTTCTGCTGGTTGCGGCCCTCATCGGCCTCGGCCTGGGCATGGTTATGGCTGTGCAGGCCTTTGCCGGGGGAGTGGAGATGGTAGTCTACCCCACCCCGCCGCCCATCGCCTATGCGGCCCACGTCTCGACGGCGTGTACCGACTGCCACGTCGACGAGGACAAACTGAGCGAGAGCGCTCCTGAGGAGGAGATTCAGCGGCTGTACATCGCCCCCGAGGACACGCAGGTGTTGCACGGGCAGTTGGGCTGTGTCACCTGCCACCTGGGGACCCCCGATACCGAGGACGTGGCGGCGGCCCACACGGGCATCGTCGTCGACCCGTCCATCGACAGGAGAGAGGGTTGTCTCCAATGTCACCCGGCGCTGCCAAACGAGCTTCCCGACAGCGGGCTCATCGCACCCCACGAGCAGGTGATCGGCGGGTCCGCACAGGGCCTGGCGTGCAGCGACTGTCACGGATCCGTGGGGCACGGCTACGACCCGTCGACGGGTGAGGTAACCATCTCCATGGCGGCCTGCCTGGACTGCCACGAGGAGCGGGGGCTGGCGGTGCAGGCGGACGACTGCGAGGCGTGCCACATCGAGTCTCCCGCCTGGACGCCCGAGGCCGACTGCGACATGTGCCACTCCCTGGACGAGCACACCTACGGCGAGCTGGAACAGAATCCTGACCTGCTGGCCCACGCCCACGCCCGAGAAGGACTGGCCTGCGTGGATTGCCACGAGCAGGCGGCGCTGGAAGAGTCGCACGTGGGAGCGGTGCCCGGCGCTGCCGTGGAACCGCAGACGTACGATAGCGAGTTCTGCACAGGCTGCCACCTGGACAACGAGCACACTAGCCAGGAGCAGGTGGCCGAGCGCACGGTAGAGCTGTCGTACAATCCCCACGAGTCGCACCTCATCGGCGAGATCGAGTGCAGCGCCTGTCACAAGAATCACCGGCCTTCGCAGGAGCAATGCACGGG
>JAAYZQ010000512.1 GCA_012514775.1 Anaerolineaceae bacterium
CCGACGTGGTCCTGGTCGATTGCGCGGGCCCGGCCGAGTGTCCGGTCCTGCAGCTCATGGGGTGCCTGAATGGTGGTCTGGTGCAGCGCATTACGTGCATCAGCCCTGACGAAAACCTGATATTTCTGCTCAGCGGCGAGCGGCGGGCGATGACGGACATTCAAGACCTGGTGTGCGCCATCACGGGCAAAGCACCCGTTGTCTGCCTGGACGAGCCGCACGGTTGTGCCTTGCGGCCCGCGGAGCGGGTAGAGGAGGCCAGGCCAGAACAAATCAAACTCGCCGATCGAACCAAGGACGATGGTGTGGAGCCCAATCAGATAGGAGGATTCAATGGGTGAAGAGAGACAGCATACCTCTACACGGTTTAGCCGCCGCACGTTCCTGAAGGCAACAGGAGCGCTTGGAGCGGCGGGAGCCATCGGTGGGGCCGGCGCGACCCTGCTCAAGAAGCAGCGCGGCGTGGCCTATGCCCAGGAGCAGGCAGGGGAAGTCAAGCTTGTCCCGACCTTTTGCGCCATGTGTGGGCCCAGCTCCGGCTGCGGCGTCATGGCCAAGGTGGTCGATGGCAAGTTCGTGGGCATCGAGCCCTTCCCGGAGTGCCCCACCAACAACGGGAAGAACTGCCCCAAGGCCCACGCCGCCCCGCAGTGGGTCTATTCCCCCGACCGCATCAAGTATCCCATGAAGCGTGTGGGAGAAAAGGGAGAGGGCAAGTTCGAGCGCATCAGTTGGGACGAGGCCATTCAGCTCATCGCCGACAAGCTCCTCGAACTGAAGGAAAAGCACGGGCCGGAGAGCCTGGGCATCCTCTCGCCGGCGCGGCGCAGCTACAGCGACTACCTGTATCGCTTCCTGATCACGCACGGCAGCCCCAACTATGGGCACAGTGGCATCTGCGCCATGCAGCGCATGTTCACCTTTACGTACACCATCGGTGGCGTCACCTCGCCGGACTATAGCAACGCCGATCTCGTCATCCTGTGGGGTGTTCAGCCCGTGTATTCGGGTTCGGCCAAGGGTGGCGTGGCCAAGCTGGTGGATGCCAGGGCCCGTGGCGTCAAGTTCATCGCCATCAAGCCTTCGCTGGAGGCCGACGGCGCCATGACGGACGCCATGTGGGTGCCCCTGCGCCCCGGCACCGACGCCGCGCTGGCCCTGGGCATGCTCAACGTGATCATCAATGAGAACCTGTACGATGCGGCCTTTACCAGCGAGTGGTGCTATGGCTTCGAGGAGTTCAAGGAGCACGTGCAGCAGTATCCGCCGGAATGGGCCGAGACCATCACCGGCGTACCCGCCGACCAGATCAAGGAAGTCGCCCGCATGTACGCCACCACGCCCAAGGCGGCCATCGAGCTGAGCAACGGCCCCGAGCACGCCCCGAGCTGCAACGACGCCGTCCGCTCCGTGGCGATCATGATGGCCATCACCGGCCACCTGGACAAGCCCGGCTGCAACGTCTGGGGTGGCTCGAGTGAGATGCCCCAGCCCCGTGGCGTGCACCTTCGGGAACGCTACACCCAGGAGTGGGTCGACAAGCTGGTGGGCTACGAGATGCCCAAGCCCTTCCAGCCCTGGCAGGAAGGTACCTCCTGCGGTCTGTACAACCTGTTCGATAGCGTCCTGACCGGGGAAAAGTATCCCATCCGGGCCATGATCGCTCCCGGCAGCCAGGCCATCGCCAGCACCCGCGGCACCAAGCGCATCATCGAGGCCCTCGGCAAGCTCGAGTTCTTTGTGGTCCTGGACCTGATGCGCACCTCCGACATGCCCTGGGCCGACGTGGTCATGCCCGTGGCCACCGGCTATGAAAATGACCATCCCTTCGAGACCTCGGGCCCGTGGATCATGGCCCGCAACCAGGTCATCGAGCGCCAGGGAGACTACAAGTCGGACTACGAGTTCTGGCTCGACCTGGGCACGGCCTGTGGCTACGGCGAGGATTGGTGGAACGGCGACATCAAGGCCCACATGGACTGGCGGATGGAACCGCTGGAGATGACCTACGAGCAACTGCGGACCGAGTACCCCAAGGGCCGCAAGTACAAGGGCAACCCTCCGGAGTACGAGCAGTACGCCAAGAGGTTCTCGACGGTGAGCACGCGCATCGACAAGGGTCCCTACCTGCCCCAGGGCAAGGTGGCGATCTATAACACGCTGTTCGAGGAGGCGGGGTTCACCCCCATGCCGGTCTGGCGCGAGCTTCCGGAAGGCCCCACGGCCACGCCCGAGCTCCTGGACAAATATCCGCTGCTCATGTCGGACTACCATACGTCCAAGACCTATAACGCAGCGTGGCTGCGCAATATCCCATACCTGCGCGAAATCGAGCCTTATCCCTTCCTCCACATCTATCCCGACACGGCCAAGGCGCGCGGCATCAACGACGGGGACTGGGTGATCGTCGAAGGCCCCCACGGCTGGCTGAAGGTCAAGGCCATGTACTATCCCGGGATCCGCCCGGACACGGTCATGATCCTCCACGGCTGGTGGCAAGGCTGCCAGGAGCTGGGGATGGAAGACTTTCCGCTGGCGGACGGCGGGGCCAACAGCAACAACATGTACACCACCGATCGGAGCAAAATGTTTGATCCCGTCGTGATGGCCATGAGCAGCCAGACCTTGGTCGAGGTCCGGAAGGCCTAGGCGTGGCACAGGACCTGGAAAGGAAGGAGATGTGAACCATGGCAAAACAATATGGCTTTTATCTCGAAGTGGACAAGTGCGCCGAGTGCCACGCCTGTGAGGTTGCCTGCAAGGCAGCGAACAACGTGGACCTGGGCGTCAGATGGCGGCGGGTGACGACGGTGTGGAGCGGCACGTTCCCCAACGTCACCAAGGAAAGTATCTCGCTGTCGTGCATGCACTGCGGCAATCCGGCTTGCGAGGCCGTCTGCCCGGCGGGTGCCATCAAGAAGGATCCCGAGACGGGCGTCGTGCGCGTCGATCGGTCCAGGTGCATTGGTTGCCATTACTGCTTCTTCGCGTGCCCCTTCGGCGTGCCCCAGTATGGCGACGACGGCACCATGCAAAAGTGCGAGTTGTGCATCGACAAGTTGGCGGCGGGCCAGGATCCGGCCTGCGTGTCGACCTGCCCGGCCGGGGCCCTGCACGCGGGGACCCTGGAAGAGCTCGCCGCGCTGGCGCAGGAAAAGGCGGCCAAGTCCTTGACCTCCTCGACCCAGCCGTCGGTGTTGTTCTCCAAATAAGATGTGAC
>JAAYZQ010000513.1 GCA_012514775.1 Anaerolineaceae bacterium
AAGGTCGTGTGACCCACGCCGATACCGGTATACACCGGCGGCGCCACGCCATCGCCGTTCAGCTCCGGATACGACGCCAGGGCGGCGCCGGTGTGCCCGGGCATGTCGATCTCGGGCACGACGGTCACGTACCGCTCCCTGGCATAAGCGACGAGGGAGGCGAACTGGGCCTGGGTGTAATAGCCGCCCGGCCCGCCGCCTACAGACGTGCTGCCGCCGATCTCGGTCAGGGCGGGCCACGACCGGATCTGCAGGCGCCAGCCCTGGTCGTCGGCGAGGTGCAGGTGCAGTCGGTTCATCTTGTATGCCGCAATGAGGTCGACGAGGTGCTTGACGTCGTCGACCCCAAAAAAGTGGCGGGCCACGTCGAGCATGAAACCCCGCCACGGGAAGCGCGGATGGTCGCGGACCGTCACCGCCGGGATGGGCAGCGGCCCGGGCTGGCGCTCCGGCCGCGGCACGCCGGCGGGCAGCATCTGGCGCAGGGTCTGGATGCCCCAGAAGATCCCGGCGGGGCAAGGGGCCGCGATCCTGACGTGCTCGGGCGTGACGGCCAGCTCGTATCCCTCCTCGCCCAACGCCGCGTCGCTCCCCGACGTCGCCAGGATCAGGTCGCCGGCCGAGGTGGGCCGGCCCACGGCCAGGACGGGCAGGGGGTATCCGACGAGGGGCGCGAGCGAGCCGGCGAGGCCGCGGCCGATGGCGGCCACCTCCTCGACCTCCGGCTCGACAAGGATGCGGGACGCGGGTGTCAGCCAGAAGACGCCGGGAGACGGCGCCAGTGAGACCGGCCTGGGGATAAGGGCTGCCTGCACGTTTTCCTCCATGGAATGTCTGCGACTCGAAAGACTTTGTTACGAGGGCCTGGCAATGTACCGCACGCCCTGGATATCCGCAAAATCCACATCCTGGGTCCAAAGGTTGGCCTCATACTGCCGCGCAGTGGCCAGGATGATGCTATCGGCCATCGGCAGATGCAATTCCACCGATATCTTGGCTGCCAACAGAGCCAGATCCATATTCAGGTCGACAACGGTGCCCTGACTCATCAGCGCCACTGCCTGCAAGGCATCACCCTCTCCCCGCTGCTGCAACACCTTCTTGAACACTTCGTACAGGCTCAACGACGGGACCACCAGATCGGAGGTGTCTTCTACTGCCGCCGCGAAAAAATCAGCGTTCGGCCCATCGGCCAGGTACTCGAGCCAGCCGCAGGAATCGACGACGTTCATACGCGGTCATCCTCCCTGGAAACGGACGTATCGATCCCTCTCAAAAATCCGCGCGCTTGCCGGACCGGCTTGACAGGGATCATCTCGATCCGGTTGTCATACAGGATGACCTTGACCTTGTGTCCCGGCTCCACTCCAAGCGCTTGCCGCACTCTGCTTGGAATTACGACCTGGTATTTCGGGGAAACTGTAACGGTTTCCATACGACCTCCCGTTCGATCCATCTTACCTGCAACTTTTGCCATCATATCATACCTGAGCGGTATCGTCAAATGCAGTGGGCTTCCAGGGTCGGGGCGCCCGGCGCTTCCCACCTCTGGTGGTCTGATCTTGAGCACTTGAGATTGACGGCCGGGTTACTCTGAGCTATGATGTGGCCACCTGGTAGCCACATGGCTGAGGAGGTAGAGAATGCCCGAGACTGTGGGCGTGCGCGAGCTGAAAAGCCAGGCATCGCGCGTGATACGCGCGGTGTCTGAGGAAATGGCCGAATACGTGATCACGCTGCGGGGGGAGCCGGTAGCTATGCTGCGTCCCCTGACCGAAGAAGAACGAGACCGGTTGCGCGAGCAGCAAGCAGACTCGGCCTTGACGGAAATGAGGAGCCTGGCCGAGGAGGTTGCAGCGGCGTGGAAGTCCGACAAGAGCGGCGTAGAGTTGGTTGCCGAGCAGCGCAGGTAAGCCATGCCAATCATCCTGTCTATTCCCCGCCGTTGCCTACCCACTCGAGGGCGAGCTTGAGCACGTTCAACAGCGGTTCCAGGGTCAGGACGTCCGGCGTATCCCACACCTGGTGGTAGAAGGCCACCTGCTGTTTCGTGCTCATGCCCAGCAGCGTCGTTGCCTTGAGGCCGGCCCTGCTAAAGGGACCGGCGTCGCCGGCTACGCCGAGGGAAGCCTGCCTGAGCTTGTAGGGAACGCCGGCGCGCTCCGCGGCGGCGACCGTGCTGTGCACCATCTCCGGGGAATTCTTGACGGTGCCGTTCGTCTCGGAGGTGAGGATGGCGATTTCCGGGTGGGCAATCGTCTCGAAGTTGAGCAGCCGCGCATCCAGGCGCTGGAGCTCATCCAGGTGGCACGCCACGTACCGCCGCGAGCCCCGGTAGCCTGCTTCCTCGGCGCCGAAGGAGATAAAGCGGATCTCGGTGTCGTCGGGGATGCAGGAGGGGTTCTCTACCAGGAACCGGCACATGGCCACGAGAAGACCGCAGGCCGAGAGGTTGTCGGCCGCGCCGGGCACAACTCCTCCGTCGTCCCATTCCCGGCTCAGGAACAGGGCGAAGAGGATGGTAGGTGCGATGGGATAGACCAGCAGGGGCCAGCCAAGGGTCCCAGCTTCGAGCAGGCCGGCGTCCCCGGCGACCAGGCCCGCCAGTTGGACGAGGCACATCGCCGGCAGGGTGAGCAATCCCAAGAGCCAGGTGGCCGACAGGAGAAAGAACCCGTAGCCCAGGAACCGGAGCCAGGTGTTCTCCGGGGCGCTGTCGTGGTGGCCGCTCAGAATCAGGAGCCGCTTCACGTCCCGGGTCCCCGGCTTGTGCAGGCTGCCGACGACGTTCACCGACCTCCGCTTCTTGAAGAGTGGATCCGTCAGCTCCAGGCCAAGGACGAACTCGAAGAGAAACACCAGCGGCGAGATGAAAGAGATCATCAAGGCAGCAACGCAGGCCGCCCAGGTTGAGACCCCGGGGAGGCGGCCCGCGGAGATATTCAGCAGGGCGGCAAGGAGGGTCAGGAGCGCGATCACCGGACTCGACCGCAAGAAGGCCGCCGGCGCAAAGGTAAATCCTTCCACGGCGACGCTCCCGGCTCCCAGGTGCGCTTCCAGACCCTCCTCGATCATCCGCGCCCGTTCCCGTTCCTGGGGGCTGCCCGGCAGCCCCGGCCCTACCTCCGTGCAGATGGCCTTGACGAGATCCAGGGCGTACTGGGCATCATCGCTCGTGACGACCCCCGGTTCCGGTTCTGTGCTCATCTGCCGGCCTCCGCCGCCGGCACCCTAGGGTGCGGGGCAGGCAACCAGCGCCGCATCCGTAGGCCAGTCCCCGTCGAACGGCTCACTCTCACCCCCTCCCACCTGCACTGGAACCACCTCTGCGATGGGTCCGACAGGCTTGTGCATCACCAGGGCCAGCCCATGGACGCCGGGCGGGAGATCCGCAGGCAGCTCGACGCGAACGTCCTGTGAGAAACTGGCGCCCGGTTCGAGCCTGAAGTCCTGCCGGGCCAACGGAATGGCCACCGCAGAAGGGCTCGGCTCCAGCAACTGCACGCAGAAACGGCCATTCCAGACCCGGCCCGTGTTGTTGACAACGGCCAGGTGCATGGTTTCCGCGCTGCCGGGCCGAAGCGCGCCGTCGTGGCCCTGCCAGGAGACCTGTGCCCCATCCTCACCGGTCATGGACAGGTTGAAGGACTGCCGTCCCGCCGAGGCCAGTGCCGAACCATCGTTCTGCGCGCAAGCGGCGAGCAGGCCCATGAGCGCGAAAGCGCACAAAATCCATGCAAGGCGTTTGTGTTGTCGGGTCATAGCGACATGTGCCGTCATCTGAACCCCTCCAGCTTCCGTGATGGATCCATTATACCCGGTTGCCCGGTGCCCGTCATTGGCTGAATGGGGGATTTCTGGGCCATAAAAAGGACCGCGGCTGGCGCGGTCCTGTACCTCGGGGTTGGTAGGGTCGTACTACAACGTTTAATGTAGGGAGAGGTTCATTGTACAAATTAGATTCCCCCGGAGCTGTTTCGTCTCCAGG
>JAAYZQ010000514.1 GCA_012514775.1 Anaerolineaceae bacterium
CACGTCCTGGCGGTGCTCATCGCGGCGTGGGGCTCCAACAACAAGTTTGCCATGCTGAGCGGTTTTCGCGTCGTCAACCAGTTGATCGCCTACGAAATACCCATGGTACTCTGCATCCTGGCCGTGATCCTATTCACGGGCACGATGTCGACCCAGGGGATCGTCGAAGTTCAGTCGGTCCCCTATTTTGTGGTCATGCCCGTCGCCGCCCTCATCTTTCTCATCTCCTCCCTGGCCGAGACAAACCGCTCGCCCGTCGACCTCATCGAGGCCGACTCCGAGATGGTCGCCGGCTACATGGTCGAATACAGCGGCATGAAGTTTGCCATGTTCTTTATCGCCGAGTACGTCAACATGTTTGCCGCCGGCATCCTCTTCTCGACCCTGTTCCTGGGCGGCTGGAAGTTCTTCGGGCTGGAGAACCTGGCCCCCGTGCTGACGCCGTTCATCGTCTTTTTCAAGGCCAGCTTTGTCATCTTCTTGATGCTCTGGTTCCGGGCCACCTACCCCCGTGTGCGCTACGACCAGCTCGTCGGCTTTGCCTGGAAGTTCCTGGTGCCCCTCGCCCTGGCGAACCTGCTGCTGGCCGGCCTGGTGGTCAAGATCCCCACGGAGAGCGAGCTGCTGCGGCCCATCGTCCACGGCGGCATCATGCTGGTGGGCAACATCGTGCTCGTGGTCGTCGCCTACTTTATCACCAACCGCGCCGTGCGCCGCCTGAGCTACGCGCCGGCGCTCAAGCGCATTGTTGCCGCGGAAGGGCCCGCCTTGAGTGCAACGAAAGGTAGGAGTCAATGACTGTCTCCCAAGTCGTCTTTATCATCCTGAGCATCGCTGCCCTGGGAGGCGCCCTGGGCGTCGTCCTGAACCGAAACCTCTTTCATTCGGCTCTCTTCCTGGTGCTCTCGTTCGTGGGGGTCGCCGGCTTCTATCTCTTGCTGGAGGCGGAGCTGCTGGCCATGGTCCAGATCCTGGTGTACGTGGGGGCCATCGCCATCCTCGTCATTTTTGCCATCATGCTCTCCCGCCGGCTGATGTCCGACGACTACGAGGCGCGCAACGAGCAGTGGCCCTACGGGCTGGGAGCGGCGGTCATCCTCTTTGGGATCCTGGTCTACATCCTGCTCAACACCAACTGGCCGGCGGCGCCCGCGCAAGTGCCGGATGGGACCATCGTGCAACTGGGCATCGGGCTTGTGAGCCCCGATGCCTATTTGCTGCCCTTTGAAGTGGCCTCCGTCCTGTTGCTGGTGGCCCTGGTCGGCGCCGTCATCATCGCCCGAGAGAAATAGGCAAGGGAGGAGAAGGCTCATGGATGTCCCGCTGTCCTGGTATCTCGTCGTCGCAGCCGCCCTGTTCTGCATCGGCCTATACGGCGCCCTCGCACGCCGCAACGCCATCGGCGTCCTCATGGGCGTGGAGCTGATGCTGAACTCGGTGAACGTGAACCTGCTGGCTTTCTGGCGCCACGTGGAGGTGGTACAGGCCACGCTCTCGGGCCAGGTATTTGCCATCATTGTCATCAGCGTGGCTGCCGCCGAGGCAGCCGTTGGTCTGGCCCTGGTCATTTCGGTCTATCGCAATCGCCGTACGATAGACGTCGAAGAAGTAGACGTGATGAAACTGTAGAGGAGCGAGGAGTTGATGACCGAAACCTTTTTTAACTTGACCTGGCTGATCCCGCTCTTTCCACTGGCCGCCTTTGCCCTCATCGTCCTGGTCACCAATCGCCATCGCCTCCTGAGCACCTGGGTGGCCTGGGTGGGCATCGGGCTGGCCTGGATCCTGGGCTGGTTGGTCCTGTTCGGCGCCCGGGGGGCGGCCCGCGAGCTCACCCCGCCCCGGGGAGGGCTCGCCCTGCCTCTCTTTGCCATTCCCACCGGGAACAGCCAGCTTCAGCTTGGCTTCCACGTCGACACCCTCACCGGCCTGATGCTGTTCATGGTGCCCTTTGTGTGCTTGATGATCTTTATCTACTCGAAGGGCTACATGAACTTTGGGACCAGCGACGTCGATCCTCGCTATTCCCGGTTCTTTGCCTACATCTCGCTCTTTGCCTGCGGCATGCTGGGCCTGGTGATCTCGGACAATTTCCTGACGCTCCTGGTCTTCTGGGAGATCATGGGCCTCTGCTCCTACCTGCTCATCGGCTTCTGGTTTGACAAGTCCTACTCCGACCCGAACCGCATCACGCCCAAGCAGGCCGGCCTGAAGGCCTTCTTGACGACGCGCATCGGCGATGCCCTGATGATGGCCGGCATCTTTTTGCTCTACTCCCAGACCAAGACCCTCACCTTCCGCGAGGTGTTTGCGCCCGAGACGCTGGAGCAGCTGGCCAACACCTATGCCTTTGGCGGCGTGCCCTGGGCGACCCTCATCGCCCTCCTCATCTTTGGCGGGGCGGTGGGCAAGAGCTCCCAGTTCCCGCTGCACGTCTGGCTG
>JAAYZQ010000515.1 GCA_012514775.1 Anaerolineaceae bacterium
CGCGATTCTTGGGCGATAAATCGCCCACTACGAACGTACACACACCTCTCCGACAACCTGCTACAAACCGCCGCCGCTGCGCATGTCCAGCGGGCCCAGGAGCTGGACCTCGATCACGGTGCCCTCGGGGATCTGCTCCACCCCTTCGGGGACCTTGACAATGGCCTCGGTGCCGGCCATTTCTTGCAGGCGGCTTTTCAGGCGCATGGGGTGAACGATCAACCCCTCGGCGCTGCGCTCCAGGCGGCCGTGGATGAACTGCGTCCACTCCAACTGTCCCTGCACCTCCCGGGCCAGGCGCGCCACCTGGACGGGCAGCCCGGGCCGGGTCCGGCCCTCAAGGCGTCCCAGGCCAGGCAGGGCCAGTTGCAGAAAGGCCATGTGGTTGGAGGGCGGTCCGCCGGGCAGGCAAAAGACCGGCTTGCCCTGCCACAGCCCAAAGGCCACGGCCTTGCCGGGCCCCATGCGCACGCGGTGATAATGCTTGTGCCAGCCCAGCTCGTCCAGTAGGCGCACCACCAGGTCCCGATCGCTGTTCCACGCGCCACCACTGGTCAGGATGGCGTCGTGCTCGGCCAGGCTCTCCTGGAGCCCGGCCAGGATGGCATCGCGGGCGTCGGGCAGGATGCGCGTCGTGACGGCCAGGCCCGCGCTGGAACACCAGGCCGCCAGGGTCGCCACGTTGCTGGCATAGAGCTTGCCCGGCGCCAAAGGCGTGCCGGGCGCGACCACCTCGTCGCCCGTCGCCAGGATGGCCACCCGAGGGCGGCGATAGACGGGCACCCGGGCATGGCCCGCGGCCGCCAGCAACCCCACGGTCACCGGACGAAGCACGGTGCCGGCGGCGACGACCGTCTGACCCCGGGCGACGTCGCTGCCCCGGGCCAGGATATTGCGACCGGGCTCGGCGTCGTTGACGACGGTGACGACCTGGCCGTCGTCGGAGGCAAACTCGGCCGAGACGACCGCCTCCGCCCCGAGGGGAATGGGCGCCCCGGTCAGGACGCGCACGGCGGTGCCCGGCTTCACGCCCTCCGCGCAGTGGTGCCCCGCCGCGGCCACGCCGGCCAGGCGCAGCCGCACCGGCGACTCGGCACGCGCCCCGGCGATGTCCCTGGAGAGAACCGCGTAGCCGTCCTTCAGCGAGGCATCCACCGAGGGCGAGTCGACCACGGCGTCCAGGTCCCGGGCGACCACGCGCCCGCAGGCCTGGGCCAGGTCCACCGTCTCGACCCCCAGGGGCTCCACGTAACTCAGCGTCGTCTCCAGCGCCTGGGCATAGGAGATGCCGCTCCTCGCGTTGTCGTGGCGCACGCCCCGCTCCCGCTGCAAAAAGCGACCCTCGATGCAGTCGGCGATGCCCTGGACGTCGTCCAGGCCGTACTGGGGCACGGGCAGGTCCAGGGGGGTGTCCGTGGCGACGGCAAAGCGGTACTCGGGCCGGGCCACGAGATCCAGGCTGTTGGCAGCGCGGACCACCTCGAAGGTGGGCAGCTCGGCCTGCTTGTAGCCCTCCACGAGGACGAGATCCACGCCCGAGATGGTCGCCGCCAGCTCGTCCAGGCTGAGCTCGTGGTCGAGCATGCGGTAGGTCGCCATCTTGTCGGGGGCGGCGACGATGACGTGCTCGCTGCCCGCCCGGGCGTGGCGCCAGCTATCCTTGCCGGGCTGGTCAATATCAAAGCCGTTGTGAGAGTGATGCTTGATCGTCGCCACGCGGTAGCCGCGCCGCCGCAGCTCGGCGATGAGCTTGACCAGCAGGGTCGTCTTGCCCGCGCCCGATCGACCGACAAACGTTACCATTGGAATCTTCATCGCACACCTTGAGATGGTTTCACAGTTCTCCC
>JAAYZQ010000516.1 GCA_012514775.1 Anaerolineaceae bacterium
GCCACGGCAGCCAGGATGAGGTAGGTGGTCGTGGCATACATGGTCACGCCCGCCACCGAGACCGTTGCTCCGCTGCTGCTGCGGGCGACAAAGGCCAGTTGCAGGTACAGGAAGACGGCCAGCGCCAGGCCGACCCCTGCCACCAGCCACGCCTCGCCCCAATAGACGCGAGCCCGGATCCAGTACCAGGCGCGTTCCATCCCCTCGCCGGCCAGCAGTGCCAGGGGCACGAGGGCCAGCAGGAGGTCCCCGGCCGTTCGATGCGCGACCAGGGCCAGCACCAGGGCAGCCACCGCCCAGAATCCCAGGACGGCGGTGTGAGACAGGCCGGCCGGCTCGGCCGGCGGGGGGGCAGCGGACGGATCGCGGCGGGCCAGCCGGCGCCCCAGGGCCGCCAAGCCCAGGCCGGCGGCGGGCAACAGGATCAGCAGCTCGTACCTCGCCAGGACCAGCAGCAGGTGGAGGGCCGACTGCTCCCCGGCTTCCGGCAGAAAGCCGCGCACCCAGGCGCCCAGGAGGTCGGCCGTGTGGCCGATGCCGGCCGGATGCAGGGCAAAGGTCGTCGCCGACAGGAGCAGGGTCCCCCCGGCGAGGACGGCGGCCTGCCGCAGCCGCATGCACTGAGCGCAGGGAATGTGATCCGGGTCGGCGCGCAGGGCGTCATAGGCCTCGGCCAGCGCCTCCCACCCCCAATCGCGGCCCAGGGACCGCCGGGCAAGGGCCAGCCCCAGCCCGAACAGGAGGAGGGCCAGCAGCACCGAATAAAAGCCCGGTGCCGAGGCGAGCCCCAACCCCAGGCCCACTGCCGCCAGGGTCAACCCCCAGCGCCTTTGCCCGTCCACGACGAGGATCAGGCCCACCACCAGGGCCAGGCCACAGGCGGCGGCCAGCGTGGCGCCGTCCAGGCCCCGGGCGCTCCACACCGCCGTGGGCGAGATGGCCAGGAGCAGCGAGGCGGCCAGCGCTCCGCCGCGGCCCAGCCGGTGCCGCAGCAGGTAGGGCAGCAGGACCAGCGCCAGGCCGGCGAGGGCGGGCCACAGCCGCGCCGTCCAGTCGTTGGCTCCGAGCAGGCCAAAGACCGCGACGTTCCCGCTCAAGAGCGCTGGCAGCGTCCCGGCCGGGGCTGCCTGGATGCTTCCCTGGGCGAAACGGTAGGCGGCCAGCGCCTGCTCCGCTTCCCCTTCGCCCAGGGGCCGCAGCCCCAGGGCGCCCAGGCGCAGCACCGCGGCCACGAGCCCCGCCAGAGCCCAGCCCACCCGCTCCAGGATCACGGCCGTAGATGCCCCGGCCGCGGCCACGTCCGGCTCTTCGTGCCGCTCGGGCGGCAACTCGTACTCACCTTCGTCCAGCAACCAATCCATGCTTCGATTCCTATTTGCTCATCTTGTAGATCGTGACGTCCGCTTCCTCGTACACGGTCTCCATGAACCGCGCGAACTTGGCCAGGGCGCGGGGATCGTACTTGCTCCGCTCCAGGGGGCCGACGTAGACGTAGGTCACGCCATACTCCCGCAGCAGCGTCTCGGCCGCGGCCGGATCCAGCGTATTATAGATCGTCGCAATGTCGGGCTCGCGGGCGCCCTGGATCTCGTAGCTGCCGCGCCACTGGCCTTCGTGGCCCGCCCAACCGAGGAGCGTTGGCAGGCCGGTGAGGGCCGAGACGCGGCCCTCGTAGACGTACGAGCTGGCGCCCGCGCCGGGCGCCTCCAGGATGACCGGTGCGCCCTCCACGTTCTCGTTCAGCCAGGCGATGGCCTGATAGTCGTCCGGCTGGCTCTGCGCCAGGTACGCCGTGCCGTCCAGGGTCGGCGGGCTTTGGAAGCCACCGGCCCGGCTGTAGTTGCCCAGCAGGGGATAGACCATGCCCATGGCGAACAGCAGCCAGAAGGCAACCAGGACGCCCGTTCGCAAGGCGGATGCCCGGCGGCCACGGCTCAGCCAGTAGACGCCAAAGGCGCTGGCGACGCCCATGAGCACCCAGGCCTGGAAGTAGAACTTGAAGATGGTGTTCATCCGCACACCGAAATTGTCCACCAGGTAGACAAACTCGACGCTCAGGGTCAGGAGCAGGCCGGCCACGGCGCACAGCAGGGCAAAGCCCAGCGCGTGCCGCGCGGCGTCGCTCCCCTCATCGCCCGGTTCCTCCGCCTCGAGTTCCATGCTGCCCGGGCCCGCCGGGGAGGGGTCCGAGCCACCCCCTGCCCCCCGCTCGGCGCCGGTGAACCGGCCCTGCAGGAGCGCCGCACCCAGTCCCGCCAGGCCGGCGACGACCAGGGGCATGACCCAGGTGCGCAGCTTGACGGCGACGAGCTGGGCCAGGACGGCAGGCCAGGGCTTGTCGCCGACGATGGCATAGACCGCCGGGTTCTGGCGAATGCCCTCCAGCGCCTGGCGTCCCGCCTCGGTGAGCAGCAGCCCCAGGACGAGGGCGAGCATGATGGCCAGGGGCAGCACCAACAGGGCAGCCGTCCAGCCCAGCCAGCGGCGCAGCAGGCTGCCGGGTGCCACGCCGCGCGCCTTTACCTCGCGGCGGGCGACGAACAGCAGCAGCCCGGCCAGGGCGACCAGGAACGGCCCGAACATGACGAAATACTGCCGGAAGCGCGTGCCGACGTACAGGGTGGGCAGCAGCCCGCCGGCCTGGGATTGGAAGCCGATGTAAAAGGGCAGGTAGAGAAGCAGGCCCAGGACCGCCGCCGCGCCGCCCGTCAGCGACACGTCCCGCAGCAAGGGCCAGCGCAGGGCACCATACTCCCGCCAGCGACCGAGCCCGTAGGCCACCACAAAGATCAGCCAGTAGATGGGAAAGTCCCAGGTGTTCAGAAAGGCCAGGCCGCCCAGGCAGAGGGGCACCAGCAGCGGCAGGCGCCGCACGGGCAGCCACCAGGGCGCCACCCCGGCCGGTTCTGCGCCGGTGCGCAAGGCCCGGAAGGCCAGGATCAGGGCCAGGAGCACAAAGGGCAGCGCCAGGACGTGGGGGTGCATGTCGCCCAGGAGAAAGCTGAACCCCGGGAACTCGTCGATGGGCTGCACCGGCATGGGCTGGCCGAGGGGGTCCAGATCGCGGATCACCCGCGAGGCGCGCCACCACCACCAGCCGCTGCGCGTGGGCAGCAGGCTGGCCGGCTGCCCGGCGGCGAAGGGCTGGTTGATCTCCTCGATGTCCAGCCACTGCCAGAAGGCCACGGGCAGCAGGCGGGCGCTGTACAGGACCTCCAGAAAGCCCTCCAGATTGCCCATGACCGCCACGAGGGCCGCGCCCAGCAGTCCCCAGGCAACGGGCTTTGGTCCGCGGCCCCCGGCTCGCGTCTCGGCCCGCCGGGTGCTCCTGACCAACTCGTAGACCAGGCCAAAGGCGCCGGTGCAGGTCAGGGCCAGGAGGGAGGCCAGGCCCACGTTAAAGGTGAGATGGGCGGCGAACCCGGCCAGGCGCGTGAGGGTGGCCATCATGATGTAGCCGAAATAGTAGTAGCTGATGCCATAGCCGGCGAGCCAGGCGTCGTGGGGCGGAAAATACTCGCTGCGCCCGATAGAGTTCAGGTACATGATCTCCATGAACTTCTCGCCGCCGGCGGTCATCAGCTCCGGGGAGTAGGCGCGCAGGACCGACCAGAAGGCCAGGGCGCCGGCAAAGAGCAGCTCCACGGCGACTACGAGGCGGGGATTGGCCCGGAGCCAGGCCAGCAGCCCCGGGTCGTCCTGCCCCTCCGCGCCGCGGCGGCCGCGGTGGTAGACGACCAGCGAGACGGCGGCCACCAGCCCGATGGCCAGGAGCGCTCCCCCCGTGCTGTTGCGCAGC
Organism: Anaerolineaceae bacterium; assembly: GCA_012514775.1. The sequence goes on from JAAYZQ010000516.1 coordinate 3,800, forward strand.
AGCCCCAGCGAGCCGCCGAGCCACAGGACATAACAGCTCAGCAGCAGGCCCAGGGGCCGGGCAAAGGCATAGCCCCGGCCGGGCAGCCGTGCAAAAAACTGATGGGTGAGGGGCAGGGCTGCCAGGCCCATCACTTGTAACCAGAACCACCAGGCGACGACGATGATCATCCTGTTTCCTGAAATTGACAGTCTCGGCCCCGGCAGCTACGGAAGGCCGTTGTCCCTTCCGAGGTGCACGGGCCGGATCTCACCGAACCGAGCGGGCGATGGCCAGCAGCTCCTCTTCAGGCAGGTCGGGCGCCCAGAGGGCCAACACCAGGTCGCCCTGCTCCCACACAATCTCTTGCCAGGCGTCGCCCACGCGCAACAGCACGCCGGGCTGGCCGTTTATCTCCAGGTCTTGCACCTTTTCCACAGAGGTCGTCTCCAGGTTCAGGCGCGAAATGCTGGCCTCATGCCCCAACATGATGGGATAGACGCGCAGGATGAGGTTGCCCTCCGTTTCGCTGCGCTCCACCTTGCCATAGTCCACGTCCACAAAGACCGGCTGCGGCACCCACTCGGGCAGGTCGGGATAGGTGTAGCTGTACACTGCCCGCGGCCTGTAACCGTCGGGCAGGTAGGCCGGCTCGGGCAGGGCAAAGGGCAGCCGCTCCCGTGCCTCCGCCAGCGTCCAGGTTTCGCGCACGGCCGTGTGCCCGGCGGGCACCGGCGTGCCGGTCTGGGAGATCTGGACCTCGGTGCGGCCCAGGTGAAAGATTCCCAGAAAGCTGGCGACGGCGGTCTGGCCGACGGGTGTGAGCAGCAGGGCCACCACGAGGGCGACGGCCAGGGCGGCTGCCGCCCAGCGCCACCGCGGAACCGGGCGGCGGCCGGCCCGGGTTGCCCCTGGCCCTGCACCGTCCGGCAGGGCGGCGCGCACCCGGCGCACCAGGTGCCCGGGCTCGGGCAGCAGGCCGGGGCTCGCCGGCCCCAGCAGCGCCGGCAGCCGCGCCAGCCGCTGCGCGGTGGGCAGCAGCGCCTCGCCCTCGGGCTCCAGCCCCGTTGGAGGGGAGGCCGGGTCGGCAAGCAGTTCATCCAGGGCCGCCGCCAGGCGCGCGGCCCGCTCTCGCTCAACTCGTCTCTCGTTCATCTCCCACTTCTGTTGGATAGACCCATCTTCTCAATCATTCGGGGTAGGGGCAGGTCTTGTACCTGCCCAACAGGGCGACCGCAAGGGTTCAGGGCGACCGCAAGGGTCGCCCCTACGGACAGACCCTTTGTCCGTCCCGGGCATGCTGGCAACCGGCCCTATTCCTCTGCGTCAAGCTCGGCGCGCAGCTTTTGCAGGGCGCGAAACACCAGGACGGCCACGTGGCCGGGTTTCAGGCCCATGACCTGGGCAATGTCCTGGTTGCCCAGCCCGGCGCCGAACTTGAGCCGGACGATTTCCTGTTCCCGCTCGGGCAGCGTGGCGATGGCCGCCCTCAGGCGGCGCAGCTCCTCGCTGCGCACGGCGGCTTCTTCCGGCGAAGGCACCCCCTCGACTGCCTGGTTGGCCACCCAATCCAGGGGCAGCGTGGGCCGGCGCTGCCGGTAGTACCCCGCCACCACGTTGTGGGCGATGCGGAACAGCCAGGCGCCAAAAGCCTCCCAATTGCGCAGCGTGTGCTGCCTGGTCAGCGCCCGCTCAAAGACCGCCGCCGTCAGATCCTCGGCCAGGCTCTGGCCATCCACCCGCAGCCGAATATAGTTCAGGATGCGGGGCAGGTACGCACGATACAGCTCTGCGATCTCTTCCGCTGAAGGTGCCGCATCGGGGCCCTTTGCCTGGCTCACGGGTACGCGTTTCTCCATGCTATAAGATGCACGGCCAGGCCGGACATTACACGCAGGGGCGGGCAATTCGCCGCCACTCGTGCCGCGGCGGTGGGCAGTGCACGTCAGCGCCCAAGGAGAACCTCGTAGATGGTCACTCCCTGGTTGCGGAACACCGGCCGGAGCGTGCCTTCGTCGGCCATGCGCTCGAACTTTTCGAGGCCCAGGGGATCGTAATAAGCCTGCTCCAGGGGGCCGACGATGACATAGCGCACGCCATACTTTTGCAGGAGCCCTTCGGCAACCATGGTGCCCGGCACGTTATAGATGGTCGCCACGTCCTGGGCCCGATCCCAGATGGCCTGCTGGTCGGCTGCCGCCCGCTGCTGCCGCTGGTGCCAGTTCCAGCCCAGGACGGTGGGCAGCCCGGTGTTGACCGCGTAGCGCCCGCCCCAGCGATATTCGGGCGTTTGGCCCTCCAGGATGGTGGGCGAGCCGACGACGTTGTCCAGGAGCCAGGCGATGGCCTCCCGGTCCCACCGCAGGTCATAGCGCACGCCGCCGTCGTGGCCGAACTCGGCGCCCACCGGGTCCCAGTAATTCGCGGTCTCCATGTATTCCCAGCCGTCCAACCCGGGCGGCTGGTCCTCGTTCCAGCGGTCGCGCACCTTCGCCGAGATGGCCAGGGGCGGGTAGAGCGCGGCAAAGGCGATGAGCACCACCAGGACCGCCACCCACCACCGCCGGGCCGTGGCGCCAGCGCCGGAGGCTTCGCTGGCCTCGCCATCCTCGCCATTCTCGTCGGCCGTGCCCCGGAGCGTGCCGCCCCAGCGCCGCAAGCGGGGCACCATCCAGCCCACGGCCGCCGCGGCGGCCACGCCCCACATGATCCACACCTGGAGGTAGAACTTGAAGACCGTGTTCATGCGGCCGATGTCGCCCTCGAGGACGAGCACCTCGACCCCCAGGGTCATGGCCAGGGCCAGGAGGACGAGCCAGGCCCACAGCCTTTCGACGGGCGCCACGTAGCGCTGCAGCGGCATGGTCCCATCCCTCGCGCCGGCCTGGGGAGCAGGCGCGCGGAAGAGCAGAATGAGCCCCATGATGGCCAGGGGCAGGCCCAGGCCCAGGACGGCCAGCCCGCGATAGGCGTGGCTGCCGCTCTCGGCCACGAGGGGGTCCGCCCGGGTGAACTCGATCAGCCCGGGGATGAGGAAAAAGACGACGGCCAGGAATATCAGGACGATGGCGATCCACGGCAGGGGACCGGCCGGCAGGCAGAGTCCCGGAGCGGAGCGGAGCGGACCGCGAGCGCCGGCGAGGCGGGCGGCGCGGCGCAGGCGCTTGCCCTGCCCTGCATAGCGCAGGCTCAGCCCCAGCCGGCGCAGGATGGGAATGCACCGCCAGTCGCCCAGGGTCCGGGCGGCCAGGTAGCTGGCGATGGGGAACAGAAACAGGCCGTGGACCACCAGGTAGGCCCACACCGGCGTCCGGGTCCCGTTCCACAGGCCCAGGCTGTTGTAGAACGAGCCGTAGTGTTCCCAGAAGGGCCAGTAAAGCAGCAACCACGACAGCGCGACGAGGATCAACATCTGGCCGGCCAGGATGAGCAGCGGGAACCTCGTGGGCCGCTGCGCCGACGCGATGGCCAGGGCGCCAAAGGCCACGATGAGGTGCGGCGGCACGTCCCAGGTGTTGGTGGTGCGCATGGCGCCGATGATCAGCGCCCACAGAAAGAGCAGTGCCAGGTGGGTCAGCGGGTTCCACCACGCCGGGCGCGCCTGGTTGTCTGGCCCTCGCACGGGGAGCGCGGCGCGCTGCACCACGGTCAGGGCCAAAGCCAGCGACAGAAAAGTCAGGGGCATGGCGATGAGGTGAGCGTGCAGGTCGGCGTAGAGAAAGGTAAAGAACGGGAACTCGGTGATGACGGCCTCGTAGGGGCCGGCGGGAATGGCCCGGCTGGCGTTCCAGTACCATTCGTCGAGGCCGATGGGCAGGGCCTTGCCGCCAAAGAGTACCTCGAAGGTGCCCACGGTGGCGCGCACCAGGCCGGCCAGGCCGGGGATGGTGCTGGAAAAGTTGTCCAACACGCCCTCGGCCAGCTTCAGGAGGAGGAGGTGGATCTCGCCCAGGTTGCCCAGCACCGCGACGAACAGGGCGCCCAGCAGCCCGACGAGGAGGGCCCTGCTGCCGATGCGGCGCACATCGAGGGGGCCGCCGACGCCGCGCCCCTCCGCCCGGGCGCGGTAGAGGTTGTAGGTGACGCTAAAGGCCCCCATGGCCGTCATGGCGAACCAGGCCGGAATGACCAGGTTGTAGGCCACGGCGGGCGCGATGCCGACGAGCTTGATCAACGTCCCGACCATGACCTGGCCAAAGTAGTAGTAGTTGAGATAGCCCCCGGCGAACCAGGGGTCGTAGGGCGGGAACTCGGTGCTCTTGATGACGGCGTTCAGGTAGGCCAGGTCCATGGGCTTTTCGCCGCCCTTCCAGGGATGCCACAGGTCGGGGTTGCCCCAGCGGATGAGCCAGAAGAGGCCAAAGAACGCCAGGAAGAGGATCTCGCTGACCAGCACCAGTCGCCACTGCCCCCGGCCCGGAGAGAACAGCTCGGCCACCCGCCGCCGCGGGCCGGGCAGCAGCATGCTGCCGTACGATATGGCGGCCACGATGGCCAGCGCCAGCCAGATGGTGCCGCGGCTGTAGTGCAGCGGTGTCAGGTTGGTCAGCATCCACGCCAGCCAGGCCAGGAGCAGCACGCCCACCGGCCGGGCCAGGATCCAGCCCCCGTCGGGCAGCCGGCCAAAGACGGCCAGGGTCAGGGGCAGGGCCGCCAGGCTCACCGCCGCCAGCAGCAGCAGCCAGGTAAAGGTCGGCCAGCGGTTGGCCAGGCTGTTGCGATCAAAGATAGATGCCCAGGTGCCACCCTGCTCCTGGATCTGGCGCTCCTCGGCGGTGAGCATCAGCGCGTTCTGGCTCTCGCCCGTCCGCTGCTGCTGCGCCTGCTCCCGGCGCCACTTCGGCACGTCCCGCGGATTCAGCCCATGGGGAATCCCCTCCCAGTCGATGCCTTCGCTGAGGAGGGCGCGGACCTCTTCGCGGTCGTAATCGGCCGTCTTGCGATAGATGTGCACTCGCGGGTGATCGTAGACGGTGAACTGCTCTTCGGCCCAGGTGTCGTCGAACTCGATGCCAAACAGGCGCGGGTAGGAGTGGAATTCGGCGGCCAGCTCGAAGCCGAGCTCTTCTGCAAAGAGCAGCTCGTAGTAGCGGGTGGTCATGGGATAGCGCATGGGCAGGCGCGGGATGGACTGCCAGAGCCGCCCGCTGCTCATCATGATATAGTCCGCCTGGTCCAGGGCGTCCAGCAGCACCTCCAGCTTTTCGGGGGTGTCCTCGTCGTAGAGCGACAGTTGGTCGAGGCAGTTGGTGCTGCCAGGATAGCCGACGTCCAGGCTGCGATACAGGCCCGAGCCAAATGCCGCGTAGCCAAACATGTTAAAGGGCAGCGGGTCGTCAAAGTGCTCGTTGGCGATGACCGAGCCATAGCTGACCAGGGGCGCGCCCTCCAGGGCACGGCTTTCAAAGTAGTAGGTCTCTCCCCCTTCGAGGGCCACGTCGGGAATGTCGAGGAGCTGCGGCCCGGCCTGGGCAAAGACACCGTGGGCCTGGGCCTCGGCCACGGTCAGGGGCTCGCCACTGGAGTTGCTGCCGGCCTCATCGCTGCCCAGGGCGCGGATCCGCACCTCGAAGGCGCCTTCCACCGGTCCCTCGGTCCCCGTCAGCTCGTTCATGGTGATCTCGGTGGCGATCAGGCTCTGGGGTGGGGTAAAGGCGGTTACGATCCAGCCGCCGTTGGTGGCATAGACCTGCGTGGAAGGCAGGGGCAACTGCAACTGCCCGGGCTCGCCCTCGGGCGTGGTGTAGTGCAGGGTGGCGCCCGATGGCACGTTGTCATAGATCCAGCGCGTGGCCTGCACGCGGGTTACCGGCTCGGTATAGATCTGGATGAAGGCAAAAGCCCAGGCCAGCGTACCCACCAGCACGACGGCGCCCAGGCCGCCGGCGGCGAGGCGCAGCCAGGGGCGTAGCCCGGTGGGCCCGGTCCGCCGCCGCGCCCAATCCCAGGCGGCGACGACGAGCCAGGCCGCGAAAACGGCCAGGTAGGGATGGAGGGGCAGGAAATAGCGTACCGACTTGACGTACTGCATGCCCTGCCAGCCAAAGGTCAGGAGCACCCAGGCGAGGGGGATGAGCACCAGGTCCCAGTTCGAGAGGCCACCCGCCCCCGGCGGGGCGGCCGCCTGACCGGCGGCCTCGACCGCGCTCTCCACCCCCTGCTGGCGGCGCCAGCCCAGGACGACGGCCGCCAGTGCCAGGAGCACGCCTGCCCAGGCCGCGACGCCCAGGGGCACGCCCAGGGTCCAAAGGACCATGTTCTCCAGGGGCCAGAGCCAGGGGGCGCGCTCGGTCCACTGCCGGCCCCAGGGCAGGTCCGCCTCCCCCGTCTGCTGCGCGCCGGCGGAGGAAATGTCGTCCAGCCACTGGGGATTGGGCATGACGACGGCCCGCAGCGGCTCGGGCATGGCACGAAAGACCTCGAACGGCCCGGCCAGGCCCTCGGAGATGCCCTCCCATCCGTCAAAGTTGGGACCCGCCCAGGCATAGGGCTGGGCCACGCGAAAGACGGCCACGGCCGCGATCACGGCCAGGACGAGGCCCGCCGTGGTGCCCAGCAGCGCCCTCGTTCCCTCGCCCCCGGCCAGCAGGCGCCGGCGGACGCGCACCCAGGCGCCCAGGGCGACGACGATCACCAGCAGGAAGACGCTCACCTTGCAGGCCAGGGTCAGCCCCATGCTCAGGCCCAGGCCCAGGAAGGCGGGCCAGGCCCCGTTCTCGGCCACGTCCAGCGTGAACCAGATGGTGAGGATGACAAAGAAGGTGAGAAAGGTGTCTACGGCAAAGTAGTGCGAGCCCTGGATGTTCAGCACCGTCACCGCCAGCAGGAACGCCGCGATGAGGCCCGCGCGCCAGCCAAAGAGGCGGCGCCCCAGGAAAAAGGTCAGGAGCACCGAGCCAAGGTCGAACAGGGCCGATAGGACCCGGCCGACCAGGTGGACGCGGTCGTAACCCTCGTAGGATTGGTCCGTATCGAGAAACGGGACGTGTGGCGCCAGGGCGTCGAGCTGGCTGGCCACGGCCTTGGTCAGGAAGAGGGGCAGGGTGCCGTAAAAGTAGACCGTGTCCTGATTGCGGGCGTTGAGGGGAGAGTGGCTCGTGTCGAAATACTCGGCCAGGCTCTCAGGCCACTGGATGCGGCTGACCACCATCGTGGTGTGTCGCTCGTCCGGGTGGATGTGATAGGTGCCCTCGTCCCAATTAACGTTGTAAAAGCGGAAGGCGCTGCCCAGGATTAGAATGCCCAGGAGGGCCAATGCAAGGGCTGCCCGGGGAGCGGTCCTGTCTTTTGGCGATTCGTTCGACATCATCATACGCAACTGTCAACTCTTTGACCTGTGTCCGTCAAAGGGGCAGTATAGCATCTTTCAAACGTCGGTGCAATCTGGAACGTTCCAGTTACCGCAAGACAGAGCCCCCGCCGTTGACAGCAGGGGCTCTCTTGCTCATGGGCGAAACAGGGCTCGAACCTGTGGCCTCATCGTTGTAAGCGATGCGCTCTCCCAACTGAGCTATTCGCCCTGACTTCACGGCATTATAAACGCAAACGCGGCTTGTGTCAATTGACACAGGCCTTGTTCCATGCTATGCTAAGGATGCTTGTTATTAACGGAAGGTCAAGAGGACGGCGGCCGCCACGAGGGCGAGCGCCAGGAGCAAAAGCCACCAGTTGGCCTGCACGGCCTGGCCCCACGACACGTCCTCGCGGGAAACGGGCGGGGCGGCCTCGTCGCGGCTGCCCGCCAGCGCCTGGCACCAGTCCGCCACGCTGTTGGGCCGATCCCGGGGGTGGAGGGCCATGGCTGCCAGGATGGCCCGCTCGACCTGGGACGAGATGGCCGGGTTGATCTCCCGGGGGGCCAGCAGGGCGTCCTGGTCGAGAAATCGCTGCTGGGCGCTGGGAGGTGTCTGCCCCGTCAGCAGGTGGTAGAGGGTCGCTCCCAGGCCGTAGACGTCACTGCGGGTGTCGGTGTGGCCCAGATCGCCGGCGTACTGCTCGATGGGGGTGTAGGGCAGCGAGCCCATGCCCCGCAGACCGGTCATGGTCGCAGGATCGTCGGGGTCCAGCGCCTTGACCAGGCCAAAGTCGACGAGCTTGATGCGGCCCTCGGGGGTCAGCTTGACGTTGGCCGGCTTGATATCGCGATGCAGCACGGGCGGCTGCTGGCAGTGCAGGTAGGTCAGGGCGTCGCAGAGCTGGGTCATCCAGCCCAGCACGTCTTTTTCTTGCAGAAACCGGCCTTCGCGGTAGGCCTGTTGGCAGAGCTGCTCGAGATCCTGGCCGGGAACATAGTCCATGACCAGATAATCCCGACTGACCGCCAACAGGTCCGGGGATGTCGTTGCCTGGGGGTCGGCCTCCAGCGGCTCGGAGCCTTCTGCGGCTGCCTCGGGCAGCGCGCCCGAGGGCGTCAGGGTGAAATAGTCCGAGACCTTGGGCAGGTTGGGATGGTCGAGGCGGGCCAGGATGCTGGCCTCGCGGAGGAACTGCGCCCGGGTTTGTGCCAGGCGCTCGGTGCTGGTGCCCGGCAGCGGCCAGATCTCCTTGACCGCACACTGGCGGCCGGGAAGGCGGCGGTCGGCCGCTTGATAGACCGCGCCCATGCCTCCCTGGCCGATGAGGCCCAGGATCTCGTATCGGTTGCGCAATACTGTGCCGGGCAGAAGCCATTCCTGCATCGGCCTAACTATACTGTAATCATCGTCTTCTGTCAAGGAGAGGTAATCGAATGTCGGAACCCAAAGAGGCTGCCCTTCTCCTGCGCATCGAGGGGGGCGAGATCAAGCAGCGCTGGTCGCTGGCCGCGCCGGTGACGACCATCGGGCGTTGGGAGGACAACGATCTGGTCATCGACGACCGCTGGGTCTCGCGACATCATGCCCGGGTGCGGCGCGAGCGGGACCAATACTACATCGAGGACCTGGGCAGCAAGAATGGGACGCTGGTCAATGGCCGGCGCATCTCCGCGCCTACCCTCCTGGCCGACGGCGACGAGATCCAGGTCTCGCCCCTGATCCCCCTGACGTTCGTGGGCTATGCTGCCACGGCTCCCCTGCCCCTGGAGCCGGAGGCCCGGGGCCTGGAGTTTGACCCGGCGACGCGGGACGTGCGGGTACGCGGCCGCGTGCTCGATCCTCCTCTGTCCCAGGCCCAGTTCACGCTCCTATCCTTGCTCGCCGAGGAGCCGGGCCGGGTCTACAGTCGCGACGAGGTGATTGCAGTTGTCTGGCCCGAGGCACAGGCCGAAGGGGTCAGCGACGAGGCCATCGACGCCATGGTGCGGCGCATCCGCCTGCGCCTGCGCGAACTGGACACCTCGCACGAGTACATCGTGACCATGCGGGGCTACGGGTTCAAGTTCGAGCCCGCATAGCGACGCCGGTAGAGCGCGCGCTGCCGCGTGCGCCCATAGAGCCGTGCGGCTCAGGCGCCGCCGGCCCGGGCCATCTCCTGCAGGATCTCTTGCGCGCGGTCCAGCCGGATCTTGCCCTCGGTGACCAGGCGGGCGGCCACCGCCGCGACCTGGTCGCCCATGGCGCCGGCGGCCATGGCCACCTGCCGGGCATGGAGGGCCATGTGGCCGCGCTGGATGCCCTCGGTGGCCAGGGCGCGGAGGGCGCCCAGGTTCTGAGCCAGGCCCGCCGCGGCCATCACCTCGGCCAGCTCCCGCGCCGTGCGCGCCCCCACGATCTTGAGCGCCACCTGTGCCCCCGGATGGACCCGGGTCGCGCCGCCGACGGTCCCCACGGCCAGGGGCAGCTCCAGGGTGCCCACCAGCCTGCCCTCGCGGTCGCGGCTCCAGGTGGAAAGGGAGGTATAGCGCCCGTCCCGGGCGGCGTAGGCGTGGGCGCCGGCCTCGATGGCGCGCCAGTCCTGGCCGCAGGCCAGGGCCACGGCGTCGATGCCGTTCATGATGCCCTTGTTGTGGGTCGCGGCCCGGTAGGGATCCGCCGCGGCAAAGGCATAGGCCTCGACGATGCCCTGCACCACCTGCTCGCCCTCGTAGTCGCCGAAGGCCAGCTCCGACTGCGGGATGGTGCAACTGGCCCGGGCCAGGCGGCGGTCGGCCAGGTTGGAAAGGATGCGCAGGTGCACCCGCCCCCCGGTGATCTCTTCCACCAGTGGAGCCAGGGCCTCGGCCGCCGTGTTGACCGTGTTGGCGCCCATGGCGTCGCGCGTATCGTACAGCAGGTGCGCCACCAGCATCGGGCCGGCGGGCGTGTCGGGGAGGACGCGCAGCTCCAGGTCGCGCGCCCCGCCGTGGAGCGAGACGACCACCGGGTCCGTCTGGTTGGCCAGGTCGAGCAGTCGCTGCTTCTGGCAAAGCAGGTCAAAGCGGGCGGCCCACGGATCGGGCACGTCGAGGATCTGCATCTGGGCAATCATCACCGGCTCGGTGGAGCAGGTGCGAAAGCCCCCCGCCTGGCGCACGATCCGGGCCATGAAACTCGCCGCGGCGACGACCGACGGCTCTTCGATGGCCATGGGGATGAGATAGTCCCGCCCGTTGATCGAGAAGTTGGTGGCGATTCCCAGGGGCAGGCCGTGGATGCCTACCACGTTCTCGATCATCTGGTCGGCGCGGCCGGGCGCCAACCCCGCCCCTGCGAGCACGGCCCGCTCCTCTTCGCTCAGGCCTGCCCAGGAGGCCACCGCCTGGACGCGCTCCTCGACGCTCAACTCGTAAAAGCCCGGCAGACGCGACGTCTTTTCCATCGTCTCCTCCGAGAATTCCAGCGGACCCGGGCTGGGCCGGGCCCCTCTCACGATATCGATTCGGGTCAGAACAGGGCAAAGGCCTGCGCGACGCTGGATACAGGCCCCAGGAAAAGCTGCGGGTAAAGCCCCAGGACGATGGTCAGGGCGGCGAGGAGGGCAACCAGCAGCGAGGCGATGGCCGGCTGGCTGGCCATCTCGCGGTGCTCCTCGGGCGCGGCCATGGCATTCAGCGCGCGCACCACGCCGACTACGACCCCGGCCGTGCAGGCTGCCAGGGCCACGAGCGTCAGGATCCAGACCCATTCCTGGCCGGGCACCGCCGCAGAGCCCGGTACCTGGGCTTCGGCGGAAAAGGGTAGGGCCCAGTTCCAGACGGCGCGGCTGATCGCCCAACGGGTCGGAAAGCCTGCGGTGAGGGGAAACCCACCCAGGGCCAGCCCGCCCAGGATCAGGCCGCCAGTGGCGACGGGCAGGCGCCGGGCCACACCCCCCAGGCCCCTGAAGCGGCTGGTCGCTGCCCGGTGGCGCACGATGGACAGCGCCGCGGCCATCAGCGTGATGGACACGCTGCGGTTGACGCCGTGCAACAGCGCCAGCTCCAGCCGCTGGCTGCCACCCGAGGCGAGGGCCAACAGCAGCACGCCGAGGTCGGCCAGGGCCGCGTAGCCCATCAGCCGGCCCAGGTCGCGCTGCACGGCGGCCATCAAGCCGCCGCTGGCCGCCATACCCAACCCCGCCAGTTGGATGACGCCCATGATGGTGGAATCTTGCGCCAGGTCGGGATGGGCGGCGGCAAAGGAAATGGCCAGGTAGAGCGCCATGCCCTGGCCCACGGTAAAGACAAAGGCGCTGACCAGGGGAGGTGCCTCCGCCGCCAGGGCCGGCATCCAGGTCCCAAAGGGAAACGCGGCCAGGAGCAGGCCAAAGCCCAGGGCCGCGGGCAACAGCGCCCGGCGCGCCAGCTCCTGCCCCGCGGCGGGGGCGACTGCCGCGGCGCCCGCTTCGGCTGCATTGGCGGCGTTGCCTGCCTCGGCGAGGGCAGCCGGCTGATCCACGAGCCAGGCGGCCGCGAGGAGCAGCGGAACGGCCAGCAGTGTCACCAGCAGGTAGCGCTGCGCGCCTCGCACCGAGAGCAACTGCCCGGCCTGGAGGATAAAGATCATCAGCGTGGCGGCGATGGCAAAGGCCAGCAGCGACAGGGCAAAGGTGGGCAGCATCACCGCCAGGGCATAGAGGGCCAGGATCACAAGGCTGAAGGAAAAGAACGACCTGCCCTGGGAGATGCGCCAGGCAAACGGGTAAAGTACCGCCGGCAGGCCAAAGACAAAGGCCAGCCACATCTTGCCCGCCTGGTCCAGGACGAGGGTCTGGCCCAGGACCACCACCGGCCGCCCAAAGGCCACGTGCTGGCCCAGGACAAAGGCCGACTGGTCCAGGGGCAGGCGGAAGCAGAGGACGGCCAGCAGGCCGGCCGTCGCCGCCGAGATGATGGCCGCCAACAACGCCCAGCGCCGCACCAGGTAGGCAACCACCGCGGCCAGCAGGGGCGGGATGAGGAGGATCATCGGGCCAGGGATGAGATTCACCTTGCTTCTTCCTCCTCGTCGACGGGAGATACGCTGGGCGCCAGTCCCTGGACGGCCGCCAGGTAGGAAAAGGCGAGGGCTGCCAGGAGCGTCAGGGCGCCAAAAAAGCCGGCGATGGCCAGGTTCTGTTCCAGGCCGGCGTACACCAGGTCAAAGCCACACAGGACGGTCAACACCGCTGGTCCCACGCGCAGGGCCTCGCCACTCAGGACGATGCCCATGACGCCCATCACCATCAGCCACAGGGCGACAACGATAACGTCGGGCGGCACTGCCAGGCCGCTTGCCCCTTCGAGCGGTAGTAGTGTGGCGTAGGACGGATAGAAGCGGATGAGGGCCAGGCCCGCCAGGAGAACGGCCAGCATCCGCAGGGGCAGGCCCAGGGGGCCGGCTCCCCAGCTCATGGGCAGGCCCAGGAAGCGCCCTTCCCCCGCCTCGACCGCCCGCACGTTCTGTGGGTCTCCCACCTGCCGCGCCGTGAGATAGAGGATGGGAACAACCACGGCGCCGGTGAGGATGCGAACGAGGGCCGCCTCGGGCTGGATGAAACGCGTCAGGTTGAGGCCCAAAAAGATGTACTGGAGCAACAGCGCGCTCAACGCCAGGCGCCAGTCGGAGGTGACCAGAATGAGCGCCGCCATCAGGAGAAGCCCGACAACGGACGGTACGCCCGCCAGAAAAGCAAAACTGTCGCCGAAAGTTTCCATAAGCTTCTAGCTGCCGGTCAAGAAGATGGCTGCCAGGGCCAGGATGATCAGGGCCCAGCCCCACCAACCTTCCCCCTCGCCAACCTGGCCAAGCCAGTAACCGGCCCCTTCCAGGATGCTTCCGAGCCGGCCGAGAGCCCGGTAAAGCCAATCGAGCCCGACGATAGATTGCACGAGGGGAGCGATCTGGCGCCAGCGGAGCCCCAGGGAGGCCAGCCAGATCCCGACGAGCCACGGCACGATGTAGAGCAGGCCCATGCCCCAGGCAGAGACCCCACGGATGTGTACCGGCTGCCAGCCGAGCCCCTGGCCCGCACCTATGCCCGACAGCAGCAGCACGGCGGCCAGGAACAGCATGCCCACCAGCGCCAGGGGCCGCGGGCCCCTGGCGGGCGTGAACAGGTCGTTCAGCCCCAGCCACAGCCCCGCAGCCAGAAAGGTGTCGGCCACCAGCAGGCTCCAGAGGTGGGGGTTGCCATCCTGGAGAAGGGCCGCGTACAGCGGCCACCTTGCCCGCGCGCCGGCGGTGAGCGGCAGGCCGGCCAGCGAGGCCACGGCCAGGGCGGGCAACAGGACCGCACCTCTGCGCGCGATCCAGGAGTCCCGCCAACGTGCCAGGAAGCCGAGACGTTCGGCCAGTTGCTGCTGCCAGCGTTGCCACCAGGGCTCGAGCCTTGGCCCGACCCTTTGCCCGACCCACTGCTTCGCGCTCTGCAGCCGGGCCGGCAGGGTGAAGGGTGCCACGACCGTATCGGCGTCCCACCACACGGCCAACAAGGCCAACGCCAGCATCAAGCTCAGGAGAGGCCAGGGTGACGTTCCCGGCAGCACCAGGGCAAACAGCAAGCCCGCGCCCACCTGGTGGATCAATAGCCCGCGCCACAGCGCGCCAGGCCCGCCGCCGGACAGCCGCCGGGCCGCGGCGCTGCCGCTCCAGGCCAGGAGCCCGCCGGCCAGCAGCGCCAGGCTGCCCAGGAGCGCGGGCAGTGCCTCCGCCGGGATGACCGGCGCCACAGCCTGCACGCGGGCCAGTAGATAGAGCCCGGCGCCGGCCGGGAGTAGGAGGGCCGCTGCCCCCGTGGCGCCGCGAACGCGGCGCGGATGCAGGGGAAAGATCTGGGTGCGCAGGATGGCGGCCACGCCCAGCAGGACGAGGACGGACGGCGGGATCTGCCGCGCCGGGAACGAGGTGTGGCCCACTTCGGCGTCGAGGCGCAGGGCACAGAGCACCAGGATCAGCGTCGCGGCCAGGCCGGGAAGGGCTGCGGTCAGGGCCAGCAGCGGACGTCTTTCGCTGTCCCCGGCATCCTCGCTTCGCTGGCCGCACCACAGGGCCAGCCCCATCAGGGCCAGGTCCATCAGGGCGCTGCCGATGGCCAGAGTCAGGAGGTTGGCAGCCAGGGTCGTCGTCAAGGCGCCGGC
>JAAYZQ010000517.1 GCA_012514775.1 Anaerolineaceae bacterium
TCCGCCAGGTACGCCAGGTTGTCGCCGGACTTGACGACGTGCACCGCCGGGGCGGCCGGCTCTGTGGCCGCACCCGCCGATTCGGCGGCTGGGATGACGATCTCCTGCCCGACGCGCAGCATCGAGTACTCGGTCAGGTTGGGGTTGACCGCCAGAATGTCGTCGACTCCCAGCCCGTACTCCTGCGCGATGGTGCTCAGGACGTCGCCCGACTGCACGATGTGAACGCGAGGCCCAACGGTGGGCGACGGCGTCGCGGTGGGGGTGAGCGTGGGGGTCTCGGTCGGGACGGCAGTCGATGTGGCGGTGGGCGGGGCGAGCGTGGCCGTGGGCGGAGCGGGAGTCTCCCCCGCCGGGGTGTCCGGAGTGGCGGGCACGGTGGCCGGCGCCATGGCGACCGCAGTCGATCTGGCCGGCGTGCTCGTGGCGCTAGGGCCCGCGGACCGGTCTCGCAGGCCGGCTATGACGATACCGCCGACGACGGCCACGGCAAGCAGGGCGAGGGCGGGGGCCAGGTAGGTGGAGGTTGGGAGCTGCTGCCCGCAGAGAAGGCACGAGTGAGCCTGCTGCGCCACCCGGGCGCCGCAGTGTGGGCACCGCCGAGGTTCAGGGCTAGTACTAGGCATTCAGTGTCCTGCTGTTGGGATGCCGGCGGCGAGGCAAGCACAGCAACACAAGCCCCACCACGCTCGCAAGACTAACCCAGTTCGAGGTGCGGCGCAAGGGGGTCTCGCCAAAACGGATGCTGACCGTATGGTCACCGGCGGGAAGGTCAAGGGTGATGACGCCCAGGGGACCCTCGGGACGGATGTCGACTGAGGCCCCGTCCACGTACGCCCGCCAGCCGGGGTAGTAGTAGGTGTGGAATCGCAGCGGCCCGGCGGCCGCGGCAGTCACCCGCACAGTCTGCCGGTGGCCGCCCTGGTGCACCGTCTCCACCACCGCGCCGGGCACGCCGGACTGGGCCAGGGGCAGGGTCTCGCCCGCCAGGTAGGCGGCCACTTTGGGGGAGCCCTGCGGCATCTCGCTGGTCCAGGCGGTCATTCCCCGCATGTCGGTGAACTTCAGCTCGAACTGCACGGTGCCCACCGGCTGTTCGGACGATGGGTCGGGGGCGGTGTGCTGGGGCCGGGCATAGGACAGGCCGGCGGCCGCCACGGCGATCGCCAGCGCCAGAACGGCTCGGCGCCCGAAGGCTCGCCCAAGCTCCGCGCCCGTAAGGGCCGTCAGACCGGCGGCTGCCAGGGTGGCCACGCCGAGCAGGCGCCACGGGAACTGCGCCAGCGAGAGCAGGGAGACGGCCCTCCAGATGGGCCCGCTGGCCCTCAGCAGCAGGAAGCCGTAGACGGCGAGGCCGCCGCCGAAGAGGAGAGCCGGGGTTCGCATGCGCCGCGTGCCCAGGGCGAGGGCCAGCCCGGCCAAACCCAGCACGATTGGGGCCAGGCCCAACTGGAAGGACATGGCATCCTCGGGCCCGGCAACGGCGTAGCCATACTCCCAGAGCGGCGACAGCAGTTGCCCCAGGTAGACGAAATGGTCCGTCAGGCTGTAGGTGGCCCGGGTCCACTGTCCCTGGACGATGTTGCCCCGCTCCAGGAGCGAAGGCAGGAGCGAGAACGACGAGAGGGCGAGTCCTAGGACGCCCGCCGCGGCGGCCTGCGCCCAGGCGGTCAGCGACCGCGCCCGGCCGGACGTGACCAGCCCCACGACCACGGCGGCTGCGGCCAGGGGGGTGAAGAGTAACGCAGTGACGTTGTGGGCCAGGAGCAGCAGCCCGTAGGCGAGGGCGGCCGCCGCCAATCGTCGCCGGTCCGGCTGCACCGCCAAGCGCCAGAAAGCCCAGAGCGCCCAGGGGAAGAGAGCGAGGGCGCAGGACTCGGCCAGGGCGGCGCGCACGTAGATGTCGACGAAGCGGTAGGGGGCATAGGTATAGACCAGCGCCGCAATGGCGCCCCCGGCTGGGCCCACCATGGACTCGGCGAGGAGGAACATGCCCACGCAGGACACTAGGATGGACAGGGCGAAGGTGGCCTTGACGGCGGCGGCGATCCCCAGGCCGGCCAGGTGGAACACCTCGGCCACGTAGTAGGCCAGGGGCGAGTAGAAGACGAAGGTGGGGTAGCCGTAGCCGAGGGCGTGGTCCGGGCCCCAGCGGGGTACGAGGGCGCCGTCGGCGATGGCCTGGTCGAACTGGACCAGGAAGAAGAGGGTGTGGGGGGCGTCGTGCGCGCCCAGGAAGTAGCCGGGCGCCAACAGGGGCGCGGCGGCGAAGGCGGCCAGGAGCAGCGCCAAAGCCAGGTAGAAGCGACGCGGTCTCATGGGCGGCCCCGGAGCAAGACGATCAGGAGGCGGGAGGCTTGGAGCGCACGACTCAACCCCCCTCGTGGCTTCGAAGAGCGAAACCACTGGCCCCCCTTCCCTACGTGGGCAGGGTGAGCCGGAAGGCGGGTCGCTACCGTGAACGGAGCCTCTCCCGCCCCTCCTTCCTTCTTAGGGAAGGGGGATGGGGGGTTAGGTCTTGTCCGCGGACATCCGTTCACCGGTCTCTCCGACCGCGGACGATCGGCTTGGAAGCAGCGGCGACCACGTACAGCGCCACGGTTGCCAACGTGATTCCCGTCCCCAGCTTACGGACGGGGGTATCCTCGAACGACAGCAGCAGCACATGCCGTCCCGCCGGCACCGGCACGCTGATGCGCCCGAGGGCGCCTTCCGGCTCCACCAGAACTGTTCCGGTGACGGCGCCGGTGTTCTCGTCCAGGATGTAGGCGTTCCAGCCTGGGTAGTAGAAGGTGTTGAAGATGATGGCTTGGCTGTTGTCTTCGGCCTGGAACCACACCCGTTCGTGGGTGGTGCTCATCTCCTGGGAGTGCACCGCCAGCCGGCCGGTGGCATAGGCGGCGGTGTAGTCCACCTTGGTGGTGATCTCGATGCCGGCCATGATTTGATCTGCCAGGGGCGACCAGCGCGGGATCTCCTGCACCCAGGCAGTAGAGCCGGTCATCTCGTCGGCACTCTGCTGGAAGCGCATCAGCCCCTGCAGCGAGACGGGGCCCTCGGCGGGCGGGCGGATCTCGCTGCGCAGGTAGGGGTAGACGGGCAGGATGATCAGGAGAGCCCAGAGGGCGGTGGCGGCCAGATGGGCGCCGTCGGCAGGCCAGCGCGCGAAAGGCCCGGTTCCCAGGAAGGCCAGGCTGACGATGGTGAGGGCGAGCAGGCGCCAGGGGAACTGAGCGAAGCTGACCAGACCGAGGGCCTCCCAGACCGGCTCCGATAGGGGCAGCATGAGGAAGATGACGGCGAGCGTCAGCAGCCCCAGATAGGCGCCCGTGCGGCGCCAGGCGACCGCCAGACGCGGCCAGCGCAGCAAGGCCAGGGCGACGAGCGCCAGCGGCGCCAGCCCCAACTGGAAGGACATGCCGTCGTCGGGTCCGGGCAGGCTCGCGCCGAAGCCCCAACTGGGCAGGAGCAGCTGGAACGGGTAGACGAAGTGATTGCGATACTCGTAGTAGCCGCCCACCCACTGGTCGGTGCGGATGCCGGAGTACTCCAGGAAGGCGGGCAGCCAGAAGACCGCGCTCAGACACAGGCCGAGCGCCACGCCGGCAGCAGCGGGGAGGAGGACGTGAGCGGCGTGGCCGAGGCCGGAGGGCCAGGACTGGCGGGTGAGCAGGCGACGGGGCTGGAGGCGGTCGAATCGGCGCCAGGCCCGCACCAGGAAGTAGCCGCCCAGGATGGGCGAGAAGAGCAGGGCCACCAGGTTGCTGCTCAGCATCAGCCCGGCGTAAGCGAGCCCGGCGAGCATGATGCCGCCCGAACCGGAGGAGCGGCCGTCGCCCGCGGGGTAGAGCCGCCCAAAGGCCCAGAGGCAGAGGGGCACGAAGGCCAGGGCGACGAGCGCCAGCGGCGCCAGCCCCAACTGGAAGGA
>JAAYZQ010000518.1 GCA_012514775.1 Anaerolineaceae bacterium
GCCAGCCCCCGGGGCAGCATTGCCCTGTACCGGACCGGGCAGGCGCGTGCTGCCGTGTTGGGACGCGACTATGTGATCCCCGACGACGTCAAAGCCCTGGCCACGGCGACGTTGGCTCACTGTCTTATCATCAGCCCCTCGGCGCGCATCAAGAACGTCGATCCTCGGGCCGTCATCCAGGAGGTGCTGGATAGCACGCCTGTGCCCGGTGCTCGGGTACGCAGTGCGTGATCGCGGCCCCTGGAACCCGTTGCTCCCCGGGAGCGCAGATCAATCCCTGCCGGGCAAGGCCGCCCGGCAGGTCTTGTCGCCTGTCGCCATGACGCGACGGGCCTGGAATAGGAAGAGTTAGATGCCTAATACGGATCTCGTATTGCTGCACGCGCCAAGCGTGTACGACTTTCGGCAACGTTCGATCTTGTACGGACCGGTGAGCGACCTGGTCCCCAGCACCCCGGTCTTTGAGATGTATCCCATCGGGTTCACGACCATCGCCGAGTATCTGGAGCGCAATGGCTTTCGGGTGCGCATCGTCAACCTTGCCGTCCGCATGCTGAACGGAGAACGCTTTGACGCGGAAAAACTGATCCGCAAGCTGAACCCGGCGGTCTTTGGCATCGACCTACACTGGATGCCGCACGCCCACGGCGCCGTAGAGATCGCGCGCCTGTGCAAGCAATACCATCCGGATACGCCGGTCATGTTTGGCGGCTTTTCCTCCAGCTACTTTCACGAGGAGCTGGTCGCCCGCGCCGAGGTGGACTATGTGGTGCGCGGCGATTCGACCGAGGTGCCTGTCCTGCAGTTGATGCAGCACCTGGCGGGCCGGCCCGGGGCCCCGGCCCTGGCCGAGATTCCCAACCTGACCTGGCAGGACGCCGATGGCACGATCCGTGCCAACGAGGTGACTTACAGCCCCGACAACCTGGACCACGTGCTCATCGATTATAGCTACGTGGTCAAGGCTGTGGCCCGCTATCGCGACCTGGCCAGTTTTGTGCCCTTCAAGGGCTGGCTGGGCTATCCCATCACCGCCGCTCTCAGCGTGCGGGGCTGCTCGCACAACTGCCGCACCTGTGGTGGCTCGGCCGCCACCTTTGCCGCCCTGCACAAGCGGCGCAAGCCCGCCTTTCGCGCGCCCGAGGACCTTGCCCAGGATATTCGCAACATCTCGCGCTTTAGCAAGGGGCCTGTGTTCATCCTGGGCGACATCCGGCAGGCCGGGCAGGACTATGCCGACCGTTTCCTGCGGGCCATCCACGGCTACCAGGGGCCGGTCATCCTCGAGCTCTTTGGCGACGCGGACCGCGATTTTATCCGGCGCGTGGCCGATGCCATGCCCAACTGGACGCTCGAGATCTCGCTGGAGACCCACAGCGATGAGGTCCGTTCGGCCTTTGGCCGCCCCTACAAGAACGCGGAAATCGAGAATACCATGCGCTATGCCCTGGAGGCAGGGGTCAAGCGCCTGGATGTGTTTTTCATGATCGGCCTGCCAAAGCAGGATTACCAATCGGTCATGGACACCGTCGACTACTGCGAGTACCTGATGCGAGACCTGGACGCCGTGCCCCAGGGCTCGGAGCGAAGGCTCATCCCCTTCATCTCGCCCCTGGCGCCCTTCCTGGATCCCGGCAGCCCGGTGTTCGAAAATCCGGAGCGCTACGGCTATCATTTCTTTGCCCGCAGCCTGGAGGAGCACCGCCAGGCGCTGGTCCAGCCCAGTTGGAAGTATGTTCTGAACTACGAGACGCGCTGGCTGAACCGCGACGAGATCGTGGACAGCACCTACGAGGCCGGCATGCGCCTGAACCGGCTCAAGGCGCGCTACGGCCTGGTGGAGAAAGAGCAGGCCGAGCGCACAGAGGCGCGCATCCTCAAGGCCCGGCGCCTTATCGCCCAGATCGACGACATCATGAGCGTCCAGGATGAGGAGCGCCGTGGCCGGCTGCTGCGGGCCATCAAGCCCCAGGTGGACGATGCCAACCTGTCGACGGTTTGCGACAAGACCGAGCTGAACGTTCCCCTGAAGGGCCTGAAGCTGAACCTGCCCCGGGCGGCCTGTTTCTTTGTCGAGCATTCGTTCAAGAGCCTGCTGTCCCGGTTATAGACATCATGGAAACACGGAGTGCGCCGTTGGCCGAGTCAATTCCCGATTTCGTCGTCGTGGGTCACATCTGCCAGGACCTGCTGCCCAATGGAGGGCTGAGCCTGGGCGGCTCGGTCTCGTATGCCGCGACCACGGCACTGCAGATGGGCTATCGCGTCGGCATCGTCACCAGCGCCGGGCCGGACATGGACCTGAAAGCGGCGTTGCCCGGCGCCGAGATCCTGTGCGACCGGGCAGCCGAGACCACCCTATTCGAGAACATCTATCATAACGGGCAGCGGACACAGATCCTCCACCGCCAGGCCAACCTGCTCACCTGCCGGCAGATCCCGCCCGCCTGGCGCCAGGCGCCCATGGCCTACCTGGGATCCATCGACCAGGAGATCGACGACAGCGTCTTTCACTGCTTCAGGCCCGGCGTCAGGACCGGCGTCATGCCCCAGGGGTTTTTCCGCAAGTGGGACGAGCGCGGCCACGTCTACTTTACCGAGTGGACGCCACCCGAGTCTGTCCTGCGGCGCATCAACCTCCTGGTCCTCAGCGAGCTGGACGTGCCCGAGCCCCTGGTGTTGGCAGAGTCCTGGGCCGAGTTCGTCGGGATCGTGGTCGTAACCCACGCCGAGCGGGGAGCGACGGTCTTTCAGGCTGGGGAGAGGCGGCATTACCCGACCCGGCCCGCCCGCCAGGTGGATCCCACGGGCGCCGGCGATGTCTTTGCCGCTGCCTTTCTCATCCGCCTGACCGAGACGGGCGATGCAGGCCAGGCGGCCATCTTTGCCAATACCGTCGCCTCGTTCTCGGTGGAAGGACCGGGTGTGAGTGGCATACCGGATAGGACGACCGTCGAGGAATATCTGAAGGGAGTTCGCTGAGGTGCGACGCCCTCGGCGCGAGGAGCACTTTACCATATATATCACCCTTCTTGAGTTTTATGAAAAGCTGTGCTACAATAGGGGTGTCGCCGATTCCAATGAGACGAGCTTGCGTTGGCTCGTGGCGACGGATAAGGAAGGGGGAGTACGATGAAGACCAAGATCCAGCAGTTTTTGGATTACATCATGGAGGAAAAGGGCTATTCCACCAATACCCTGGCCGCCTATCGGAACGACCTTTCCCAGTTCGTCGAACAGATCGAATCCAAGATAGATAGCTGGGAGCAGGTAGACCGCAATCTCATCATCGACTATATCATGGCTATGAAGGCGGATCAGGAGTATGCGTCGTCGACCGTTGCCCGCAAGGTGGCGGCCATCAAGTCGTTCTTTCACTACCTGGTGGACCACGGCTTGCTGGAGGACGATCCAACGGCCACGTTGGACTCGCCCAAGGTGCGCAAGCGCCTGCCCAAGGCCATCTCGGCGGAGGACCTGGAGCGCCTTCTGGCCGAGCCGGCCAACGACCGGACGGCCAAGGGGCTGCGGGATCGGGCGCTCCTGGAGCTGCTCTACGCCACGGGCCTGCGCGTCACCGAGGTCGTGTCGTTGGACGTGGAAGACGTGAACCTGGCCTCCTCTACCCTGCGCCTGGTGCGGTCGCGGGACAAGGCGGAGCGCATTGTCCCCATCCACGATCGCGCCATCGAGCCGCTGCGCGAGTACATGGAGCGGGGGCGCATGCAGCTCTTGCGCGATGCCGACGAGCAGGCTCTCTTTCTCAACCATCGAGGTCACCGGCTGACCCGGCAAGGTTTGTGGCTCATCGTCAAGCATTACGTCCGCGAGGTGGGAATCGTCGAGGACGTGACGCCCCACACGCTACGCCACACATTCGCCGCGCACCTCATTGAGAGGAAAGCCAACCTGGAGTATGTCCAGGAAATCCTGGGCCATGCCAGCATCTCGACGACGCAGGTGTACACCCAGGTGGGCAAAGTCGACTCGGCCGACGAAGACTAGGGGCGATAGCGGGAGGAGACAATGGGGTACGTGGATCGGATTCTCGGCGAGAATGAGCAGATCGTGTACAAGACACACAAGCACTGGCTCGTGCTGCTGGAACGGATCTCGGCGCTGATCTTTGCCGTCGTCGTTTTTGCCGCCCTGGGGCTGGTGCTGCTCCTCTCGCAGGAGGGCCCGGAGGGAGAAGAGATCCGGCTGATCGTGGGCCTGGTGGCCCTCGGCAGCGTGATCCTGCCGCTCTTTGTGGTGCTTCGGGCCTGGCTGCGCGGTCTGCGCGGGCGCGAGTTCCTGCGCGCAAGCTGGCGCGCCGGCCTGGCCGCGATCCTGATCCTGGCCGTCGCCCTCTATGTCCTGCTCGGCAGCCAGTACAGGCTTGTGGGTTGGCTGTCGCTGGCGCTGGCGGCCATCCCCCTGTTCGACGTGATTCGCATCGTGGCCGACTGGGTGAATGAGGGCTTTATCATCACCAACCGGCGCGTCATGGAAGTCAGGGGCATCGTCAACAAGCACGTGCGAGACTCGGCCCTGGAAAAGGTCAACGACGTCGAGCTCGATCAGTCGGTCGTGGGGCGCGTCATCGGCTATGGCACCGTGCAGATCATCACCGGGTCCGACATCGGCATGAACATGTTCCGCCGCATCAACAACCCGGTGCGCTTCAAGCGCGAGATGCTCAACGCCAAGGAGCGCTTGCACGTCGACAGCGACATGCCCGCGAGGCGACCGGACACGGCGCCGCTGCCCTCCTTTTCGGCTGTCGAGGCCGAGCGGGAGCGCATTCCCGACCTGCTCATCGAGCTGGCGGAGCTGCGCCAGCGGGGCATTCTCTCGGAAGAAGAGTTTCAGGCCAAGAAAAAAGACTTGTTGGATAGGATGTAAATGGTCAAGCATTATACACGTCAGGAGTACGAGGCGGCGACGGATTACATACGGGAGCGCAGCAGTTACCGCCCTCAGATCGGCATGATCCTCGGCTCGGGGCTCAACCCCCTGGCCGACGCTGTCCAGGATGCGGACCGGATTCCCTACACGGACGTCCCGAACTTTCCCCGGCCGACGGTCGAGGGGCACGCCGGGCAGTTGGTGCTGGGGCGGCTGCAGGGGGCCGAGGTCGCCATCATGCAGGGCCGGGTACACTTTTACGAGGGGTATCCCATCCAGCAGGTGGTCTTTCCCGTGCGCGTCCTGCAAGTCCTCGGCATCAAGACGCTCATCGTCACCAATGCCGCGGGCGGGCTCAACCCGCAGTTCCAGGCTGGAGAGCTGATGCTCATCGGCGATCACCTGAACCTGGTGGGCATGACGGGCAACAATCCTCTCTTCGGGCCAAACGACGAGAGTTTCGGCCCGCGCTTTCCCGACATGTCCCAGGCCTACGATCCGGAGCTGCGCCGCATCGCGCGCGAGGTGGCCCGCGAGAACGAAATCCCGCTCCACGAGGGTGTGTACGCGTCCCTCGGCGGTCCCTCTTTCGAGACGCCGGCCGAGATTCGCTTCTTGCGCACCATTGGAGCCGATGCCGTCGGCATGTCTACCGCGCCCGAGGTGGTTGTCGCCCGCCACGGCGGGGTGCGCGTGTTGGGTATTTCTGGCATATCGAACGTTCTGGTCGCCGAGGCCTCAGCCGGCCACGAGACGACCCACGAGGAGGTTCTGGCTGCCGGCCAGCAGATCGTGCCGCGCCTGACAAAGGTGATCTGCGGCGTCCTGGATCGCCTGGCAAAAGGCGCATTGCCCTGATCCGTGCTCGCGGCGAAGGGGCATCGGGGGAAGCCCCTCCACTGCAGCCGGCCGGGAATTGATATCTCGCCCTACAGGGAGTAGGCCATGGAACAGGTCTTGCGATTTATCGCAGACTACCAATGGTGGATATACGCCGTACTGGGCCTCGTCCTGCTGTTTTACCTACGACGAGCCGTCGTATCACGCCAGCAAGGCGTGCGATCGATATTCAAGCTGGAACAAGAGCAGATGCACCTGCGCTACAGTCGCAGTGTCATGGTTTCGGCCTTTGTCTTGTTGCTCATGGTCGGCGTCTTTATGCTCGGCAATCCTCTCAACCTGACGCCGGCGGAGAACACGCCCGAGCCGTCGCCATCGGTCACAAACGGGCCCTTGACGGAGCCCACCCTGACACCTACCTCGCCGCCTCCGACCATCACCGCCACGCCCACCGCCACCCGGGTGCCGCCCACCTCCGTGTCTCGGCCCACGGCGACGGTCTCGGCCGGGCCCACGGCGACGCAAGCCCCGCAAGTGCAGCCGCCTGCCTGCCCCGATCCCAATCGGCGTATCACGTCGCCGGGGATGAATCAGGTTGTGCAGGGCAGCGTGGCTGTGCGGGGCACGGCCAACCATCCGAACTTTGACTACTACAAGGTCGAGGTCGGGCAGGGCACAAATCCCCAGCAGTGGACGGTCGTCGGCGATCTGCACCGGGCACCGGTGGCCGGCGGCGTGCTGGAGACCTTTAACGCGGGTGCCTACCCGCCCGGGGTGTATACCCTCCGCCTGGTCGTGGTGGACATCACCGGTAATTTCCCTGAACCGTGCCGGGTGACCATCACCGTGCAGCGATAGCCGAGGATCGGCCCTTGGCCCAAGTCGGTTCCAGCGCGGGGACGGAACAGAGCGGCATTGCCCGGGCAGCCGGCATCATTGCCCTGGGCAACGTCGCCAGCCGCGTCCTGGGCCTGGCCCGCGTGCAGATCATCGCCTACCTCTTTGGCGCGAGCGGCATGGTGAGCGCTTTCATGGTGGCCTCCACCGTGCCGACCATGATCTATGACCTGCTCATCGGCGGCATGTTGAGCGCGGCGCTGGTGCCGGTCTTTTCCCAGGTGGCCGAGCAGGAGGGCCGGCCGGCGCTCTGGGCCCTGTTCAGCCGCGTGGCCAGCCTGGTGGCGGCGCTCCTCGCCGCCCTGGTGCTGGTCATCGAGCTCCTGGCCCCGCAGCTCGCCTGGCTGCTGGGCGGCGGCTTTGAGCCCGAGCTCCAGGCCGCCCTGGCGCGCATGCTCCGCATCATTGCCCCGGCCGTCTTTTTCTTTGGCTTGTCGGGGGTGGTGACGGGCCTGCTCTATGCCCTGCGGCGCTTTACCTACCCGGCCTTTGGCGCGGCGGTCTTTAACCTGGGTATCCTCATCGCCGCTCCGCTCCTGGCCGGCCGGCTGGATGCCTTTAGCCTGGCCATCGGTGTCCTCCTTGGCTCGGTGCTGCAGCTCGCCATCCAGCTTCCCGACTTGCGGGGCGCTCGCCTGCGCTTTCACCTGGACCTCCGCCATCCCGCCCTGCGGCGCATCCTGAGCCTGTACGTGCCCATCGCCCTGGGCGTCGTCGTCAGCAACCTCCAGATCGCCATCGATCGCCGCCTGGCCTCGTCCACAGGTGAGAACAGCATCGCCTGGATGGCCAACGCGACGACCCTGTTCCAGTTGCCCCACGGCCTGGTGGCGGTGGCCATTTCGCTGGCGGTCTTGCCCACCCTGTCGCGCTTTAGCGCGCGCGGCGACGAGGAGAGCTTTCGCTCCACGCTGGGCCAGGGACTGCGCCTGGTCCTGGCCCTCATCGTGCCCGCCACCGTTGGCCTCCTGGTGCTGGGCCAACCCATCATCTCCCTGCTCTTCGAGCACGGCAAGTTCACGGCCCACGACACCTTCTGGACGTCGTGGGCGCTGCGCTACTACCTGGTGGGCCTGATCTTTGCCGGCATCGACTGGCCCCTCAACTATGCCTTTTACGCGCGGCAGGACACGCTGACGCCGGCGCTGGTGGGGGTGTTGAGCGTGGTCGTCTACCTGGCGGTGGCGCTGGCGCTGCTGGCGCCCCTGGGCATGCTGGGGCTGGTCCTGGCCGACTCGGCCAAGCATTTCAGCCACGCCCTCACCATGCTGTACCTCACCCGCCGGCGGGTGGGCGGCCTTGGCCACCTTGGCCTCGGGACGGCGGCCGGCAAGGCGCTGCTGGCGGCCGGCGCCATGGCCGGGGGCATTCTCCTCGCCCTCGCCGGGGTCAACCAACTCTGGCCGGGGGGAGGGCTGGGCAGCCGGCTCCTGGCAGTGGCTTTGCCCGGTGCCCTCGGCGTCCTGCTCTTCCTGGGCGCCGCTCGCCTGCTAAAGCTGCAGGAGCTGATGTACCTGGGCGGCCTGCTCAGGTCGAGGCTGCCGGGCCGCCGGTTTGACTAGAATGCCAGGCTGGGATATAATCGGTATACATTCAGGGGGGATTGCCTCACCTGCGGGGCCCGAGTGAGAGGTTATGCCAGACCGGCGAACGGTAGATGAGCTGACAATCAAAGAGCTGGAAGAGCTCCTTCTCGTCAAGCGCCGCGAGGCGCGGGCCGAGCGCATGCGCCGCCTGCGCGAGGTTGGCCGCTTGCCCGCCGACGACCCCCTGCCTGCCGATGGCCCCCTGCCCCACGAAGACCTGGCCGGCACGGCCGCGGGGCTTGCCGGCGAGGCGCCGGCCGAAGCGCCGGCGGGGACGAGGCGCCAGATCGCCGACGTGGAACCCCTGACCAGGCGCAAGCGAGCCAGGGAGCGCAAGCCGCGCACCGCCCCCGGCCGTTGGAGCCGCGTGCGCGACCGGATGCTCCTGGTGCTGGAAGTGGCCGCCCTCCTGGGCCTGGTGGGCGTGCTTGTCACCTCGTTCCTGAACCTACAGGCCCTCAACGCCGAGTACGCCCAGGCCAGCCTGGCGCCCACCGTCACGCCCACGCCCCTGGCCGGCGGCATCCTGCCCGGCGAGCACGCGCCGCCGGAAGAGCCGGGCAGCGTGCCTGCCCACCTGCGCGGCCTGGTGCAGGGCGAGGCGCCGCACGCGGTGCCCATCCCCACCCCCGGGCCCGAAGCCCCGACGCGCATCGTCGTGCCGGCCATCAACGTCGATGCGCTGATCGTGCCGGGCGACACGCCAGAGCAGCTCAAGCTGGGTGTGGGGCATCACCTGGGCTCGGCCAACCCCGGCGAGCGGGGGAACATGATCCTCTCGGCCCACAACGACATCTATGGCGAGATCTTTCGCCGGCTGCCCGACCTGGAGCTGGGCGACGAGGTCATCATCTATGCCGGCGAGCAGCCCTATCACTATGTTGTCACGGCCAAACAGATCGTCGAGCCGACGGACGTGCACGTGTTGGCGCAGACGACCAGGCCGGTGGCGACCCTGATCTCTTGTTATCCTTATATGGTGGACACACATCGCATCGTGGTCATTGCCGAGCTGCGCTAGCGGCCGCGACACCGGTGTGGACAATCGGAGGAATGTGGAAGCATGGCAAAAAAGTCTCGACGAGCCTACAAGGCCCCCAGCGCGCCGCAGCGGGTGCAGATTTCCCGCCCTGCACGGCCCCTGGCGACGGCCACCGAGGCCAAAGACGTCAACTTCAAGGAAGAGTACCATTACGTCCTGGAGGATCTGCGGCGCATCGCCATCATCGCCGCGGCTCTCCTGGTGTTGCTCGTGGTCCTGGCCCTCGTCATCGCGTAGTCTGGCGCCCGCCCTTATCATTCCGATGCCCAGGAGCCAACCTTCTCCCCAGGAGCGAGAGTTCTATCGCCGCCTGCGCAAGACGGTCCGCATCTGGGCCGGCGGCGAAAAGAGCAAGGCCAACGAGTACCTGGATATCATCCTGGCCGGGCCTGACCTCTTTATGCTGTTGGTGCGCCTCTCGCGCGACGACCGGCTGCCGGTTGCCGACAAGGCGAGGCTGGCGGGCGCCGCTGCCTATTTTGTGAACCCCCTGGACCTCGTGCCCGAGCTGGTCCTGGGGCCGGCCGGCCTGGTCGACGACGTGGCCCTGGCCGGCCTCGTGCTCCACGAGCTGTTGGAGCGGACCGACCCGTCCCTCGTCAGCCAGCACTGGGAGGGCAGCGTGGACCTGCTGGAGCTGATCCGGCGCATCCTGGCCGTGGCCGACGGCATGGTGGGCGGCCCGGCCTGGCGGCGGCTGATGGCCGTGGCGCGGGACCTCGGCTCCCGGGGGGGCAGCGGTTAGTCGCCGTTCACCTTTTCCATGGGCGCCATGCTCGCCAGCAGGCGCTTGACCCCCGTGCCGGCAAAGGCGACGCTGACTTGCTCGTCGCCGCCCACCACCTTGCTCTCGACGACGATCCCCAGGCCAAACGTCTCGTGGCGCACCTGGTCGCCGGTGTGAAACTGCTGCTCGGCGGCCGGCCGGCGGTCCGGCGTCCGTTCTGCCTCCAGGTGGCGGGGGCGATCCAGGCGGCGCTCGGGCAGCTCCGGCCGGGTGGGCGAGAAGGCGGTTGACCCGCTGCGCCCGCCGGCGGCGCGCTCACTTTGCACCCTGGGCCTGGGCCCGACGCCCCACGGGCTGCGGCTCGCCGCCGGCCTCTCGGGCCGGCGCCTGCCTGCCCGGGGATGCCCCTCCACCAGCTCCGTGGGCAGCTCCAGCAAGAATCGAGAAGGCTCGCTCACCTGGCTCTCGCCGTAGAGGGTGCGGCGGAAGGTGCGCAGCAGGTAAAGGCGCTCCTTGGCCCGGGTGACGCCCACGTAGCATAGCCGCCTCTCCTCCTCCATCTGCTCGGGGTCGTCCATGGAACGGCTGTGGGGAAAGAGCCCCTCTTCCACCCCGGTGATAAACACCACGCGAAACTCGAGGCCCTTGGCGGCGTGCAGCGTCAGGAGGGTGGGCGCGTCCACCTGCTCGTCCAGGTTGTCTACGTCCGACACCAGGGCCACCTCTTCCAGGAAGGAGGTCAGGGCCACCTCGGGCGGGAGGTCGGCGTACTGGCGGGCGACGGTGCGCAGCTCCAGGATGTTCTCCCAGCGCGCCTGTCCCTCTTCGGTGCCGTCCTGCACGTAGCGGGCATAGCCCGTCCGCTCCAGCAGCAGGTCCAGCACCTGGAGCAGGTCCAGCTCCCGGCGTGCCTGGCTCAGCTCTTCGATCATGGCCGTGAAGTCGACCAGCAGCCGCCGGGCGCGGGTGCCAAAGGGGTCCTCTTCCGTCTCGCCCAGGAGCTGCAGGGTGGCATACACCGGCAGGCCCTTGGCCTGGGCCCAGCCCACCAGGGTGCCCACGGTTCGATCGCCGATGCCACGGGGCGGGACGTTGATGATGCGCGACAGCCCCACCCCGTCGTAGGGGTTGTGGATGAGGCGCAGGTAGGCCATGACGTCCTTGATCTCCTTGCGCTCGTAAAAGCGCGTGGCGCCCACCAGCTTGTAGGGCATGCCCCGCCGCACGAAGGCGTCTTCGATGGGGCGCGACTGGGCGTTGGTGCGGTACATGACGGCGCAGTCGCCCATTTGCGCCTCTCCCCGGGCCACCAGCCGCTGGATCTCGCTGACGATGACGTCGCCCTCCTCCTGCTCGTCGTAGGCCTCCAGGGCGCGGATCTGAGGGCCGCCGCTCTGGACGGTGTACAGGTGTTTCGGGTGGCGGTGCGGGTTGCGGGCGATGACGGCGTTGGCCACGTCCAGGATCGTCTGGGTGGAGCGATAGTTGCGCTCCAGGAGGATGACCCGCGCCTCGGGGTAATCTTCCCGGAAGCGGGTGATGTTCCGGTAGTCCGCCCCGCGGAAGCGATAGATCGACTGGTCCTCGTCGCCCACGACGAACAGGTTTGCCCGCTCGCCGGCCAGGAGCTTGACCAGCTCGTATTGCGCCATGTTGGTGTCCTGCCACTCGTCGACCAGGACAAACGGATAGCGCCGCTGGTAGGTGGCCCGCACGTCGGGATCCTCGCGAAAGAGCTCCACGGCCCGCATCAGCAGGTCGTCGAAATCGAGGGCGCTGTTCTGGACCAGGAGCGCCTGGTAGCGCTCGTAGACGCGCCTGGCAATCTCGTCGCGGTAGGTGAGGGCCGGCAGGTCGGCCGGCGTCAGGAGCTCGTTCTTGGCCTGGGAGATGCGGTGCAGCATGGCCGTGGGACGATAGAGCTTGTCGTCCAGATCGAGGTCGCGGATGGCCTGCCGGGCCAGGCTGAGCTGATCGCCACTGTCATAGATGACGTAATGGGGCGAGACTCCCGCCGCTTTGGCCTCGCGGCGCAGGATGCGGGCGCAGATGGCGTGAAAGGTGCCGATGGTCAGCCTGCGCGATTGCTCGCCCAGCAAGAGTTGGAGGCGCTCCTTCATCTCTCGCGCGGCCTTGTTGGTAAAGGTGACCGCCATGATCTGCCAGGGCGGCACCTGGTACTCGCGCACCAGGTAGGCCACGCGGTGGGTCAGTACGCGTGTCTTGCCGCTCCCCGGGCCGGCCAGCACCAGCACGGGCCCTTCGACGGCCTCCACCGCCTCGCGCTGGGCCGGGTTTAAATCCTGTAGTATCTCTGCTGCGTTCGACATAAGTATTGGCTCCCTGGAATCGTCGCCGCCGGGCAACCCTGTTATTCTATCATCTTTTGCCCTCGATTGCCAATGGTCGTCACATCGCGGGCAGAACATTGACGCCCCTATCCAGTTGAGTTATAATAATCTTTGGGTGAAGGATGGTCACAAGCAGGACGGCGGACAATGAAAGCCGGGCGCCAAGGGTGGTCGCCGTAGGAGGAGGAACCGGGCTTTCGACCCTGTTGCGTGGAATCAAGGCACACACGCCCCACATCACCGCCATCGTCACTGTGGCGGACGATGGCGGGTCCTCGGGACGGCTGCGCCGCGAGTTGGGAGTTCTCCCGCCCGGCGATTTCCGCAACTGCATCGCCGCCCTGGCCGACGACGAAGCGCTGATGACGCAGCTCTTCCAGTATCGCTTTGGCCAGGGGACGGGCCTCGACGGGCATAGCTTTGGCAACCTCTTTATCACGGCGCTGGCCGCGGTCACCGGCAGTTTTGAGCGGGCGGTGGCGGAAGCGTGCCGGGTGTTGGCCATCCGGGGGCGTATCCTGCCCTCGACCCTGGACAACGTGACCCTGGTGGCCGACCTGCGGCGGGCGGCACCATCCGGTCTGCTACGGGTGCAGGGCGAGTCATCCATCCCAAAGGCGGGACAACCGATAGACCGCGTGTTCTTGCGTCCCGAGAACGCCCGCGCCTATCCCGAGGCGGTGCGGGCCATTTTGAACGCCGATCTCGTCGTCGCCGGTCCGGGAAGCCTGTTCACGAGCATTCTGCCCAACCTGCTCGTGGAGGGCATTCGCCAGGCCGTGGCTGCGTCGAGGGCGCTCAAGCTGTACGTCTGCAACGTGGCAACCCAGCCGGGCGAAACGGATGGATTCGACGTGGGAGAGCACGTCTCGGTCCTGCAGCGGCACCTGGGGCGAGACATCTTTACCCACGTCCTGGCCGACGATGGCTCCGCCTGCCACGGGCAGGTCCCGGCCCTGGAGCTGGTGGCGCCCACCTATCCGGCCGACGCCGGCTACCGGGTTGTGGAGGCCGACCTGTGCGATCGGGCCGTGCCCTGGCGGCACGACGCTGCCAGGCTGGCCGATGAAATTATGCGCTTCTATGACAGTCAGCGAACCCAAGTGCCTGTAAGGAGGTGAAAGAATGAGAACTGCCGCCGATGTGATGACGAAACATGTTGTGGACATTGACGCGAATGCCACCGTCGCGCAGGCTGTTGAGAAGATGAAGCAGTGGA
The DNA here is from genome assembly GCA_012514775.1 of Anaerolineaceae bacterium. The sequence continues at coordinate 13,553 of JAAYZQ010000518.1, forward strand.
ATGTCTCCAGCCTGCTCGTCGCTCGCAAGGATGCCACCGACACGTGGGGTTTCATGAGCCAGACCGACATTGTCGAGAAGGTCGTGGCTCAAGGCATCAATCCCGAGGCGGTCCATGTCTACGAGATCATGACCAAGCCGGTCATCACGGTGCCGCCCAACTGCAGCCTGCAGGACTGCGCCGCGCTCATGGCCCGCGCCGACATCCGCCGCGTCCTGGTTTTCGATGGCCAGGACATAGTGGGGATTGTCAGCAGCACCGACATCTTTAATGCAACCTGATTCTGCCACAATTCGAGCGAGAAACCGAAAGGGGGTACGACATGAAAATTCGAGTAGGTATCAATGGATTTGGGCGCATCGGCCGCCAGGTGTACCGGGCCATCTGGGAGCACTATGCAGATGACCTCGACGTCATCGCCGTCAACGACCTGACCGATAACCGGACGCTGGCCAACCTGCTCAAGTATGACTCCAACTACGGCCGTTTTCCGGCCGATGTAGAGATTCGTGAAGGCAGTTTTCGGGTCGATGGCAAGGAAGTCAAGACCTTCGCGCAGTACGATCCCAGCCAGATCCCGTGGCGGGACCTGGGTGTGAGCATCGTCGTCGAATCGACGGGTGTGTTCAACGACGGCGAGCAGGCGGCGCTGCATCGCCAGGCCGGCGCGCAAAAGGTGATCATTACCGCGCCCGCCAAGCCGGCCACGAGCGTCGACTGGACGGTGGTCCTGGGCGTCAACGAGGAGGACTATCAGCGCGACAAGCACCACGTCATCTCGAACGCGTCGTGCACCACGAACTGCCTGGCTCCCCTGGCCAAGGTGCTGCACCAGAGCTTTGGCATCAACCGCGGGCACATGACCACCATTCACTCCTACACCAACGATCAGCGCATCCTGGACCTGCCCCACAAGGACCTGCGGCGGGCCCGGGCGGCGGCGTTGAACATCATCCCGACCACCACGGGCGCGGCCAAGGCCGTGGCCCTGGTCATCCCCGATCTGAAGGGCAAGTTCGACGGCTATGCCTTGCGCGTGCCCACGCCCACGGTGTCCATCGTCGACTTTGTCGCCGAGCTGGGGCAGGAGGTGACGGCCGAGCAGGTGAACGATGCCATGCGCGCTGCCGCCGAGGGCGAGCTGAAGGGGATCCTGGCCTACAGCGAGGATCCGTTGGTCTCCATGGATCTCAAGGGCGATTCCCACTCTTCCATCGTGGACGGGCCCCTGACCAACGTCGTGCAGGGCAACCTGGTCAAGGTCGTGGCCTGGTACGACAACGAGTGGGGCTATTCCTGCCGGGTTGCGGACCTCTGCAACTTTTTGGCGAGCCGGGGCAAAGTATCCCTGGACGAGGCGTAGAAACCTGCCGGAGAGGGCCTGTTCGCAGTGGGCACGCCCACGGGGTACCCACTGTGAACAGGCCCTCCCGTACGCCGGCAAGGGAGCCGGCTATCGGGCTGGAACCGCAACCAAACATCAGGGAGGGATGAAATGGCGATCAGGGTGGCCATCAATGGCTTCGGGCGCATCGGACGGCAGGTGTTCAAGATCATTCACCAACACTATGCCGACGATCTGCGGATCACCCACATTGGCGTGAGCAATCCGCACGCCACCGAAGCTCGGGCGCTCCTGCTCAAGTACGATTCCAATTACGGGACCTTTGATGCGGAGGTGGAGGCGCGACTGGAGGGCGGCAAGAACGTCATTGTCGTGGACGGTCGGGAGACGCAGGTGATCGGACGAAACCCCTATGGGCCGGTGCCCGAGTGGGCGCGCCTGGGGACGGACCTGGTTATCGAAGCTTCTGGCCACTTCCGTGGGCGCAGCCATCTGCACCTGACGGGCGGCGCGCGGCGGGTCATTGTCACCGCGCCCGACTCGAGGGCGGATCTGACGGTCGTCGTGGGCATCAACCACACCAAGTACGACCCGGCCAGGCACAAGGTCCTGTCCAATGCGTCGTGCACCACCAACTGCCTGGCGCCCGTCGCCAAGGTGCTGCACGAGAACTTTTGCATCAAGCAGGGGCTGATGACCACCATCCACGCCTACACCGGCAGCCAGCCGGTCCTGGACCACGTCGGCAGCGACCCGCGCCGGTCTCGCTCGGCGGCGACCAACATTGTGCCGACCAGCACCGGCGCCGCCAAGACCGTGGCCGAGGTCATCCCGGACCTGAAGGGCAAGCTGAACGGGTGCGCCTACCGGGTTCCCATCCCCACCGTGTCGCTGGCCGAGCTGACGGCGCAGGTCGAGCGCCCCGCCGATCCGGCGACCATCAATGCCGCCTTTGAGGCGGCCGCGGGCGCGCCGCCGCTGAAGAACATCCTGGGATATTCGGCGCTGCCCCTGGTGTCGACCGACTTTCAGGGTACCACGTATTCGGCCGTCCTCGACGGGCTGTCGACCATGCGCCTCGGCGAAATGGTCAAGGTCGCCGCCTGGTACGACAACGAGTGGGGATACGCCTGCCGCGTGGCCGAGCTGGCCGAATATATTGTCCAACAGGGCTTCTAGGCTTCGGCCAAGGAGGAATTGATGATCAAGAAAACTGTCCGCGACGCGGACGTGGAGGGCAAACGAGTGCTGGTGCGCGTGGACTTTAACGTGCCCCTCGAGGATGGCCGGGTAACGGACGACACCCGCATCCGCGCCGCCTTGCCTACCATCCGCTATCTCCTCGACCGCGACGCTGTGGTCATCCTGGCCTCTCACCTGGGCCGGCCAAAGGGCAAGGTGGACGAACAATACCGCATGGCGCCGATTGCGGATCGCCTGTCAGAGCTGCTGGATCGCCCCGTCATCAAGCTGAACGACTGCGTGGGGCCGGAGGTCCAGGAGGCCGTGCGCCAGGCCAAACCGGGCGACGTCCTTATGTTGGAGAACACGCGCTTTCACGCCGAGGAGACGGACAACGAGGCCTCCTTTGCCCGCGAGCTGGCGTCGCTCGCCGAGCTGTACGTGAACGACGCCTTTGGCTCGGCGCACCGCGCCCACGCTTCCACGGAGGGAGTGGCTCACCATTTGCCTGCCGTGGCCGGCTTTCTTATGGAGAAAGAGCTAGAGTTCCTGGGCCGCGCCCTGAGCTCGCCGGAACGCCCCTTTATCGCCATCCTGGGCGGCGCCAAGATCTCGGACAAGATCGGCGTCATCGAGAACCTCCTGGACAAGGTCGACGCCATTCTCATCGGCGGCGGAATGGCCAACACCTTCCTGAGGGCCGATGGCTACGACGTGGCCGAGTCGCTGGTGGAAGAGGAGAGCGTGGACACGGCTCGGGACCTGATCCGGCGCGGCGGCGACAGGATCGTGCTGCCCGTGGACGTGGTGGTGGCCGATCGGTTCGATGCCGATGCCTTCTCGCAGGTGGTCACCGTGGGCAGCGTGCCCCCTGGCTGGCGTATCCTCGACGTTGGCACCCGCACCCTGGAGCTGTTCAAGGAAGAGCTGGATGGCGCTAAAACGGTCGTCTGGAACGGCCCCATGGGTGTCTTCGAGTTTCCGAAATTCGCTTACGGCACCGAGGCCGTGGCGCGCATGCTGGCCGCGTTGCCGGACGCGACGACCATCATCGGCGGCGGCGACTCGGCGGCGGCCGTGGAGCGCAGCGGCCTGGCCGGCGAAATGACCCACATCTCCACGGGGGGTGGCGCCAGCCTGGAGTTCCTGGAGGGCAAGACGCTGCCCGGCGTCGCCGCCCTGCAGGATCGCTAGCAACAAAAGCGGCCCGCCTGCACCTGGCAGGCGGGCCGTAGAATTCTCTTCCAGGCGCTGCTAGCCTGTTTCCTTCAGCTCTTCTTGCTCGCCTGAAACGGGGCGTCCCGACTGGGTCAGCAACAACGGGCGCACCTTGCGGCGGATCGTGTCGCCGTTGATCACGCACTTGACCACGTCCGTGCGGGACGGGATCTCGTACATGACGTCCAGCAGCGTCTCTTCCAGGATGGTGCGCAATCCCCTGGCGCCGGTCTTGCGGCCCAGGGCCTCCTCGGCGGCGGCCTCCAGGGCATCCTCGGTCAACACCAGCTCCACGTTGTCCAGCTCAAAGAGCCTCTTGAACTGGCGCACCAGGGCGTTCTTGGGCTCGGTCAGGATGGCGACCATGGCCTTCAGGTCCAACGGCTCGACGCTGGTGAGGACCGGCAGCCGGCCCACCAGCTCGGGGATGAGGCCAAAGGCCATGAGGTCGTCGGGGGTGATCAGACGCAAAAGCTCGGCGGAGGTCATCTCGCGGCGGCGCTGGCCCTCGCGGCCGGCGGCGAAACCCACCTGCCCCTTGGCGCCCACGCGCTCGCCCACGATCTTGTCCAGCCCCTCGAAGGTGCCGCCGCAGATGAACAGGATATTCGTGGTGTTGATCTGGATGAACTCCTGTTGCGGGTGCTTGCGCCCGCCGTGGGGCGGTACGTTGATCTCGGCGCCCTCCACGATCTTGAGCAGCGCCTGCTGCACGCCCTCGCCCGAGACGTCCCGGGTGATGCTGGGGTTGTCGCCC
>JAAYZQ010000519.1 GCA_012514775.1 Anaerolineaceae bacterium
CCGAAGAAAAGCCCCGGCCCTTCCCCCTGCCGCCTCCAGTGTTGGTCAACACCTGGCAGTCGGTGATGCGCGCCCGGCACCTTGCCCGGCGAGGAGACCTGCGATGAAAGTCAAGATCAAGCTGGACGATCAGTCCTTCGACGTAGAGATCGACAATCTCAACGCCCGGCCCATCCTGGCCACCGTGGACGGACACACCTTCGAGGTCTGGCCGGAGGAGGGCGCGGCAGTCGCTGCGCCATCCGCGCCGCCGGCGGCACCCCGGCCCGCCGTGACGCCCCCGCCGCCCCGACCCACCCGGCGCATGGCCGGCGAGGAGGCCGCGGCCCCACGGCAGGCCCGCAAGGCGATCTTTGCTCCCATCCCGGGCGTCATCGACTCGGTGGCCGCCCACCCGGGCGACGCAGTGGCCGCCGGCCAGGAGATGTGCGTGCTGGAAGCCATGAAAATGAAGAACATCATCCGCGCTCCGCGCGCGGGCGAGATTGCCGCGGTCCACGTCACGGTCGGCCAGCACGTGAAGCACAATGACCTGCTGTTCGAATATGCCGAGGGCTAGGCTGCCGGGGATTCGACACCCATCCCCCGACCAGGGAGGTCGCCATGGATTTGAGTAACCTGGGGAATGAGCTGATCAAGGGACTGGCCAACTTTGAGCCGGGCAACGCGGTAATGATCTTTATCGGGTGCCTGCTCATCTACCTGGCCATTTCCAAGCGGTACGAGCCGGTGTTGCTGCTGCCCATCGGCCTGGGCTGTATCCTGGCCAACATTCCGCTGTCGGGCATGATGGTCACCGACGAGGACGGCTTCTTTTATATCCTGTACCACGCCGGCATTCTCACCGAGCTGTTTCCGCTGCTCATCTTTATCGGCGTGGGCGCCATGATCGACTTCTCGCCGCTGCTCTCCCAGCCCAAGATGGTCCTCCTGGGGGCCGCCGGCCAGTTCGGCATCTTTGGCACGCTCATCCTGGCCACGCTCCTGGGCTTTCCCCTCAACCAGGCGGCCTCCATCGGCGTCATCGGCGCCATCGACGGGCCCACGTCCATCTTTGTGGCCACCAAGCTGGCGCCCGAGCTCCTGGCGCCCATCGCCGTGGCCGCCTATTCCTATATGAGCCTCATCCCCATCATCCAGGTGCCCATCATGAGGCTGCTAACCACCAAGGAGGAGCGGCTCATCCGCATGGACTATGCTCCCAAGCCGGTGTCCAGGCGGGCGCTCATCATCTTTCCCATCGCCATCACCCTCGTGGCCGGCCTGCTGGTGCCCGCCTCGGTGCCCCTCGTCAGCATGTTGATGCTGGGCAACCTCCTCCGCGAGAGCGGCGTGGTCGACCGCCTGCGCAAGGGCGCCGAGAACGAGATCATTAACGTGTCGACGCTCTTCCTGGGGCTGACGGTGGGCGCCACCATGACCGCCCGGGGCTTCTTGAACTGGGAGACGTTGGGCATCATGGCCCTGGGCCTGATCGCCTTTATCCTGGACACGGTCGTGGGGCTGCTCTTTGGCAAGCTGATGATGGTCCTCAGCGGCCGCAAGATCAACCCCCTCATCGGCGCCGCCGGCATCAGCGCCTTTCCCATGGCCGGCCGCCTGGCCGCCCAGGTGGCCCAGGAGGAGGATTTCGAGAACTTTATCCTGATGCACGCCATGGGCGCCAACACCGCCGGGCAATTGGGCAGCGTCATGGCCGGCGGGGTGCTCCTGGCCCTGGTGACGGGGCTCATGTGACCGGCCCGCGCGCGATCCGGGACGCTCCGGGACTCCCCCCTGGCCCGGACGGCCAGGACGGGCGACTTGTCGGGGCCAAGCTTGGCCCGCTGTAACCTTTGCCCGGACAAGTCCGGGACTCCGGGCCTGCGC
>JAAYZQ010000520.1 GCA_012514775.1 Anaerolineaceae bacterium
CCCGCCCGGCTGGACGGTGGAGCCGTGCGAGGGGCAGGGTCCCTTTCTGTGCGTCTCCACGGGCGATGCCTTCCCGGGCAGCGTGGAGCTGCTCCACTATACCCTCGACCAGCGCCAGGACGTGTACGGCTGGATGATGGACGCCGACCTGGAGCCGGGCCGGCCCATCGACCTGGACGACCCGGAGCAGACCCGTCGCGCCCGGGAGGTGCTCCATGCCCTTCGGATCGATCACATGGGCGTCGTCGAGGAGGACCGGGGCATTACCTACCCCGCGGGCAGGTCCTTTGTCCTTCTGGACCCGGAAGAGGTCCAGGTGGGCCGGCTGCCGGGGTTGTTCTACGGCTTTGCCGGCGTGGACGAGGATGGGCAGACCTACGAGCGCTGGCTGACGTACGCCGCCCTCGACGGCCAGAATCTTTACATCCTGACCGCCTTTTACGACCCGAGCGATACTCCCGGCTCGCTGCCGAGCGACGAGGCGTTGCTGGCCTTTGCGCCCCACCTGCGCGACATTGTCGCGGGGCTGAGGCTGCCCGAGGCATAAACCAGACAGGAGGAACAAATGGACCAACTGATTTCACCTGCCGAGCTCGCCGACGCGCTCTCCAGCCCAAACCCACCGGTGGTCATCGACGTCCGCAGCAAAGAGGCCTATCGCGCCGGCCACATCCCCGGTGCCCGGCACATCCCCGGCGACAGACTGGAAGCATCCCTGGACCAGATCCCCAGGGACAGGCCCGTCGTCACCTACTGAAGCATGAGGCACCGCGGCCAGTCTGGCAGCGAGCGCGCCGCAACACTGCTCCAGGAAAGGGGATACGATGCCAGAGCGCTGGATGGCGGGTTCCCGGCGTGGAAGTCAGCCGGGCACCCCGTCGCTATACCGGAAGCCGGGGGATGAGGACCATCGCTCGAACCCGGATCATCGCCGCCGCGTAGGACGCCCAGAGGTCCAGCGGGAGATCGAGCCGACAGGATCGCCAGAGACCGGAGATCGATGGCAGCGCCGCCTACAACAGATAGCCAGAGAAGCACGACGGGCAGGGCCCTTTGCCCTGGGCGTGTTGGCCACCCTCGTCGCGCTCCTGCTCTACAACGCCTTCACACCTCGCACCCCCCAGCTCACCGTAAACCAGGTAAACGACTCGATTGCCCAGGCCCTGGCGTCGGCGACGCCACCGCCGGCCTTTTCGTCGCGTGTGTACCAGATCATCCAGCCTTCCCTCGTCCTCATCCAGACGGAAACCCTTGACGAGAACGAGGAGCCCGGGCAGGGCCTGGGCAGCGGCGTCGTCATCAACGCGGCCGGCGAGATCCTCACCAGTCTCCACGTCGTCGACGACACCACCAAGATCGAGGTCGCCTTTGCCGACGGCACCCAATCCGACGCCATCGTGATCGCCCAGGAGCCCGACAACGACATCGCCGTCCTGCGCGCGCTCACGCCGCCGAGCCTCGTCGTGCCCGCCGTCCTGGGCAACCCCAACGCCATGCGCGTTGGCGACGAGGTATATCCCGTGGGCAACCCCTTCGGCCTGTACGGCTCCATGACCGCCGGCGTCATCTCGGGCTTTGAGCGCTCCTTCCGGCCGCCCGACAGCGACCGGCGGTTAGAGGGCCTGATCCAGATCGACGCCGCGGTGAACCCGGGCAACTCGGGGGGACCGCTGCTCAACCGCAACGGGCAGGTCATCGGCATAATCGTCGGCATCGCCAACCCAACCGACCAGGAAGTCTTTATCGGCATCGGATTCGCCGTACCCATCAACGTGGCAGCCGGCGCGGCCGGTCTGCCACCGCACTGAGTGCCAGTCACCAACGATAAATGAGCGCCGGGCGGCAGCCTGCGAGTCAAGGCTCGCGAACCGCCGCCGGCCAGGCATTGAGGAGACAGTTTATGCAAGAACGAACACATCCGGACAATGGGCGGCCCATGGAGCGCGTCCTCTACGAAGTCAAGAAGGTGATCGTCGGGCAGGATCACCTCCTGGAGCGGCTCGTCGTCGCCCTGCTTGCCGGCGGGCATATCCTCGTCGAGGGCGTGCCGGGCCTGGCCAAGACCATGGCCATCAAGACCCTGGCCGAGGCCATCGGCGGCGAGTTCAAGCGCATCCAGTTCACCCCCGACCTCGTCCCCGCCGACCTGGTGGGCACGCGCATCTATAACCAGAAGACGGGCGAGTTCAACACCTCCCTCGGGCCGGTGTTCACCAACCTGCTCCTGGCCGACGAGATCAATCGCGCCCCGGCCAAGGTGCAAAGCGCCCTGCTGGAGGTGATGCAAGAACGGCAGGTAACCATCGGCCGCGAGACCCTTCGCGTGCCGGATCCCTTCCTCGTCCTCGCCACCCAGAACCCCATCGAGACCGAGGGCACCTATCCCCTGCCCGAGGCCCAGGTGGACCGCTTCATGTTAAAGGTGCTCGTCGGCTACCCCGACGCCACGGAAGAGTTTGTCATCGTCGAGCGAATGACGGGCGCGCTTCAGCCCGTGCAAAAGGTGCTGACCACCGACCAGCTCAAGGTCTGGCAGCGAGAGGCCGCCCGCGTTTACGTCGATCCCGTCCTCATCGAATACGCCGTGCGCATGGTGACCGCCACCCGCAGCCCTGGCGACTATGGCCTCAAGGGGCTGGAGCACTATGTCCTGTTCGGCGCCAGCCCGCGGGCCTCCATCAACCTCATCCTCACCGCCCGTGCCCTCGCCTTCCTGCGCGGCCGCGGCTACGCCCTGCCCCAGGACATCCTGGACATGGCCCACGACGTCATACGCCATCGCCTGGTGCTGTCGTACGAGGCGCTCTCGGACGAGGTGACCAGCGACGACCTGCTGAACGAGATCCTGGATCGCATCCCCATCCCGGAGGTGCCCTTACGTGAGTATACAAACGTCCGGGTCCCGGCCTGACGGGGCCCTGCCGGATCGCATTCTGCAGCGCCTCGACTGGACCGTCGTCCGCCGGCTGGACGGCCTGCTGCAAGGCGACTATCGCAGCCTCTTTTACGGCTATGGCGTCGATTTCGCCGACCTGCGCGAGTACCAGCCGGGCGACGACGTGCGCACCATCGACTGGAACGTCACCGCGCGCATGAACGCGCCCTACATCCGCCAGTACGTCCCGGAGCGCGAGATCACGGCCTGGTTCCTCCTCGACCTGACCCCCTCCATGGACTTTGGCACCGTCGACGCCCAGCGCCTCAAGCGCACGGTCCTCGTCGATTTCGTCGCCACCCTGGCCCGGCTTCTGACGCGCAACGGCAACCGCGTTGGCGCCATCCTGTTCGGAAACCGCATCGAGCGCACGATCCCGGCCCGGGGCGGGCGGATCCAGGTGCTGCGCCTGGTCAACGATCTCCTCAAGCAGCCGCCCGTGCAGCGCGCGCCCCTGACCGACCTGACGCCCCTTCTGACCGGCGCGCTGCATGCCATCAAGAAGCGGTCCTTGGTGTTCATCCTGTCGGATTTCATCAGTGCGGCGGGCTGGGAACGGCCCCTAAAGCTACTGGGCCGCCGGCACGAGGTCCTGGCCATCCGCCTGTGGGATCCCCGCGAGAGGGACCTGCCCGACGTCGGCCCCATGATCGTGGAGGATGCCGAGACGGGCGAGCAGCTCTACGTCAACACCCAAGATCCTCGGTTCCGCCGGCGCTTCCAGGAGGCGGTGAGCCGGCGCGAGGCGGCGCTGGCCGAGGCCTTCAAGGGCGCCGGCGTTGACGCGCTGTCCCTCTCCACCGACGAGGACCTGGTGCGCGCCATCGTCCGGTTCGCGGCCCTGCGCCGCCAGCGCCGGAGGTCAGGGAGGTAGCCATGTCCTTCATGTGGCCCACAATGTTGCTCTCGCTGCTGGCCATGCCGCTCTTTGTCGTGGCCTACCTCTGGATCGTGCGGCGGCGACGCCGGCTGGCCGCCGGCCTGGCCGGGCTGGGGCTCGGGCAGGAGGGCGGCCCCCGCCAGTACATCCCGGCGGCCGTCTTGATGGCCGGCCTCACCCTCCTCCTGGTCGCTCTGGCGCGCCCCCAGGCGGTCGTCAGCCTGCCGCGCATCGAGGGCACAGTCATCCTGGCCTTTGACGTATCGGGCAGCATGGCCGCCGGCGACCCGGAGTTTGCCGGGCAGGCCGGCGGTGCGGGCACGCGCCTGGAAGCGGCCAAGGCCGCCGCCATGAGCTTCCTGGAGCACCAACCAGAAGGCGTGCAGGTGGGCGTCGTCGCCTTTTCCGACAACGGCTTTACGGTGCAGGCCCCCACCGACGACCAGGAGGCCATCCTGAGCACCATCAGCCGCCTGGCGCCCGAGAGCGGCACCTCGGTCGCCAACGGCATCCTCGCCGCCCTCAACCTGCTGGCCACCCGCAACAGCCAGCCAACGCCCCACCTCTACACCGACCGGACGCCGGCGCCGCCTTCTGCCGGCGCCACCCCCGCCCCGCTTTCCGCCGGGCCCGCAGGGATACGGACGCCGGCCGTCATCCTGCTCCTGACAGATGGCGAGAACAACGAGGACCCCGACCCCCTGGAGGCCGCCCAGATTGCTGCCGACCGTGGGGTACGCATCTACACCATCGGCATCGGCAGCGCGGCCGGCACCACGCTGGAGGTCAACGGCTTTGTCGTCCACACCCGGCTCGACGAGGAAACGCTGCGGCAGATCGCCCGGCTCACCGGGGGCGAATACCTGAACGCCGGCGACGAAAGTGAGCTGCGCACCATCCTGGACAAAGTTGACCTTCAACTGGCCGTCAGGCCGCAAGAGATGGAGGTCACGTCCCTCTTTGCCGGGGCCAGCATCCTCGCCCTCCTCGCCGGCGCCGGCCTCTCGCTCCTGTGGTTCAGTCGGGTACCGTGACGTTGGGATGGGTCGTTTTGGTAGATAGGGTACTGGGAGGTAGTAGATGGCTTTGCTTTGGCCGGGTTTCACCCTGTTGCTGGGGCTGATCCCCCTTATGGTCGCAATCTACGTCTGGATGATGCGGCGCCGGCGACGATTTGTCGTGCGCTATTCCAGCCTGGCACTGATCCGCGAGGCCCTGCCTCGCCAGTCGCGGGTACGGCGCCACGTGCCCTTTGTCCTCTTGCTCCTGGCCCTGGCCAGCCTGGTGGTAGCCTTTGCGCGCCCCGTGACCGTCGTGGCCGTGCCCGCCGGCCAGGCCAACATCATGCTCGCCATCGACGTCTCAAGGAGCATGTGCTCCACCGACATCTCGCCCAATCGCCTGGAGACCGCCAAGTCGGCCGCGCTGTCGTTCATTCAACGCCAGGAACGCAACACCCAGATCGGCATCGTCGCCTTTGCCGGCTACGCCGAGCTGCTCCAGGCGCCCACCAACGACCAGGAAGTCTTGGAGGACGTCGTCCGGAGCCTCATCACAGGCCGCAGGACGGCCATCGGCAGCGGCATCCAGCGAGCGCTGTCAGCCCTGGCCGAAATCGATCCCTCCGTGGCGCCCCTGCCCACCCGCGGGCTCCCCGAGGCCGAGCCCACGCCGGTGCCCCGTGGCGCCTACGCCCCGTCCATCATCGTCCTGCTCACCGACGGCGCCAGCAACCAGGGCCCGCCGCCCATCGTCGCCGCGCAGCAGGCCGCCGACCGGGGCGTGCGCATCTATACCATCGGCTATGGCACCGAGCGCGGCGGCGTGATGGATTGCTCCGGGACGTTCAGCGGCTACGATTCGTGGGGCGGCGGTTGGGGCGGCGGCGGGGGCGGGTTTCGCCGCGGCATCGACGAGGCAACTCTGCAAGAGGTCGCTGACATGACCGCTGGCACCTACTATGCCGCCGAGAGCGCCAGCGAGCTGCAAGAGGTTTTTCGCAACCTGCCCACCCACCTGATCACCCGGCACGAGACCACCGAGGTCAGCTTTGCCTTCACGGCCGCCGGCGCGGTCCTGGCCGCCCTGGCGCTCCTCCTGGCGGCCCTGTGGCATCCGCTGCCCTGAGCGATGCCTTGCACCTGCCGTCGGTGCATGGCACCTCTTCCATAGCCATCCGGTCCCCGACAGAAAGATAGGGAGATGAAAGAGCTAAACACCTTCCAGAAGTATTTTGTAACCGAGTTCTACGACGACTATCGCGAGGGGCTGTTGAGCCGGCGGTCCTTTATCCGGCGCGTGGCTCTCATCACCGGTAGCATGGCCGCCACGGCCGCCACCATGACCGCCCTGGGCTGCGCGCCCTCGGAGCTGCCGGCACTCACCGAGGCTGTGCCGCCCGCCGCATCGGCCACCACGCCGGCGACGGCCGCCCCGGCCACGGGACAGGCGACAACCACACCCGCCGCCAGCCTTGAACCCGTCCCTGGCGCCCGGAGCCCCCTGTCCGTGCCGGAAGGCGATCCGGTGGTCGTGGCCCGGTGGGTTACCCTCAAGTCGCAGGGCGACGAGCTGGTCGCCTACCTGGCGCGGCCAGCTGCCGAAGGCGAGTTCCCGGCCGTGATGGTCTGCCACGAGAACCAGGGCCTGACACCCCACATCCGCGACGTGGCCCGCCGCCTCGCCCAGGCCGGCTACGTGGCCCTGGCCGTCGACCTCCTCTCGCGCGAAGGCGGCACCGACGCCGTGGATTCGGACCAGGCGCCGGCCCTTCTGAGCAGCGCGCCCGCCGAACGCCACGTCGCCGACTTTGCCGCGGCGCTCGCCTACCTGCAGTCCCTGGATTATGTGAAGAGCGAGGGCATCGGAATGACCGGCTTTTGCTTTGGCGGGGGCATCACCTGGCGCTGCGCCGTGGCCCTGCCCGAGCTCAAGGCGGCCGTGGCCTTCTATGGCCCCGCGCCCGACCTGGCGCAGGTGCACAACATCAGGGCGGCCGTCTTGGGCGTGTATGCCGAGCTCGACAACCGCATCACGTCCGGCAAGGACGCCCTGGAGCAGGCGCTGGCCGACGCCGGCGTCCCCCACCAGATGAAGGTCTATCCCGGCGTCAACCACGCCTTTCACAACGACACCGGCCAGCGCTACGACGAGGCGCAGGCAATCCAGGCCTGGCAGGATACCCTGGCCTGGTTCGAGGCGCACCTATAGAAGCGGCTTCTCAACCCCCTGCGGTCACCATCTCCCTGCCCAGCCGCACCGCCTCGCGCACCAGCAGCTCAAAATCCTCGCGGCGACTGCGATGGTTGGTGATGGCCACCCGCAGGCCGGCCTTGCCGCCGATGAGCACGTTGGAGGGCACGGCAATGCCCCGTTCCTGGATCTCGGCCAGCAGCTCGGCGTTGAGGGCGCTGAACTGCGCCTCGTCCAGGCCGGGGGCAACGTAGCGGAAGCAGACGATGGTGAGGGGCGCGGGGGCCAGGCGCTCCAGTTCGGGCTCCCGGTCCACAAGGTCCGCCAGGGTGCGGGCCTGGTCCACGTTCTGCTGGATTAGCCGCCGAAAGGCGTCGATGCCGTGGGCCTTGACCGACATCCACACCTTGAGCGCGCGAAAGCCGCGGGAGAGCTGGGGGCCGTATTCGGTCCACCACGTGGACCCACTGGCCAGGCCGCGGCCGGTGCCGTGGGCCAGGTAATCGGGCACCAGGGAAAAGGCTCGGCGGTGCTCCTCCTCGCTGCGCACCAGGATGCAGCCCGCCTCGTAGGGCATGTACAGCCACTTGTGCAGGTCAAATGCCACCGAGTCGGCCTGCTCCATGCCGCGCACCAGGGGCCGCAGGTCTGGCGCCAGGGCGGCCAGGGCGCCAAAGGCGCCGTCCACGTGGAACCACATGGCCTCCCGCCGGCAGAGGTCCGCCAGGCGCTCCAGGTCGTCAAAGGCGCCCGTGTTGACCGTACCGGCGCAGCCCACGACACAAAACGGATAGGCGCCCGCCGCCCGGTCGGCGGCGATGGCCGACTCCAGGGCGTCCACGTCCATCTCAAAGTCGGCGTTCACCGGGATCAACCGCAGCGCCTCGCTGCCCAGGCCCAGCAGCTCGGCCGCCTTTTGCACCGAGCTGTGCACCTCGCGCGAGGCATAGAGGACCATGGGCCGCGGCGAGGCGCACAGCCCCCTGCGCCGCAGGTCGTACTCCGCGCGCACGTTGCGCGC
>JAAYZQ010000071.1 GCA_012514775.1 Anaerolineaceae bacterium
CGGCGGGACCGGGTTGGTTGTAGACGGGGACCTTGCCCCACAGGTCGGTGAGCACCCCACCCGCCTCCAGGAGGATGGCGTGGGGCGCGCACAGGTCCCATTCCTTGCACACCCTGGTCGCCAGGTATAGATCGCAGGCGCCCTGCGACAGTTGCCCCATCTTGAGGCCGACGCTGCCCAAACGCTGCACGGAGTCGATGCCCAGCCTGTGCCGGGCAGCATCGACAAAACCCGTATAATGCGAGCGGCTGGCGATGAGGCACATCTGGCTGGGATCCCTCTGCTGCGAGACGTGCAGCTCGGTTCGCCGCCCGTCCTGTTCGGCAGAGGCGCCCTGGCCCTGGACGGCATAGTAGACGAGGTTGTGCACCGGCTGGTAGACCACGCCCAGGACCGGCCGCCCGGCCACGGTGAGGGCGATCTGGACCACAAACTCGCCTGTCTTGTCGATGAATTCGGTCGTGCCGTCCAGCGGGTCGACGATCCAGACGCGCTCCTTGTCCAGCCGCGCCGGGTCGTCTTCGGCCTCTTCGCTCAACAGACCGTCTCCGGGAAAAGCCACCTGCAAGCCCGTTCTTATGAGATGGTCAGCCTCTCGGTCGGCGATGGTGACAGGCTCCCGTTTTTCCTTGTACTCCACGGTCACGTCTTGCTGGTAGTGGGCCATGATTGCCTGGCCGGCCCGGTGTGCGAGGTCCCTGGCGACCTCCAGCTCGTGAGCGAGTCGAGGCGTCAATTCGATCTCCTTTCCACAGCCTGCGCGGCGCCACTCGGGATTGTATCATCTGGCCCGGGGTTTGTCAAAATGCCCCCAAGGGACTTGACAGGCTCGGGCGAGGCGGATATAATGGCGTGGTGATTGGTGCGATATGCCCGATCACCGGTGTTTAGCAGTTTAGCACATTCATGGGATGAGTCAAGGAATGGAACCTGAAGACGGGCCCCCTTCGAGTAGTGGGGGACAGTGGTCCCGTCGCAAACCTGCCAACCAAATAGCCTGATCCCCGGAAGGCAGGACCTCTTTTCCTCGCCTCCGGGGAACACGACCGGAGGCATGCTCGTGGTTTCTCTTACGCCGGGCGACATCCCGGCAAAAGCGCATGCTGTGCCCAAATATGGCGATCCCTTTGCCGCCTGCCCGCGTGCCTGGCACCCCTTGGGTGCGGCGCCGCGAGCCCGGCGAAGGGCAGCCTGTTCTATCATAAACCTGGGATGATGATGGAGATCGAGTCAGACGAGGTTCCCTTATCCAGCTCGCTGGAAGGTATAGCCTCGAATCCCGCGGCCCGCGAGCCGCGAACAAACCGAATGACCTAGCCCGCGGAGGGTAGCTCTTCCTGGGAGTGCCCTCCGGTGGGCTATTCCCGGAGGTGCACCCATGGAGAGCTTTGCCCTGGAAGGCATTCTGGACCAGTTGCGCTCCGCCCTCGAGCGCGACGACCTGAGCGGCGCGGCGGCCATCATCGCCGCCCTGCGCCCGCCTGACCAGGCCGAGGTGTTTGCCGAGTTGCAGGACAGGGAACAGCGCGTCCTGCTGCCAGAGTTGCACCCGGACGA
>JAAYZQ010000521.1 GCA_012514775.1 Anaerolineaceae bacterium
ACAATCCTGACATAGTTGTTGAGCCCCACAAAGGGCGGCGCATACCTCTCCCAGGTCTCGGGCTTGAAGAGCACAAAGCGCAGGTGATTGATCCGGTAGTCGGTAAAGGACATCCAGACCTGGTAGATCTGTGGAAGCAGGGAGATCACGAACATGACCAGGCCGGCGGGGAGGATGTACAGCCAGGCGGTTCGTGAATCCTTGACGCGCTTCAGAAGCGAATCGCGACGCGCCGCAGCCGAGATTGGAGCAGACGCCTCTACAACAGCCATCACAATTCTCCTTTGTTGTCCACCGGCGAGGGTGGAAGGCCGATCTGCAAACGCAGGCAAGGGTCGGGCCCTTGCCTGCGTTGGTTACACGATGCTGCTTACCCGCAGCCTATTGCCCGCCCCGGATCTCTTCGACGCTGGCAACGACGGCGTCGTAGGCCGCCTGCAGGGCCTCCGCCGGGTCAGTGCCCTCGTTCAACACGGAGGGGATGGCCGTGTCCATGGGTCCCCAGTAAGCGTTCATCTCGGGGATGACCGGGAAGGCCGTCCCACCCTCAAAGGCCACGGCGGCCTGCTGGAGGTGCGGATCGGTCACCTCGACGCCCGTAACGGCGGGGATGTGGCCGACGGAGCCGAGCATGGTCTGGGCCTCGGGTGAGAGAAAGAACTCCATGAAGGCCCAGGCGGCCGCCTGGTCGTCACCCTCGACGTTGCTGCCCAGGTAGATGTTGTCGGTCTGGACATAGCCGGACAGGGCTCCATCTCCATAGGTCGGCCAGGGGTCGATAACCACGTTCTCGGGGCCGAGGGTCTCGGTAAAGCCGGTGATGTTCCAGGTGCCATCAAAGACGATGCCGGCCTTGCCCGCCTTGTACAGGTTCACGTCGTTGTCGTTGTTGTACTCCACCGGGCCGGCGTCCTGGAACGACTTGATGAGGTTCATCCACTCCACGCCCTTTTCGTCGTTAAAGAGCGGGTCGCCGTCCTCATCCATGAGCTGGCCGCCGATGCCGTTGAGATGGGCCGCGGAGAAAAAGAAGCCGGCCTCCAGGTCAGCGCCGACGGTGTCGCCGGTCGTGGCCTCCTGGGCCGCTGCCACCAGGTCATCCCAGGTGGCCGGGGCCTCGGGGATGATGGTGGGGTTGCGGAACATAACCACACCCTTGATGGTGTGGGGCAGGCCAACGAGGGCGTCCTTGTACTGGAGTGGAGCGAGGGCGGCGGGGTTGAGCGTGTCCAGGAACTCCTGGCTGGCCATGGACGAGATGTCGGCCACGAGCTGGGCGTCATAGAACGCCGGGCCCCAGTCGGCGGAGCCAAGGAGCACGGCGGGGCCGCCACCCGTGGCCGCCGCGGTCTCGAACTTGCCTCGCAGGTCCTCGTGGGGCGTGTAGAGGACGTCAAAGGTGACGTCAGGGTACTGCTCCTGGAACGCGCCGATGACCTGGTTGAGGCCCGGAATCTCGGATTCCTTCCAGGAATGCCACAGGACGATGGTGCCCGCCAGGGAGGGCTCGGCCTCGGCGGCTGTCGGCTCGGGCTGGGCGGCCTCCGGTTCCGTCGCCTCGGGCTGGGCGGCCGCGGGCTCGGTTGCCGCCGGCTCCGTCGTGGCGCCACAGCCTGCCAGCAGCAGGCTCGTCACCACGAGGATGGCGAGCAGGGAAAACAGTGACTTTTTCATTTTTCTCCTCCAAGCAATATGGGAAACTACCTCGATGGGTAAACGAATACGAGAGCTTGAGCTAGAAGTCACCACCTCCTTCCCGAAACGTCAAGAAGTCAGACTATGACCAGGGGTAAGAAGGAGCAGCGGTCCGTGGAGCGTGGGACAGCGAGGCGGCAAAGAGGCAACAAGAGCGGGCCGTTTTCCAACCCCTTGTCTTGAAGGTGTCGCCTGCACTGGCGTGGTAGCCATCATTATACCACAAGACAATATGATGGCAACTTTGCCGGACCACGAGACAGGGCGCAAGAAACTGGGGCATCGCGCGCGAATGGGTTTCCCCCTGACTTGCGTTCGCCGCGCTCTTGGGGTACACTATGGGCTATCGCCAAACCTGGCATGAGAGGTTGGAATGGCCAAGGCAACTCCCGAGATCACGATCTTTACGCGCCCCTGGTGCGGCGGTGTCATGCGCGTCAAGCGCTGGCTGGAACGGCGGGGCATTCCCTATACCGAGGTCGATATCACCAAGGACCCGGAAGCTGCAAGGCGTGTCGCGGCACTGAACGGCGGCAACCAGTCGGTGCCAACAATCCTCTTTGATGGCGTCCACGTGGCGACCGAGCCCAGCACCGAGGAATTGGAGCGCCTGTTGGGCTAGAACCTGGGGCGCATGGGCGCCAAGTACCTCGCGTGCCTGGCACCTGAGGCCGAAAACGAGACTGTACGCCAAGACCAAAGATCGGACGAGGACGGGACCGTTTCTTTTGGCCGCGTCCCGTGTTGTTTAATTGGCAAGGCGGTGGGCGGAGTAAGGAGGCAAGATGAAGATCGCAGTGGATGCCATGGGCGGCGACCACGCCCCGGGTGTCGTCGTGGACGGCGCGGTGCAAGCCGCCAGGGACCTGGGCCTGGAGCTGATCCTGGTCGGCCGCCGGCACGTCATCGAGGCGGAGCTATCCGCATACGACACGGCGGGGCTGTCGCTCCAGATCCATCACGCCGAGAAGACGGTGGCCATGGACGAGCACAACCCGGCAGCCGCTGTCAAGGCGAGCAAGGATTCGTCCATGGTGCTGGGCATGGAGACGGTCAGGCGTGGGGAGGCTGAAGCCTTTGTCACGGCCGGCCACTCGGGCGCCGCGCTGGCGGCGGCGCTCTTCCGGCTGGGCCGCATTCGTGGCATCAAGCGGCCGGCGCTGTCGACCGTTTTTCCCAGCCAGACCCCCCAGGGCCACTGCTTTATCCTGGACATCGGGGCCAATGCCGACTGCAAGCCGGAGTACCTGCTCCAGTTTGCGGTGATGGGCGCCATCTATGCCGAAAGAGTGCTCGGCGTGGCCAGGCCCCGCGTGGCCATTGTCTCCAACGGCGAAGAAGAGGGCAAGGGCAACCAGCTCGTGCAAGAGACGTCGCCGCTGCTCAAGGCCAGCGGCCTCAACTTTGTGGGCAGTGCCGAGGGCAAGGACATTCCGTGGGGCATCGCCGACGTCATCGTCACAGACGGCTTCACGGGAAACGTCATCATCAAGCTGTCGGAAGGGGTGTCCAGGCTCTTGATGGACATCCTGAAGACCGAGCTGACGAGCCGCAGCATGTCCAAGGTCGGTGCCCTGCTGGCCAAACCCGCCTTTGACGCCGTTCGCGGCCGGCTGGACTACAGAGAGTACGGCGGGGCCCCTCTCCTGGGCATCGACGGGGTGGTCATCGTCGGCCACGGCCGCTCCGACGCCCTGGCCATTCGCAACGCCATCCGCGTGGCCGCCCAGACGGTGGAGAACGGCGTGCTGGACGCCATCAAGCAGGGGCTGGTCGAACAAGATGTATGAGCCGGGGCTCAAAGCCCGGTTCCAACAATAGAGGAGCAATATGAAGCAAAGGGACATTGCAGAACGAGTTGTCATCACGGGGATGGGAGCCGTAACGCCCCTGGGGTTGAGCGTCCAGGCATCGTGGGAAGGGATGGTGGCCGGCCGCTCGGGCATCTCTACCATCACCCTTTTTGATGCCAGCGACCTCCCCATCCGGATCGCCGGCGAGCTAAAGGGGTTCGACGTCACCGAGTACCTCGACATCAAGGAGGCCCGGCGCATGGCCCGCAGCTCGCACCTGGCCCTGGCCGCCGGCATACAGGCCATGGCCGACGCCGGCCTGGGCGACCAGGTGCCCAATCCGGAGCGCGCCGGCGTGGTCATGGGCACCGGAATCGGCGGGTTCGACGCCGGGCTCGAGGGCTGGGACACGTACAAGACCAAGGGCCTGCGGCGGGTGAACCCCTTCACGGCCATGGCCCTGTTATGCAACATGCCGGCCCACCACCTGAGCCTGCGTTACCAATGCCAGGCCTACAACTCGACGGTGGTCACGGCCTGCGCCTCGGGCACGCAGGCCATCGGCGAGGCGACGGAGGCCATTCGCCGCGGCGCCGCCGACCTGATGCTCGCCGGCGGCGTGGAGGGCATGATCCATCCCGTGCTGGTGGGCGCCTTTATTGTCATGCGCGTGTTGGCCGCCGACAACGACTCCCCGGAAAAGGCCATCAAGCCCTTTGACGCCCGCCGCGATGGCTTCGTCTGCTCCGAGGGCTCGGCCGTCATGGTCCTGGAGCGCCTCGACCACGCCCTGGAGCGAGGGGCGCGCATCTATGCCGAGGTGCTGGGCTACGCGGCCAACACCGATGCCTACCACGTGGCCATCCCCGACCCGGAGGGCGCCGGCGCCGTCCGCTGCATGCGCTGGGCCCTGGAGGACGCCGGGGTGGAGCCGGCCGAGATCGACTATATCAACGCCCACGGTCCCGGGACAGAGGTGGGCGATCCGGCCGAGACCAGGGCCATCAAGACCCTGTTTGGGGAGCACGCCTATCGGGTGCCCATCAGCTCCACCAAATCCATGGTGGGACATGCCCTGGGAGGGGCCGGCGCCATCGAGGGCATGGCCTGTGTCAAAACCATCGAGACGGGCATCATTCACCCCACCATCAATTACGAGGTCCCCGACCCCGAATGTGACCTGGACTATGTGCCCAACGTGGCACGCAAGGCCGGCGTTCGCACCACCCTGTCCAACTCTTTCGGGCTCGGTGGGCAGAACGCCTG
>JAAYZQ010000522.1 GCA_012514775.1 Anaerolineaceae bacterium
AGGCTGATGAGCTGGATACCGACCACCAATGCCGTAATGCCGAAAAAGAGCAGGGGGCGCCAGCCAATGGCGCCCTCAACCAGCCACACGCCGAACAGGTAGAGCATCACCACGGCCCCGGCCAGGGCAAAGATGCTGCCGAGCAGGCCGAACAGGCGCATGGGCTGCTTGAGATAGCGCGTCAGGAAGAGAACGCTGATAAGGTCGATGTAGCTGCGGACGAACCGCTTGCCGCCGAACTTGGACTTGCCAAAGCGCCGCCGGTGGTGGTTGACGGGCACCTCGGTGGTGCGATAGCCCTTCCAATGCGCCAGGACCGGCACAAAGCGGTGCAGCTCGCCGTACAGGTGCAGGTCCTGGGCCACCTCCCGGCGATACACCTTGAAGCCGCAGTTCAGGTCCCGTAGCTTGAGGCCCGTGAGCCGGGAGATGGTGAAATTGGCAATCTTCGAGGGCAGCCGCTTGGAAAGGGGGTCGTTCCGGTTGGTGCGCCAGGCGCCCACCAGGTCGTAGCCTTCGTCCAGCTTGGCCAGGAGCTTGGGAAGCTCCGCCGGATCATCCTGGAGGTCGGCGTCCATGGTCACGACCACCTCGCCGCGAGCGTGGGCGAATCCGGCCGTCATGGCGGCCGTCTTGCCAAAGTTGCGGCGGAACTGGATCACGCGCACGTGGCAGGGGTCGCCGTCGTGAAGCTTGCGGAGAACGGCCGGCGAGCCATCGACGCTGCCATCGTCGATAAAGATGATCTCGTAGGATCGATAACAGGCCGGTACCCCGGCTACCGCCTGGGTGATCGCCTCGTATAGTGGTTGCAGGGAATCTTGCTCGTCCAACAGCGGGACGACAAAAGAGAGCATCCCCGCCGTTCCCGTATCTTCCATGGGTCGCCCCAGCCCTTCTTTGGCCTTTCTGCAACGACAACAGGCGCCATTATACCACGAAAGCAAGGGGCTGTCTATACGCGCGCCGCTCTTGGCCCCCGCCCCCGGAAGGTGTTATAATGATCGCCAGGAGGGACGGATGAATCTCGAGGAAAGAATAGGCGCTCTTCTGGCCGCACGAGGCCTGAGCCTGGTCACAGCCGAGTCGTGCACAGGCGGGCTGGTGGGCCACCGCCTGACCAACGTGTCGGGCAGCTCGAGCTACTACCTGGGCGGGCTGGTAACCTACAGCAACCGCCTCAAGGAGCAGCTCCTGGGCGTGCCGCCGGCCACCCTGGAGGAGCATGGGGCCGTGAGCGAGGCGACGGCCCGCGCCATGGCGCGGGGGGCGCGCCAGCGGCTGGACGCCGATCTGGCCCTGGCGGTGACGGGCATCTCCGGACCGACAGGCGGGACCCCCCAGAAGCCGGTGGGCCTGGTCTACGTGGCGCTTTCCTCGGCCACAGCCGAGGTCTGCCAGCGGCACCTGTTCGACGGTGACCGCCTGGAGGTCAAGCAGCAGTCGGCCGAGGCCGTGCTGCGCTTGCTCCTGGACCACCTGGAGGAACGGCAGGAGCGAAAGGGAGGGAAGGATCGAATGGTCGAGTTCCTGGGCGAACCGATAGACGTCGAGATCCAGGTCCGGGCCGGTGGCAAGAGCCGGCCGATGGCCTTTTCCTGGCAGGGCAGGCGCTACGAGATCACCTCGTGGGGGCGCGAGGAAGACAAGGAGCAGGCCGGCCGCCCCATGCACTGCCTCCTGGTCCAGACCGCCGGTCCCGAGACCTGGGAGCTGTGCCGCGAGGCGGATGGGGGCCGCTGGCCGCTTTCACGCCGCTGGCCGCGGCCAAGGCTCGTCGCCTGAGGCGGAGCAAACCTGGGGTCCGCTCCGGCTAAAGGACCCAGGCTTCGGCCACCTTGTCCAGCTCGACCACCTTGGCGCCGCGCTTTTCCCGGTCGCCCACGGGAATCTTGCCCAGGCGCTGGCGCTTGCCGTCGGCGCCGATGAGGTCGACGGCCCCGTTCAGCGACCCCACGGCCACGGCGACGACGGGGCCGGTCGCCTTTGTCTGACCCAGGACCACGCCCTGGCCGCCCCGGCCCTGCACCGGGAACGCGGCCAGCGGCACCCACTTGGCCTGCCCGCCCTGGTGGACGACGACCACGCCCACCTTGGCGCGGGGATCGGGGATGAGGGCGCCGCCCAGCAGCCGGTCGCCGGCGCGTAGCTTGATGGCGGCAACGCCCCTGGCCGAGGGAGTGGCCTGGGGGTTGACGTCGCCGACGGCAAAGCGAATGGCCCGGCTGCTGCTAAGGAACATGGCCTCGGCCTTGTCGCCGCCCGTCCCGGCAAAGAGCACGCCGTCGTCCTCGCCCGCCAGGCCGACGATGGTCGACCACGACGCTTCCGACGAGGAGCGAACGTCGATGGCCTTGACCCGCTTGACCTGCCCCTGGCGCGTGCCGATGACCAGGCAGCAGTCATCGGCGAGAACGCTCATGCCCACGACCTGCTCGCCCTTTGACGCGTCCAGCCCCAGCTCGCCAGAGCCGGCCGCGCGCGGCAGCCGGCCCACGGGCCCCCACCAGGCGCGTCCCCGGCTCGACACCAGGACGACGACGTCCGACGGCTCGGTTACCAGGTGCCGGCGGTGGGCCTCCACGGCCCGCCCGGTGGTGCCCGGCTTGACCCGGTAGCCAAAGCCCTTGGCATCGTGCCGCTCAAAGCCCTGGGTGGTGACGACCAACACCTGGGGCCCGTCGGGCACCGCCAAATCGGCCTCGGTGACGATGCTGTCGCCCGGCTTCTCGTCCGTCAGGATCACCGTCTTGCGCGGCGTGGCGAATTGCTCCTTCAGGGCGCGCGTCTCCTCGACGACGACTTGCAGCCGCTTTTTTTCGGAGCGCAGCAGGGCCTGCAAGTACTTGATCCGTTCCCGCAGCTCTTTTTCCTCGTCGGCCAGCTTCCGGCGCTCCAGGGCGGCCAGCCGCCGGAGCTGCATCGAGAGGATGGCCTGGGCCTGGAGTTGGGTGAAGCCAAACTTCTTGATGAGGTTGGCCTCCGCCGTCTCGGCCGTGCGGCTGCGGCGAATGGTGTCGATGACCTCGTCGATGACGTCCAGGGCCTTTAGCAGGCCCTCGACGATGTGCAGCCGCGCCTGGCGTTTTTCCAGCTCGTATTTGCTGCGCCGCACGATGACCGTCAGGCGATGCTCGACAAAGTAGACGAGCATGTCCCTCAGCGAAAGCCGCTGCGGGCGCACCACGGTTTCGCCGTTGGTCCGCTCGGGCACCAGGGCCAGGGCGTTCACGCCAAACGTCTCGCGCAATTGGCTGCGCTGCAGCACGCTCTCCAGCACTTCCCGGGGGTTGGCCACGCGGCTGACCTCGATGACGGCCCGCATGCCCTCGTGGTCCGACTCGTCGCGCAGGTCGGTGACGCCCGCGATGCGGCCGTCGCGCACCTCCCGGGCGATGCGCTCCAGCACCGTCGACTTTTGCACGGCGTAGGGCAGCTCGGTGACGACGATGTTGACCTTTCCGCCGCCGATCTCTTCCAGGCCCACGCGCGCCTGGGTCACGATGCGGCTGCGGCCCTCGGCATAGGCCTCGCGGATGGTGTCCAGCTTCTGGCCGGTGAGCGGGTCGTCGCGGTAGCGGTAGATCACCCCGCCCGTGGGAAAGTCGGGGCCGGGGACGATCTTGAGCAGCTCGTCCACGCCAATCTTGGCCCGTGCCTGCCAGCGCTCGGCCACGTAGACCAGGGCATCGCACACCTCCCCCAGGTTATGGGGCGGGATGTTGGTCGCCATGCCCACGGCGATGCCTGTCGCGCCGTTGACCAGCAGGTTGGGCAGCGCCGCCGGCAGGATGACCGGCTCTTGCAGGCTGCCGTCAAAGTTGTCTACAAAGTCGACGGTGTTCTGCTCGATGTCCTGGAGCATGTAAGCCGCGATCTCGGCCAGGCGCGCTTCTGTGTAACGCATCGCAGCCGGCGGATCGCCGTCGATGGAGTTGTGCACAAAGACGCCGGCATCCAACAAGAAGTTGTGGTAGTGCTCGACGGTAATGTCGTATACGTCGAACTGCCCGGTCACAGTGCGCTTGGCCACAATCCGATGGTTATAGTTAGCGGAAAGTTCGAGAAACTCCTCAAAGCTTGCGAAGTAGCTCATCGCCTTCTCAAAACGAGGGAAGGCATTGTTGTAACACATCTGGTCGTAAAGCTCGGGCGTGATCTCCTCTGCTTGGTAGCGACTCAGAAGATAAGAGCCATAGAACAAGATCCTGTTCCTCACAACCTGGCTTCTGTAGCTATCATCTTGCCACTTTTCACGCAACGACTCGGCAGCTCGATGGGTAAGCTTGATCATCATATCCGGGTCGGCTTCCATGCGTCGCGCATTGCTTGCCTGCACACCGGCACGCTGTCGAGCCGCAAAGTCCGCGTCAGTCCGCTGCTTTTGGATCTTGTCTCGATGAAACTCACGTGAATCCGGTTTTTCCCAGAATGCATGGGCCATCCTGGAAAAATGATCATCGGCGAACTTGGCCCGGTATTCTGGATTCTGCCACAAAGCCCGTGTTGATCTGGAAAGTCTGGCCCTTGTCTCTGGAGCTGCCAT
>JAAYZQ010000523.1 GCA_012514775.1 Anaerolineaceae bacterium
GGTGAGCCGCGGAGGACTCGAACCTCCAACCCGCTGATTAAGAGTCAGCTGCTCTGCCAAGTTGAGCTAGCGGCCCATACCGCCGGTTATTATACCGGGTTTGGGGTGGGGTGTCAAAATGGGGGGTGGCTGTGGGTGGGAGCGCAGAGACCGGCAAGGACAAAGGGGGGTTGGCGATTCGCCATCCGGGGCGAAGGATGCTATAATTGACCGCTTGAGGGAGCGGATCTTGAAAAAAGCGCGTTTTTGGATCGGCATTGTCATCAGCCTGGTTGCAATGGTCCTCGCTTTTCGGCGCGTCGACCTGGGTAGCGTGTGGGACGCCCTGGGCGAGGTGAACGTCTGGCTCCTGGCCGCCTCGCTCGTGCCCCTGGTGCTGTTTCTCTTCCTGCGGGCCGTGCGCTGGCGCCTGCTGTTCTACCCTCTCTCTGGGCTGCGGGTGGGCAACCTGTTTGCCGTGATCAACATCGGCTACCTGCTCAGCAACGTGTTCCCGGCCCGCCTGGGCGACGTAGCCCGTGCCTACCTCATCGGCGACACGGAGGAGGTGAGCCGCACGACGGCGTTCTCGACCATCGTTGCCGAGCGGGTGCTGGACGCCCTGTCAGCAGTAGGCGGCTTTTTCCTGGTCATGCTCCTGGTGAGCACCGGCAAGTCTTCGTCGGCCCCCCTGCCCGACTGGATGGTGCGCTCCGGCCTGGTGATTGGCGCGGCAGCCCTCGTCGCCGTGGTCATCTTTGTGGCACTGGTGCGGCGCCGGGCCTGGACGCTGGCCCTGTTGGACCGCATCCTGCTGGCCGTCCATTGGCCGGAACCGGACGCCGTCCAGCGCCTGGGCGAGCGCCTGGCTGCCAGGACGCGCCTGCAGTTCCTGGCAAACCCGCCCTGGCCGGGGCGAGACAAGCTGGTAGGGGTGGCCAACTCACTCATCGACGGCCTGGCGGGCATCACCACCCTGCGCATGGGGCCGCCCCTGGTCCTGTGGTCGGTGCTCATCTGGGCGACCATCAGCAGCTTTTACTGGGTGGTGCTGCTGGCCTTTGAGCCCAGCCAGCCCTTTGTCGCCGGCCTGGCAATGTGCTCCGTCACGGCCCTGGGTATGACGGTCCCCTCGTCACCCGGCTTTATCGGGGTCTTTGAGCTGCTGGGCCGTGAGACCATGGTGCTCTTTGGCATGGCGCCCGAGCGGGCGTTGAGCTATGCCCTGGTAGCCCACGCCGTGGTCTATATCGTCTACAGCTTGCTGGGGCTCCTGGGCATGGCCCAGCAGAACCTGACCTACGCGCAAATTCAGAAGCGGATCGCAACGGAGGCTCAAGAGCTACCGTGAAAGTCCTTCTCGTCCTGACCTACTACCATCCCCACGTCAGCGGCCTGACAATTTATGTTAAGAGACTGGCGACCACTTTGGCCCGGCGGGGCCATCAAGTGACCGTCCTCACCTCTCGCTACGACCGGGCCCTGCCCCTTGTCGAGCAACTGGACGGCGTGCGCGTCATCCGCGTGCCCGTGCTCTTTCGGGTGAGCAAGGGCGTGATCATGCCCAGCTTTCCCTTCCGGGCCTGGAACCTCATTCGCCGCCACGACATAGTCAGCGCGCACCTGCCCCAATTCGAGGCCAGTTTGTTGGCCGGGCTTGGGCGCCTGGCCGGCCGGCCGGTGGTCCTCACCTACCACTGCGACCTGCAACTGCCCCAGGGCTGGTTCAACCGGATCGTGGACCGGGTGGTCTTTGCCAGCAATTACGCTGCGGGGCGCATGGCCGAAGCCGTGGTGGCTTACACCCGGGATTTCGCCGAGCATTCCAACTTCCTGTCGCGCTTTCTGCACAAGGTGCAGGTCATTCCCCCGCCCGTGATCATGCCCGCTCCCGAGCCGGCGGAGGTGGAGGCCTTTCGCACCAGGCACGACCTGGAGGGCAGGCCGGTGGTGGGCATGGCCGCCCGCCTGGCCACGGAAAAGGGCGTCGAGGTTCTCATCGGCGCCATGCCTCGCCTTTTGGAGCGCTTTCCGCGGCTCAAGGTGCTCTTTGCCGGCCAGTACCGGGACGTCATGGGCGAGGAGGCCTACTACCGGCGGCTGATGCCCCTCATCGAGGAGCTGGGTCCAGAGCATTGGGAGTTCCTGGGGGTGCTCAACCAGGCGCAGATGCCGGCCTTTTTCGCCGCCTGCGACGTGCTCGTGGTGCCCAGCCTCAATTCCACCGAATCCTTTGGGCTGGTGCAGGTGGAGGCCATGCTGTGCGGCACGCCTTCCATCGCCAGCAACCTGCCCGGCGTTCGCCAGCCGCCTCGCATGACGGGCATGGGCGAGGTGACGCCCATCGGCGACTCGACCGCCCTGGCCGATGCCATCGCCCGCATCGTCGAGGAGCCGGGCGTGTATATCCGGCCGCGCCACGAGATCGAGGAGGCCTTTAGCCTGGAGCAGACCGTGGCAGGCTACGAGGCATTGTTTCGGTCGCTCATCGAC
Source organism: Anaerolineaceae bacterium (assembly GCA_012514775.1). The sequence continues at coordinate 2,473 of JAAYZQ010000523.1, forward strand.
CGGTAGCGAGATGGCCAAGGACGACGACCTTCTCTGGCAACATCTCAAGGACCTGCCCGCTTTTCGGGGGCTGCTGCGCGCCGTCGAAGCACGGTTCTACCAGGATCTGCTGCCATTGGAGGAGCCCGTCCTGGACGTGGGCTGTGGCGACGGCCACTTTGCCTCCCTGGCGCTGCCCACGCCCCTGGCAGCCGGCATCGATCCGGCCGGCGACGTGCTGTCTGAGGCCCGCTCGCGCTGCGCCTACCGGGTGTTGGCCCGCTCCTGCGGCGATGCCCTGCCCTTTGCCTGTGAACGGTTTGCCACGGTGGTCAGCAACTCGGTCCTGGAGCACATCCCGGCCGTCGAGCCGGTGGTGGCCGAGATTGCGCGGGTACTGCGGCCCGGCGGCAGGTTTATCTTTTGCGTGCCCGGCGATCACTTCACCGAACTGCTCTTCTTCCCCACGCTGTTGCGCCGGCTGGGCGCCGATGGAGCGGCCCGCGCCTACGAACGTTATTTCAACCGCATCTCGCGGCATCACCATTGCGACGGGCCCGAGACCTGGCAGCGGCGTCTCGACCGGGCCGGCCTGGAGCTTTTGGACTGGTTCCCCTATTTTTCCAGGCGGGCGCACCACGCCCTCGACCTGGGCCATTACCTGGGGCTGCCGAGCCTGGTGACCAGGAAGCTGCTTGGACGTTGGATCATGGTGCCGGCGCGCTGGAACCTGGCCCTCACCGAACGAACCCTGCGGCCCTTCTACGAGGAGCCGCGGCCGGCCGTGGGGGCCTACCTCTTTTTCGTCGCCAGGAAGACCTGATCCGGGACCGGACCGTGGAAGGAGAAACGCAGTGACGCGTGGCCGGCGTGTTGGGGCCTGGCTGCTGCTCGTCGCAGCCCTGGTGCTCACCATCCAGGGGCAGCGCTATTTCTTTTACAGGCCAGACTTTGCCTGGGACGGCCTGGTGCTGCACATCCTGGGGGCGGCGTGCTTCCTGGTCGCCTGGCGCCTGGGCAGGCCTGCACAGGCGCGGCCGAGCGGGCGACGCTGGCAGCCGGCCCTTCCTGGCTGGCTGGCGCGGTGGCCCATCCCCACCGCGCTGTTGGCCTTGGGTGCCTTGTTGGCCCTGGCTGCCGGCCTGCTGGCCCGCGACCGGGCCCCCGACCAGGCAAGCGGCGACGTGGCCCTGCTGTGGGCCCTGGGCACAGCCGCCGCCGCACTGGCTGCCCTCGTGAAACACCCGGGCCTGGGCTGGCCCGCCATGCGCCGGCGGGTGCGGGAGTGGCCGGCACGCTTTGCGCGGCTGGACCGGGCGGCCTGGCTGGAAGTCGCGGTCGTAGCGGGCCTGACGCTGGCGGCTTTCCTGGTGCGCGGCGTGGCCCTGGGACAGGTGCCCTTTACCCTGGGCGGCGACGAGGCATGGCACGGCCTGCTCGCCCGGCAGGTGCTCAACGGACAATTGCGCAACCCCTTTTCCATGGGCTACATGTCCATGCCCACCCTCTTTTACTGGCCGCTTTCCTGGTCGCTGTGGTTGGCCGGGAACGACGTGGCAGCCCTGCGGCTGCCGGCCGCCCTGGCCGGCGCGGCCACGGTGCCCATCCTCTACCTCTTTGCCCGCGGCCTGTGGGGGCGGCGGGTGGCCCTGCTGGCTGCCGTCTTCCTGGCGACCTACGACTACCACCTGCATTACAGCCGGCTGGGAGCGAACAACATCTGGGATGCCCTCTTTGTCCTGCTGGCGCTGTGGGCGCTGGACCGGGGGCTGGCCCGGAGCACAGAGGAGCCACAGACGGGCGAGGGGGCAGCGTGGCGCAGCTTTGTGGCTGCGGGCCTCATCATGGGGCTCGGCGTCTATTTCTACACCGGCGCTCGGCTGCTCCCGATCCTCACCCTGGTCTATGCCGGCTATGTCTGGATCCGGCAGCGGGGGCGGGCGGGGCGCCTGGGCCTCCACCTGGGACTGCTGGCCCTGGCCCTGCTCATCGCCGCGGCGCCCATGCTCGCCTATGCCCGCGTCCACCCCAACGAATGGAACGCCCGGGTCAACCAGGTGGGCATCATTCAGTCGGGCTGGCTGGAGCGAGAGGTGGAGCTGACGGGCAAGGGCTCGCCCCAGCTCCTGGCCGAGCAGTTCCTGCGCGCAGCCGGCGCCTTTCATGTCTTTCCCGATCGCACCGTCTGGTACGGGGCCGACAGGCCTCTCCTGTCCTTCGGGGCCGGAATCCTCGCCGTCCTGGGCATGGCCTGGGCCCTGGCTCATTGGCGCCGGCGGGGAGACTTCTTGTTGCTGCTCTGGTTCTGGGCCGTCATTGTCACAGGCGGCATGCTGACCGAGAGCCCTCCCTCCAGCCAGCGCCTGGTAATCGCCAGTCCCGCCGTGGCCATCCTGGTGGCATTGGGCCTGGATCGAGCCGTGCACCTGGGCTGGCGCCTCCTGGTCCTGCCGCGGGCCTGGAAAAGGCTTGCCCTGGTGCTCCTCATCGTGGCCCTGGGCGCGGCCAACCTGCGCTACTACTTTTACGATCTCAGCCCCATGCGGCGCTATGGCGGCGAGAACGGTCAAACGGCGACGATGATGGGCACCTACCTGCGCGACATGGAGCCCGGCACGACCGCCTACCTGTTCGGGGCGCCGCGCCTCTATTGGAGCTTTGGCACC
>JAAYZQ010000524.1 GCA_012514775.1 Anaerolineaceae bacterium
CGCGCATTGCCTTTCGCGTCGGCGAGTATGAGGACGACTTTGGCTATGCCTACAAGGACGCCGCCGGCTGGCACGTCGTATTCCCAAAGACCGAAGGACAGGTGGGCTATGGCCTATCCATGGCGTTGGACGCGAACGGCTTTCCCCACGCCATTTACTCCAACTGGACCCAGGGCGTGATCGAGTACGCCTACATGGACCCCATAGGCTGGCATTTTGAGAGCATCGAGCCCACGACATTTGGATTCTCAACCAGCCTGGCGCTGGATGCAGCCGGCCGCGTCCACGTCGCCTATCACCAGGGCCTGACCGGCGAGCTGAGGCTCGCCCACCGTGATGTCGGGGGTTGGCACATCGAGACCGTTGCGCCCGTGCCGGGACTGGGCTGGAGCAGCGATCTGGTCTTGGATGCCCAGGGAAAGCCGCACATCACCTACCAGGACGGTTACAACGGCGATCTCCGCTACGCCCACCTTCTCGCGGGAGACCACTTCCTATACCTTCCCCTGGTTTCAGGGCAGTGAGGCGACCTTGGGGAACTCGAATGCTACCCAGCGGCCCCTGTCGCGGACCGACAGGGGCGCCGTCCGCGCCAGCCGGACGATGCGGTGGTCGGGGATGGCCGGGATCTCGGCCGTCAAGGTCGCGGATCTGCTGCCGCGCGCGGGCAAGGTGCGCGGCCCAGGCCGGCCGCAGCTCGTCCACGGTCGGCCGCACCTCCTCCCGGCCGTGGACCTCGTCGTAAATCGATTGCAGGGCTGCGGGCAACTCCTCCATACCAGCGGCCTCCTCCGACGCTCGCGCAGCGACGCGCCCCGCTGCGACTCGCCCCCATTATAAGCCCGAGTGCCGGGAAGGGCAAACCCGGGCATGGGCCGGCGGGAGTGCTGCCTTGCCCGCCGGGAACCCCCCTGGTCGCGTGGGGCGGCTTTTTGACCTTGCCCTGCGCGCGATGTATAATCGTTGCAGCGGAGAGGAGCCGTGATATGAGTAAGAACGGGGACGTGGACAAGAACGAGGCAAGAGGGTCCGAGCAGCCGGGTAGGGTCCTGGTGGTTGAAGACGACCTGACGCTGCTGGAGACCCTGGAGTACAACCTGTCCCGCGAGGGCTACCGGGTCGTCACCGCCGCCGACGGCCTGGCGGCCCTGGATGTGGCGCGCGCCGAGCGGCCGGACCTCGTCGTCCTGGACGTGATGCTGCCGGGGATGGATGGCTTTGAGGTTTGCCGCACCCTGCGGCGCGAAACCAACGTGCCCATCTTGATGCTGACCGCCCGCGCCGACGAGGTGGACCGGGTGGTGGGGCTGGAGGTGGGCGCCGACGACTATCTCACCAAGCCCTTCTCCATGCGCGAGCTTCTGGCGCGGGTGAAGGCGCTCCTGCGCCGCGTGCGCCTCATCCGTGAGGACGCCCTCGCCGCGCTCGGCACGAACGCGGCCGGGGAGGATGCTGTGCCCACCTCCCCACGGCTGGTCTTTGGCGACCTGGTCATCGACGCGGACCGTCGCGAGGTGTTGCTGGGGAGCGAGTCGCTGCGGCTCAAGCCCAGGGAGTTCGAGCTGCTCCTCTTCCTGGCCCGCCACAAGGGCATGGCCCTGTCCCGCGACCTGCTGCTGGAACGGGTGTGGGGTTACGAGTATGGCGGAGGCAGCCGCACGGTCGACGTGCACGTGCGCTGGCTGCGAGAAAAGGTCGAGACCGACCCGGCCAATCCCGAGCGCATCGTCACCGTGCGGGGCGTCGGCTACTGCTTCGAGGGCTAGGCCATGTTTCGTCGCCTGCGCTGGCGCATCGCCCTGCCCTACGTGGCCCTCATCCTGGCCGCCACCCTGGGCCTGACCTTTTACCTCTCGGACCAGGTGCGGCAGGTGCGCCTGGCCGACCTGGAGGCCCAACTGCTGGCCGATGCCCGGCTGCTGGCCGGCGACGTGGCCCCCTTCCTCCAGGACGGGAGCGAGCCCGTGGCCCTGGACGCCCTGGCGCGGGCGTGGGCCGATGCCCTGGGGGCACGGGTGACGATGGTGGCCGCCGACGGCACGGTCGTCGGCGAGTCCCATGAAGACCGGGCGCAGATGGGGGATCACCTGGGACGGCCCGAAGTGCGGCGGGCGCTGGACGCCGGGCAGGGCATCAGCCGGCGTTACAGCGCCACCGTGGGCTACGAGATGATGTACGCCGCCGTGCCCATCCGGGGCGACGGGGGGCAGGTGCTGGGCGTGATGCGCGTGGCCCTTCCCCTGGACGAGATCGAGGCCAACGCCGGCCGCCTGCGGCAGAACATCCTGATGGCCGGGCTGCTGGTCGCGCTGCTGGCGGCGCTGCTGGCCGTTTTCCTGGCCGGGCGCACCACCCGGCCCCTGCGGCAGTTGACGGCCGTCGCGGGGCGCATGGCTGCCGGCGACCTGGATGCCCACCCCCTTCCCTCCCGCAGCGACGAGGTGGGCCAGCTCACCCGGGCCTTTAACCACATGGCCGGCCGGATCCGCGAGCAGGTGACGAGCCTTGCCGAGGAGCAGGCCCGGCTGGCCGCCGTCCTGGACCACATGGCCGACGGGGTGATCATCACCGGCGAGAGGGGCCACGTGCGGCTGCTCAACGCCGCCGCGGCCCGCCTCCTGGGCACCGACGAGGAGCGAGCGCTGGGACGCCCCTTTGCCGAGGTGGCGCCCTACTACCCCCTCATCGAGCTGTGGAAAGCGTGCCGCGACGAGGGCGTGGAGCAGGTCGAAACGGTGGAGGTCAGCCCCCAGGGGCTGTTTCTGCAAGCCATTGTCACCCCCTTTTCGCAAGCGGGAGCGGAGAGCTACCTGGTCATCCTGCAAGACCTGACGCGCATCCGCCGCCTGGAGACGGTGCGCCGCGACTTTATCAGCAACATCTCCCACGAGCTGCGCACCCCCCTGGCCGGGCTGAGGGCCCTGGTCGATACCCTGCGCGGCGGCGCCATCGAGGACCAGCCGGCGGCCAGGCGGTTCCTGGAGCGCATGGACGTGGAGGTGGATGCCCTTGCCCAGATGGTGGAGGAGCTCCTGGAGTTGTCGCGCATCGAGTCGGGGCAGGCACCCCTGCGCCTGGTGCCGACGCCGGTGGCCGACGTCGTCATCCCCCCGGTGGAGCGCCTGCGGCCCCAGGCCGAGCGGGCCGGGCTGCAGATCGAGCTGGACATCGCGCCCGAGATCCCGAATGCCGGGCCGGCGCTGCCGCCCCGCGCACCCCACGTCCTGGCCGACGCCGACCGGGCGCGGCTGGTGCTCACCAACCTGGTCCACAATGCCGTGAAATTCACGCCGCCGGGCGGGCGCATCACAGTAGCCGCCCGGCCCGCCGCGGGTGAGGTCATCTTTTCCGTGGCCGACACGGGCGTCGGCATTCCCGCCGCTGACCTGCCGCGCATCTTTGAGCGATTCTACAAGGCCGACCGGGCCCGGAGCGGCGGCGGTACCGGCCTGGGGCTCGCCATCGCCAAGCACATCGTCCAGGGGCACGGCGGGCGCATCTGGGCCGAGAGCGTCGTGGGCCAGGGCAGCACCTTTTATTTCACGCTGCGTTCCGCAGGCGAGGGATGACCGCGGGCGCCCAGGGCTTGACCGGTTGTTAACAATTTCTTGGCCAACCGTTAACATTCCGTTGATTGCCCGTTAAACAAGGGCTGGTACACTCTTCCCGGCAGGCAAAGCCGTGCCAGAAATCAATCATGCACGTAAGGAGAGTGTACCCATGTCAAGATGGATCTTGTTGGTGAGCCTGGTGGTCGCCGGACTTTTGCTGGGCGCCTGCGGAGGCGCGGAGCGGGCGGCTGCTCCCCCGGTGGGGGCCGAGAGCGGCGCCACGCCAGAGATGGAGCAGGCCGTCCAGGCGGAAGTGCAGGGGGAAGTGAACGGGGACGATGACCCGGCCCTGCCCGAGGTGAACCCCCTGGAGGTGACGGGCGACATTGTCACGGCCGGCAGCTCGACGGTCTATCCCCTGTCGGAGGCCATGGCCGAGCGGTTCCAGGACGAGGGCTACGCGGGCAACATCACCATCGACAGCATCGGCTCCGGTGCCGGCTTTGAGCGCTTTTGCGTGCAGGGCGAGACCGACGTGGCGAACGCCAGCCGGCCCATCAAGGAGTCGGAGGCAGAGTCGTGCCGGACCATCGGCCGCGAGCCCATCGAGTTCCGCGTGGGCACCGATGCCCTGGCCGTGGTCGTCAGCCAGGAGAACGACTTCCTCGAGAACGCCACCCTGGACGACCTGGCCCTCATCTTTTCCACGGCCGAGACGTGGGCCGACGTAAACCCCGACTGGCCCGAGGAGCCCATCCAGCGCTTTATCCCCGGCACCGACAGCGGCACCTTTGACTACCTGGTCGAAGCGGTCTTTGACGAGGACAAGGGGCCCATCCTCAACGCCTCGAACACCCAACTGAGCGAGGACGACAACGTCCTGGTGCAGGGTGTCCTGGGCAGCCCCTACGCCATCGGCTTCTTTGGCTATGCCTACTATGCCGAGAACGCCGCCGCACTCAAGATCCTGTCCATCGAGGGCGTGGCGCCCGGCGCCGAGTCGGTCGACTCGGGCGACTACCCGCTGGCCCGGCCGCTGTTCATCTACTCCACGGCGGGCATCATGGCCGAAAAGCCCCAGGTGGCGGCCTTTATCAACTTTTACCTGTCCTACGTCGACGAGGAGATCGGCGAGGTTGGCTACTTCCCGGCCAGCGCCGAGGCCCTCGATGCCGCCAGGCAGGCCTGGCTCGAGGCCGGGCAGTAGGGAGGCCCGAGATCGCGGCTCATAGGCCAGCCGTCCGATCCGTCCCCCGCGGCCCGGCCAGGGGCCGCCACGGAACGGCGCGTGATCCGAGGAAGTGCATGCATCAAGAGGCAACCATGGCCGCCCAGGCCACCCCCCAGCCGGCGGCCGACCCCGACATCCGGCTTGCTTTGCGCAGGCGCAGGCGCCCCCACGAGACCCTGATCCAGGGTCTCCTGTTTGCCTGTGGTGCCCTGTCGATCCTGACCACGCTGGGCATCGCCTACGGCCTGGCCCGGGAATCGCTGAGCTTCCTGACCTCGGTCCCCCTGGTCGAGTTCTTGACGGGGGGCCGCTGGAACCCGCAGATCGGCCACTTTGGTATCTGGCCCCTGGCCACGGCGACGCTGCGCACCAGCACGATAGCCATGCTGGTGGCCATGCCCTTGGGCCTGGCGGTGGCCATCTATCTCAGCGAATACGCCTCGCCGCGGGCGCGGGGCATCCTGAAGCCCGTGCTGGAGGTGCTGTCGGGCATCCCCACGGTGGTCTATGGCTACTTTGCCCTGACCTTCATGACGCCCCTCCTGCGCAGCTTGCTGGGGGCAGACGCCGTCCAGATCTATAACACCGCCGCGGCCGGCATTGTCATCGGCATCCTGATCCTGCCCTTTGTCAGCTCCATGGGCGAGGACGCCCTGAGCGCCGTTCCCCGCTCGCTGAGGGAGGCGGCCTATGCCATGGGTGCGACCCGCTGGGAGACGGCCGTGCAGGTGGTGGTGCCGGCGGCGTTGTCGGGCCTTGCCGCCGCCTTTATCGTGTCGGTGTCGCGGGCCATCGGCGAGACGATGGTCGTGGCCATCGCCGCCGGGGCCGGGCCGAACCTGACCCTGAATCCCTTTGTGGCCGCCGAGACCATGACCGGCCACATCGTGCGCATCAGCGGCGGCGACCTGAGCTACGATTCCATCGACTATAACAGCATCTTTGCCATCGGCCTGGTGCTGTTCCTGATGACGCTGGGCCTGAACATCCTGAGCCAGCGCATCGTGCGCCGGTTCCGGGAGGCCTACGAGTGATGGCCGGCAGGAAACGCGTCCCGGGACCGGTCTTCGAGAACCCCGCCGAGTTTGCCGACAACCTGCCCCGCCGCCACCGCGCTGCCAGGGCGTGGCAGGCCGCCCTCCTGGCCTCGACCATCGTCGGCATCGTGGTCCTGGTGGCCCTGCTGCTGAACATCGTCGACAGTGCCTTTGGCTACGCGGCCGTGGTCAACAAGCGGGATCCCGAAGCCCTCGCCGGGGACGGCCTCGCCCTGGAGGATCTCTCCCGGGAGCAGTTGGTCGAGGTTCTGCAAGCCCACGTCTCCGCGGGCCTCCTCCGCCGCCTGGAGAGCGAGGCGCCCCTTGCCCAACGGAGCCGGGAAGAGATCTATGGCCTCGTCGTCGAGCGGGTGGTCGAGCCTGACGTCGTCGGCACCTGGTCGCTGTTCGATTCGATCCTGCATCGCGCCGAGGTGCAGGCCGAGGCGGCGGCCCAATTCCCGGGCGCCGAGCTGCGGTTCAGCGCCTGGATCGACCCCGACCTGATCACCAGTCCCCAGTCGGCCGACCCGGAGCGGGCCGGGGTGCGAACGGCCATCCTGGGCTCGCTGTGGACCATCGCCATTACCATCCTCTTTGCCTTTCCCCTGGGGGTGGGGGCGGCCATCTACCTGGAAGAGTACGCCGCCGACAACCGGCTCAACCGCCTCATCCAGGCCAACATCAACAACCTGGCGGGGGTGCCGTCCATCATCTATGGCATGTTGGGCCTGGCCATCTTTGTCCGCATGTTGGAGCCGCTGACCAGCGGCCGGCTCCTGGGCCTCGTGGACCCCACGACGGCCAATGGGCGGACCATCCTGGCGGCGGGACTGACGCTGGGGCTGCTGGTCCTGCCGCTGCTCATCATCAACGCCCAGGAGGCCATCCGGGCCGTGCCCGGCTCGCTGCGCCAGGCAAGCTACGGGCTAGGGGCCACCCGGTGGCAGACGATCTGGCATCACGTGCTGCCCCACGCCATGCCCGGCATCCTGACGGGCACCATCCTCGCCATGTCGCGGGCCATCGGCGAGACGGCGCCGCTGGTGGTCGTCGGCGCCTCGACGTTCATCACCGTGGACCCCGCCGGCCCGTTTTCGAAATTCACGACGCTGCCCATCCAGATCTACCAGTGGACGTCCAGGCCCCAGGGCGAGTTTCGCAACGTTGCCGCCGCGGCCATCCTGGTGTTGCTGGCATTGTTGCTCACCCTGAACGCAACCGCTGTGCTGCTGCGCAGCCACTACAGCCGGAGGAGAACGTGATCCAATCGCAAGGGGCCCGCCCCAACGGCCGGGTCGCCATCGAAGCGCGCGGCCTGAGCGTCTACTACGGGGGCTTTCGGGCCATCAAAGACGTGCGCCTGGAGATCCAGCGCCAGAAGGTGACGGCCATCATCGGCCCTTCCGGCTGCGGCAAGAGCACCATGCTGCGTGCCTTCAACCGGATGAACGAGCTGGTGCCCGGGACCCGGGTCGAGGGCCAGGTGCTGTTCCACGGCCACGACATCTATGGCCCGGACGTCGACCCGGTCCAGGTGCGGCGGCACATCGGCATGGTCTTTCAGAAGCCGAACCCCTTTCCCCGGTCGATCTATGAGAACGTGGCCTGGGGCGCGCGCATCAATGGCTTCCAGGGCGAAGTGGACGAGCTGGTGGAGCGCTC
>JAAYZQ010000525.1 GCA_012514775.1 Anaerolineaceae bacterium
CCAGGTAAGGGGGCGCGTTGGAGGGGCATTTCTCAGGAAGGCTGCCGTCTCCAGGGCCTCCAGCCCCGCACCCGCCCGGTCATCATCCCCTTCATCCTCGCGCAAGCACATCGTACCCCCCACGACCGTTCATCAACAACACAACACCCATAACACTCCCGCGGCATTCCCTGCCCTCGGCGTCGACCGGCTGGGCATCCTCCGGCGGCCACGGCGGCCTGCGCCTCCCAAAGCTTATTCCGCCTGCCCATGCACCACCATCGGCAGGTACGCCCACGGCCGCGGCGGCCGCCCGTCGTCGGTCCAGAACACCCTGGCCAGGTAGGCGTACGCCGCGTCCGACTGCACCTGGACGGCAAACTCGCGGTTGTTCTTGCTCGAGTTCTCGCTGCCGTTGATGCTGCCCGTGTGCACGTACCCGCGCCCGCCGGCGTGCACCAGGACCATCTTGTTGTGGATGCCCGTGCCGGCCGGGTCGGCCAGGCCGCACCTCAGCTTGAGCCCTTCCGCCTGGGCGATACCCGTCACGTAGGCGCAGGTGGCGGTGTTGCCCCGCGGATCGCCGGGGTCGTCCCAGGCCGAATCGAGCATGATGCTCACCAGGGCCCCCCGCCTGGCGGCGTCGATGTACGCCTCCAGCCGGACGTTGGGATCGCTCTGCGGGCTGCCGGCCGTGGGCCCCCAGTAGGTGTACTCGTAGAGCTGCTGCACCAGCACGGCGTCGCCCGCGCCCGCCCGGGCGACCATGCCCAGCAGGCTGTCCAGGTCCCGCAGGCTGTTGTCGGGCGACTGGACCATCTCGAACGAGAATTGGCCGGCCACCGTCAGCGGCTCCGGGAACCGGACCTGGTATGCCGTCCCGCCCGAGGTATAGTCGGGCACGAATTCCGGCGGGGGCGCGCCGTAGGTGGGGTGCTCGGCCGCCCACCGCACGATGTCCCGGTGGTTCTCCGGGTCCAGGTCGTGCCGGAAGACGTCCAGGGCGTGGGCCACGGCGCCCGGCGCGTCGGTGATGAGCCACACCCCGCGGTTGCCCCGGGTGCCGTCCGACTTGTCGTCGGCGGGCATGGACGAGTAGTTCAGGTTCTCCGAGCCCGTCAGCAGCACCCCGCCGTCGACGATCATCCACTTGCCGTGCTGGTAAGCATAGCGGTCGTGGACGTCGGCGGCGTCGTCGTTGATCATAAAGTAGACCTGGCCGCCCGCCCCCTCGATCTGCTGGCAGATCCACTTTTCCTGGTCGCCGATGCCGCCCACGGGCCCGCCCTCCAGCAGCAGGGTGACGGTCATTCCGGGGCTGGCCTCCAGCCGGGCGACGATGGCGTCGGCCAGGTGGGCGTTGTCAAAGGTATAGCCCTCGTAGTAGATGCTGGTCGTCGCCCGGTCGATCTCGGCCACCACCGCCTCGTAGATGTTGTCGGGGGCCACGGCGTAGGTCAGCGTGGCCGTCTCGGTGAACGCCCTGGTGAAAAAGTAACGCTCCAGGTCCCAGCCGGGATAGCGGACCTTCTTGCCGTTGACGTCGTCGTCGGTGGCCTGGGCCCAGTCGGCGGCCGTGTTCGTGTCGGGCACGGGCAGGCCGCTGGCCTGGTCCAGCTTGCGGTACAGGATCTGCCCCTCGATGCCAAAGGCCTCGGCCTCGCGCCCGGCAAAGCGCTCCAGGCCGACGGCCTCGCCGCTGTACGGGTAGATGCCGGCGCCCGACCAGCCCGTGCCCTCGGGATTGCCGCCCTCGTAGACAACCGAGTCGACGATGGCGCCGCCGGCGTCGCGCAGGACCAGCTCGTCGCCGGCGTTGGCCAGGGCAAAGGTGCCCGTGGCGGCCAGGTTGGGCACGGCGGGGTCGGTGTCGGCCCCGTATTCATAGTCGGGCGCAAAGCCGAACTCCAGGGCAAAGTCGTCCGCTTCCTTGGCGATCCAGGCCGACGCGCCGGGGGCGAGCTGGCCGGCCAGGGCCACGGTTCCCTCGCCGTCGGAAATCGTCCAGCTCGAGAGGGCCATCGCCTGGGTCTGGACGTTGGCCAGGCGAAAGGCTTCGTCGGGCTCGCCGCTGAGGTAGGTGTCATAGTAGACCGCCGTGATGAGGACGGTGCTCGACGGCTGGGCCGCGGTAAAGGCGGCGCCCGCCTGGCCCGGCGCCAGCCCGGCCGGCAGGAGCAGGCACAGGGCCAGGAGCACGGCCAGGGCAGCCGGCCGGCCCGCGGATTTGCATTTGGCGTCCATCGTCGACACTCCTTTCTCGGGATCCCTGCGAGGGGCTGCCCCGCGTTGGCTCTGGCGAACGCACCCGGCTGCCACACAGAGGTGTTCGGGATCGGGCTGCGTCGCGGCCCGGCAAGTGGCAGTGACAGAAGCAGTATAACATCAAAGCGCCAAAAGCGCAACAGGCTTTTTGCAAGACAGCTTGCCCGGATCGCTCTCTCCTGCTCCGGCGGGATCGCCAGATCCGGCCGCTCTCTGGCCGATCTGTCGATCCGCCAGGAGCCTTGAGGGCCCGCACGTTGATTTGGCAGCGCCTTGATTCCCGCTTTTCCCCCTTGACAAAGGGCCGGCGATGTGTTATACTTTACTAAAGTTCTACTAAAATTCTAGTAACCGGGAGCGGTTCGTGGCATCGAACGAGCGGGCCACCATGGCCGAGATTGCCGAGCAGAGCGGCGTGTCGCTGTCCACCGTGTCGCTGGTCCTGCGCGACAAGGCCGGCGTCGGCGCCGAGACGCGGCAGCGGGTGCTGGACGTGGCCCGGGAGCTGGGCTACGTGCCCAGGAGGCCGGCCGCGGCCCACGCGCCCGCCATCTCGACCGTGGGCCTGGTCCTCAAGGCCGACCCCGACAGCCTGCCCGCGGCCAACAAGTTCTACTCCCACGTCGTGGCCGGCATCGAGATGGCCTGCCGCCGCCACCAGGTGAACCTGCTGTACGCCACCATGACCGTCGACGAGGACAGCCGCCCCGTGGAGCTGCCCCGCCTGCTCGTCGACGACGGCGCGGCCGATGGGCTGCTCCTCCTGGGCGCCTTTTTCGACGAGGCTCTCATGCGCGTGGTCGAGCGCCGCGCCACGCCCCTGGTCCTGGTGGACTCGTACGCCGCCGTCGACCGCTACGACAGCGTGCTGTCGGACAATTTTGAGGGGGCCTACCAGGCCGTGGCCCACCTCGTCGAGCGCGGGCACCGGCACATCGCCCTGGTGGGCGGCCATCCCCAGGCCTATCCCAGCATCCAGGAGCGCCAGGCCGGCTACCAGCGGGCCCTGAAGGACCACGGCATCGCCGATCGCTACCTGGCCGAGTGTCACATCGTCGACACCGCCGAGATCGTGGAGGCGACGGCCCGCCTGCTGCAGGGCAGCCCGCAGGTCACCGCCCTCTTTGGCGTCAACGACGACGTGGCCATCACCGCCATGGACGCCGCCCGCGACCTGGGCCGGCGCCTGCCCGACGACCTGTCGGTCGTGGGCTACGACGACATCGACGTGGCCGACTGCCTGACGCCCTCGCTGACCACCATGCAGGTGGACAAGCTGGGCATGGGCCGGCTGGCCGTGCAGTTGCTCATCAACCGCATCGAGCACCCCGAGGCCAACCTGGTGCGGACCGCCATCCGCCCGCGCCTCGTGGAGCGGAACTCGGTGCGCAACCTCCACAACCGAGACGAGGAGAACGACTGATTTGACTGACCCTGGCGCGACCCCCATCGTCGGCCCTGCTTTGCCCAACATCCCGTGGGAGGAACGGCCCGCGGCGTGCAGCGACCTGGTCTGGCGCTCGGCCCGCAACCCCGTCATCCCCCGCGACCTGCTCCCCACGTCCAACAGCATCTTTAACAGCGCCGTCGTGCCCTTTGGCGACGGCTATGCCGGGGTGCTGCGCGTCGACGACCGCCGGCGCCAGATGCGCATCCACAGCGGGCGCAGCGCCGACGGCCTGGCCTGGGAGATCGACCCCGAGCCCATCCGCTTTGCCACCGGCGACCCCGAGCTGTCCCACTTCGAGCACCAGTACGACCCCCGGGTCTGCTGGCTCGAGGACCGCTACTATGTGACGTGGTGCAACGGCTACCACGGGCCGACCATCGGCGTGGCCTACACCCACGACTTTCGCGAGTTCCACCAACTGGAGAACGCCTTCCTGCCCTACAACCGCAACGGCGTCCTCTTTCCCCGCAAGATCGGCGGCAAGTATGCCATGCTCAGCCGGCCCAGCGACACGGGCCACACACCCTTTGGCGACATCTTTTACAGCGAGAGCCCCGACATTGTCCACTGGGGGCGCCACCGCCACGTCATGAGCCCCACGCGCCAGTGGAGCTGGCAGGCCACCAAGATCGGGGCCGGCCCGACGCCCATCGAGACCACCGAGGGCTGGCTGCTCTTTTACCACGGCGTTCTGACGTCGTGCAACGGGTTTGTCTACAGCATGGGCGCGGCCCTCCTGGACCTGGACGAGCCGTGGAAGGTGCTCCACCGGACGGCGTCCTATCTGCTGGCGCCCTGGGAGACCTATGAGTGCGTGGGCGACACGCCCAACGTCGTCTTTCCGTGTGCCGCCCTGGTGGACGCGCCCAGCGGCCGCATTGCCATCTACTACGGCGCCGCCGACACGGTCACCTGCCTGGCCTTTGCCCGGGCCGGCGAGCTGCTGGCGGCCCTCAAGGCCGGCGACGGGATATAGGGAGATAGCGTATTCGAGGAGCGCAACCATCTCGCGGTACAAGTGCATGCCTGTCGTATGCGGCGCCGGTGTGGCCAGGGGCCGGCTTGGCGCTGCGCTTGCTCCTGGATTGCCGCCGTTGGGTGGGTCCGGGCCGAAAAACTGGCTGTTGACAGGCGGCCCGCGAGGTGGTATAATAACCTTGGGAGCGCTCCCGTAAGTGCCAGAGACTTCAGATTACCCCAGGGGCGGGGGCTTTTTTTAGAGGGGTTGTGGGAGCGCTCTCACAGCGAGGAGTGAGGAGTCACACATGTCGCTTACACTGGAAAAGGTAGGCCAGCTCGCAGGGGTATCGCGCTCGACCGTCTCGCGTGTCATCAACGGCCACCCCAGTGTCAGCCGCGAGGTCCGCGAGCGCGTCTGGAACGTGATCCGCGAGACCGGCTACCAGCCCCACGCCGCCGCCCGCAGCCTGGTAACGCGCCGCACCCAGATCATTGGCGTCATCATCCCCGAGTCGGTGGCCAGGCTGTTTGTCGACCCCTTCTTTCCGCTGCTCCTGGGGGGCATCACCGCCACGTGCAACACCCGCGGCTACCACCTGATGCTGTCGCTGTTCAACGGCCCGGCCAACCCCGAAGAGCTGTACCGGCGCCTGGTCCACAGCGGCCACCTGGACGGCGTGGTGGTTGCCTCCGCCCGCCTCGACGACCCCCTCGTCTGCCGGCTCTTGCAGGACGAGATGCCCTTTATCCTCGTCGGCCGGCACGTGGACGACCGGGTGCGTTACGTGGACGCCGACAACGTGGGTGGGGCGCGCATGGCCGTGGAGCACCTCATCCGCCTGGGCCACCGGCGCATCGGGGCCATCACCGGGCCCCTGGGCACGCCGGCCGGCGCCGATCGCCTCATTGGCTACAGGCGCGCCCTGGAGGCGAGCCGCATTTCCGCACAGGACGATCTCGTCGTCGAGGGCGACTATAGCAAGGGCAGCGGGGCCACGGGCATGCAGCAGTTGTTGCCCGCCCAACCCTCGGCAGTGTTCTGCGCCAGCGATTCCATGGCCATCGGCGCCCTGGAGACCATCCGCGAGGCCGGCCTTCGCGTCCCCGACGACATCGCCCTCGTGGGCTTTGACGACGTGCCGGTGGCCACGGCGGTCGAGCCGGCGCTGACGACGGTGCGCCAGCCCATCGAGGGCCTGGGCACCATGGCCGCCGAGCTGCTCTTGAATCTGTTGGAGAATCCCCCGGATGGGCAGGCGCCCGGCCAGCGCATCATCCTGCCGGCCAAGCTCATCGTCCGGGATTCGTGTGGCGCTTTGCGCAGGCGGAGCTAAGGAAGACCTTACAATAAGAGGGAGGGGAGACACCGGCTGACCTGGCAGAAAGCGGTGTCTCCCCAGCAGAGGCAGTGCCCGTAGCCTTCCCGGACGTTCCCGGGAGACGCTGCGGCCATCCTCTCGTCCTCATTATAACCCACCTCGGGCGGGTTGGCGAATCGACGAGAGGGCACTGCTCAACAGCTAAAGGAGGAGGTGAAGGGCGAAAGAGCTGCAAACCTGGTTTCTGCCACCATCGTCGTGTGTAACGTTCAATGAATCACAAAGAGGAGGAGCAAACCATGCGTAAGCTAACGTTGAGCATCATGAGCCTGATGGTCGTCCTGAGTCTGCTCGTCGCCTGTGGCCCGACCCCGGCGCCGCAGGTCGTCGAGAAGATCGTGACCCAGGAAGTGGAAAAGACCGTCGTCGAAACCGTCGAGGTGGAAAAGACGGTCGTCGAGACCGTGGAGGTCGAAAAAGAGGTCGAGGTGGTCGTGACGGCCACGCCCGGCGCCGAGGCGGAGCCCGAAGCCCCGGTGACGTCCTATGAGCGCAGCGAGACCCTGTACGTCAGTGGTGCCGCCTGGGGCCCGCCTTCGAGCTGGAACCCCTTCATGACCTGGGTCCACGCCAACACCACCGGCATCGTGGGCAACGTCTACGAGCCGTTGTACTTCTTTGACCCGCAGACCGGCGAGATGATCCCCTGGCTGGCGGAGAGCGGCGAGTGGACCGACGCCAACACCTGGCTCATGGTCCTGCGCGAGGGCATCAACTGGACGGACGGCCAGCCCATGACGGCCGAGGACGTCGTCTTTACCTTCGAGCTGGGCCAGGAGTATCCCGCCCTCTGGTTCTCGTCGGTGTGGAGCTATCTGGATAGCGTCACGGCCCTGAGCGACTACGAGGTCGAGTTCAAGTTCACGGATGCCCTCTACCAGGAATGGGAATACAACCTCTACCACATCCCCATCATCCCCAAGCACCTGTGGGAGGGCCGGACGGAAGAAGAGATCACCGGCGGCGCCAACGAGAACCCCGTCGGCTCCGGCGCCTACATGTACGAGACCCACGCCGAAGACCGGAACGTCTGGATCCGGAACGAGGATTGGTGGGGCATCGACCTGCTGGGCCTCACGCCCGCGCCCAAGCGCATCGTCGACATCCGCACGGCCAGCAACAACATCGCCATGGGCATGGTGGTCAAGGGCGAGCTGGACCTGAGCAACAACTTCCTGCCGGGCATCGCCGAGCTGGCCAACAAGGGCTACGTGCAAACCTACTATGCCGAAGCGCCCTACATGCTCTCGGCCAACACCGCCGTCCTGTTCCTGAACACCCAGAAACCGCCCATGGATGACCCCGCCTTCCGCCGCGCCCTGGCCTTTGCCATCAACGTGAACGACATCGTCACCGTGGCCTATGCCAACCTGGTGCGGGCGGCCAACCCCACCGGCCTGCTGCCCTCCCTGGAGCAGTTCGTGGACCAGGACGTGGTCGACAGGCTGGGCTACACCTACGATCCTGAGCAGGCGGCAGAGCTCCTGGCCGAGGCCGGCTACGTAGACGTCGACGGTGACGGGTTCGTCGAGGCGCCCGACGGCAGCAAGATCGAGCTGGAGGTCACCTGCCCCTTCGGTTGGACCGACTGGATGGAGGCCATCAACGTCATCGCCACCAGCGCCCAGGAATCGGGCTTTAACATCAAGGCCGCCACGCCCGACTATGGCGCCTGGAACACGGCCCTGAACGCCGGCACCTTTGACATGACCCTGAACAACTGGGCCGGCATGAGCAACACGCCCTGGACCTTGTACAACCTCCTGTTCCGGCACCCCATCCAGGAGCTGATGGCCAACGGCAACTTTGGCAAGTACGAGAACCAGGAGATGTTTGACCTGGTGGACGCCCTGGCCGCCGTGCCCATGAGCGACCAGGAAGGCATGCAGGAAGCCTGCTCGGCCATCCAGGAGCTGATGCTGACCGAGATGCCCATGATCCCGCTGTGGTACAATGGCCTGTGGGCGCAGTTCAGCAACGCCGTCTGGAGCGACTGGCCGACGGAAGCCGATGGCACGCCCAAGACCCTGCCCACCACGTGGGCCGAGTACTGGCAGATGGGTGGCCTGCACACCCTGACGACTCTGAAGCCGGTCGAATAAGAGTCACGAACGAGAACCGGCAGCCCCCGCCCCTCCCGGTGAGTGAGGGAGGGGCGGGGTGCCTGCAGCCTGGCGGAAGAGAGGAATTCGGGTGAAACGGTATTTCAGCAGAAAGCTCTTGCTCTACGCACTGACCTTCTTCCTGGCCGTGACCATCGACTGGATGATCCCGCGCTTTATGCCCGGCGATCCGGTCCAGAACATGCTGTCGCGGGCCGGGCTGAACGCCGAGGCTGCACAGGTCATGTATGGTTACTTTACCCGGGCCTTTGGCATGGACGTGCCTGTCCATCAGCAGTATATCAACTTCTGGATCGCGCTGTTTCACGGCGACCTGGGGACGAGTGTCTATCTCTTCCCGCAGCCGGTCAAGGACATCATCCTCCGGGCCGTCCCCTACGACATCGCCCTGTTGTTGCCGTCCATCCTGCTGAGCTGGTGGGCGGGCAACAGCTTTGGCGCCTTTGCCGCCCGCTCCAAGTGGCTGGACAACACGGTGTCGCCCCTCGGCTACATCCTGACGGCCACGCCCTACATGTGGCTCGGCATCCTCCTGGCCTGGTTTTTCGGCATCATCCTGGGGGTCTTTCCCATCGCCGGGGCCTACGGTTTTGACCTGCGGCCCCACCTTTCCTGGACCTTTGTGCGCAGCCTGCTCAGCCACTGGTTCCTGCCCTTTGCGTCGCTGTTCCTGGTGGGCTTTGGCGGGTGGGCCATCGGCATGCGAAATCTGATCATCTACGAGCTTGAGGCAGACTACTCTCACTACCTCGAAGCGCTGGGGGCCCCGCGCAGGCTGGTGCGCAAGTACGCCTTTCGCAACGCCATGCTCCCGCAGCTCACGGGGCTGGCGCTGCAACTGGGCGTCGTCGTCGCCGGAGCCCTGGTCACCGAGGTGGTGTTCTCCTATCCGGGCATCGGCTATCTGATCCTGGCCGCCATCCAGAACCAGGACTATTTCTTGCTGCAGGGCTGCTTCCTGTTCATCATCCTCGGCGTCCTGCTGGCCAACTTTGCCATCGACGTGGCATACGTCCTGGTGGACCCCAGGACGCGGGCAGGGATGCAAGGAGAGACAGCATGATGGCGGTCAAGAAAAAGAAC
The DNA here is from genome assembly GCA_012514775.1 of Anaerolineaceae bacterium. Next base: position 9,240 of record JAAYZQ010000525.1, read on the forward strand.
GAGTTGCTCTTCTTTGCCCTGCGGAACAAGAAGCTGCGCCTGAGTGTCGGTGTCATTCTCTTCTTCCTGGTGCTGGCCCTCGTCGGCCCGCTGCTCACCGAGCACAAGCCGCTGGCCTACGTGGGTCCCTTTGGCGAGCCGCCGTCACGCGACTTCTGGTTCGGGACCACGACCTTCGGGCAGGACGTCTTTACCCAGTTCGTCCACGGCCTCAAGGCCACGTTCCTGGTGGGGGTCATCGGCGGCGGGCTGGGCACGCTCCTGGGCGTGGTGGTCGGGTTCGTCGCCGGCTACCGGGGCGGCGTCGTGGACGAGGTCCTGAACATGCTGACCAACATCGTCCTGGTCATCCCCACCCTGGCGGTGCTGCTCATCATTGCCGCCTACCTGGAGGTGCGCGGCATCCTGATCGAGGCCGTCTTTATCGGCTTCACGGCCTGGCCGTGGGCGGCCAGGGCCGTCCGGGCGCAGACCTTTTCGCTGGTCAACCGCGAGTTCGTCGACCTGGCGAGGCTGACGGGCATGAAGTCGGGCAAGATCATCCTGAACGAGATCGCGCCCAACATGATGTCCTACCTGCTGCTGGTCTTTATCCTCGAGTTCGGCGGAGCCATCCTGAACGCCGCCACCCTCGACTTTATCGGGCTCGGTCCCACGGAGGGCATGTCGCTGGGCCTGATGATGAACAACGCCGTCATGTGGGGCGCGCTGCTCCTGGGGCAGTGGTGGTGGTTCGTGCCACCCGGAGCGGCCATCACGGCCATCGTCGGCGCCCTGTACGTCATGAACGTTGGACTGGACGAAGTCTTTAACCCCAAGCTAAGGGAGATGTGAGATCGTGAGCCTGCAAGCCGAGAACCTGACCGTCTACTATCAGACGCTGCACGGCGACGCCCGGGCGCTGGAGGACGCGACGTTCAGCGTGGCCGACGGCGAGATCATGGGCCTGGCCGGCGAATCGGGCTGCGGCAAGTCTACCCTGGCCAACAGCCTGATCATCCTCAAGCCGCCCATGAAGCACGTCGGCGGGCGCGTGCTCCTCGACGGCGAGGAGCTGCCCATCGCCGACATGGAGGAGATGGACAGCTTTCGCTTCGACCGCATCTCTATCGTCCCGCAGTATGCCATGAACGCCATGAACCCGACGCGCAAGATCGGCAAGATGACGGCCGATTTGATGCGCACCCGGCAGGTGAGCTACCAGGAAATGCTGCCCGAGCTGCACCGGCGGCTGGACCTCGTCAATCTGTCGCACGAGGTGTTGAACCTGTATCCCATTGAGCTGTCGGGCGGGATGAAGCAGAGGATGGTGATGGTCCTGTCCACGCTGCTGAACCCCTCCATGCTCCTGGCCGACGAGATCACCTCGGCCCTGGACGTGTCCA
>JAAYZQ010000526.1 GCA_012514775.1 Anaerolineaceae bacterium
CGCCCCCCGAAAAAGGACCCGATGAGATAGCCCACGGAGTGGGCCATGAACAGAAAGCTGATTCCTTCGACCCTGGTGTGCGTCTGCTCCGCCAGGCCGGGCAGCGTCGGGCCGAGCATGGCCGTCACCATGCCCAGGGCGACGAACCCACCAAAGTAGCCGACGGTCTTGGGCCAGTGATCGGCCTTCACGGCCGACTCGCCGGCAGGCATATTGCGTTCCACGACATACTCCTCTCGCCCCGATGCCCGGGAGCCGGGCGGGACGGCGTTGAAGGTGATCCGGCTCATTATTCCACAAGGCGCGCCCGGCGGCAAATAAGAGGGGAGGCTTGCCCGGCAGTCCGCCTAGGGGCGCGGGCGGAGGCGGAGCCAGTGTTCCGGACGGCCGGGGTCGTGGCGGTACAGGAGGAGCTGCTCGTCCTCGGCGGCCTGATACTCGCCGTCCGAGACCTCGACGCGGCAGCCGTGGGGGTAGTGCAGGACCGGAAGGTAGATCTCGGTCGGGGCCTCCACGGCCGGGTCGTGGCGAAAGACCAGCTCGAAGGCACACCGCCGCACGTCGTAGCTCGTCTTGAGGGGCAGGCCCGCCACGGCCCGGGCGTAGGGCCGGACCACGGCCTCCAACGCCCGCCCGCCCGAGTCAGGGTCGGCCGGATCGTGCTGCTGATCCCGCGAAAAGATGGAAAGGTCCTCGCCGTTCCATTGGTCGCCGCGCTCGTTGTCGTTGTCGGAGGCATAGTTCCACAGCGTGCCGCTTAACAGGTTGGCCTCCAGCGCCCGGAAGGTGCGGTCCATAGCCCGCACCTGCTGGCGGAAGTCTCCGGTCCGGTAGGCACGGCCGCCCGCCAGGTCAAAGGGGATGCCAAACTCGCCGATGAGGGTGGGCACGCCACGGCCGCGTTCCGACGCCTCGGCCCGGACCCGGGCCAACTGCGCCGCGAAAGAGCGCTCGACCCGGCGGCTACCCCAGGCGCGGGTGCCCTCCTGAGCGTCGACGCCCAGGAAGGGAACAAATTGCTTCAGGAAGAGGGTGACGCCGTCGTACCAATGGGGCGCGTGCACGACCCGGGGCATGGTCCACTCGTCCCAGGCGGTCGTGGGCTGGTCGGGCGGCGCCTCCAGGAATAGGACGGCATCCGGGTCCACTGCGCGGACGGCCGAGGCAAAGCGTCGCCAGAAGGATAGCAGATAATCGTCGAACCGCACGGGCCGCCCCCGCACCTCGCAGAAATGGCGCGGCCGGAGCAGGCGCGGCTGCCCCTGGCCGTCCAGGTCCCACACGCCATTCTCCCGCCACAGGCAATCGTGGCCGGCACGCCAGGCGCGGGCACCCCCGGGATCGATCAGCCGCCGCCCGGTGCGGCGGATGCCCGCTATCCCCGTGGTCCAAACCTCCACCTCCTGGGCGTAACCGGCGCCCAGGAGCATCGACTGGAAGGGCGTGGGCACGTCGCCGTGGCGCAAAAAGCCGGCATGCTGCCCCAGGTCGGGCCAGCCGATATAGCCGGCGGACGGCTCGTTGAGGGAATCGTAGCCGGCCACGTGAGGCAGGCCCCGCAGCCTCCTGGCCACTTGCTGGACCGCCGCCAGGTAGTGGCCCTGGAGGTATTCCTGGATTGGCTCCCCATCCACCCGGGTACGGGGGGCAAAGTCGTTGCCGCCGAAAAAGAGGCTGAACATGGTGGCCGACGCCAGCTTGGTCTCGTTGGTCGGCCAGATCATGCGCGGGAAGGGATCGCCGTGGGTGGCGTGGACGATGGCTGCGCCCGTTGAGGCAAAGTTGGTCATGTCCAGCCCGGCCGCCTCCAGCGTCCAGCCAGGCGCGCCGTCGCCGCCCGAAAAGCGGCTCCAGACGTCCTGGTGGGGGTCGATGAACAGGTGCAGGCCGTGCTCCCCCGCACGGCGCACGACCTCGTAGAGATAGTCCAGGTACTCCTGGTCATAGATGCCCGGTCCCTGGTGCTCGATGGCCTCCCACGTGACCAGCAGCCGGAGGAAGGTGAGGCCCCAGCGGCGCAGGCGCCGGAAATGCTCGTCCGCCTCGTCCAGGGGAAAGGGACGGCCCACGAACGAGACGTCCCGGTGCTCGAAAAAGCCCTCGCGCCGGTGGGTGGCGCCGTCGGGCCGGAAGGGCACCTTGCTGCTGCCTCCCAGGTTCACGCCGCGCAGCAGCAGCGTCCGTCCGTGCTCGTCCTTGAACCATTGGCCGTCGATCTCGATGCGCATCGCCGCTTCTCCTTCAACCACGGGCCACGACCAGGTTGCCCGACTCGTAGCGGCGCAACCCCAGGTAAAAGACCAGGCGCGCCAACAACATCAGGCCCGCCGTCACGGCCGCCAGGATGCCCAATTGTCCCAGGTTGAAATCGGTCAACAACCGTGCGGGCAGGGAGCCGATGAACGCGGCCGGAATGAGGGTGTAGAGAAGCCACTGCACGGCCCCCGGAAAGATCTCGATGGGGTACATGCCAAAGGTGATGAGGGCGTTGATGGCCTGGCCCGCCAGGTTGTCGGCATTGCCCACCCAGAAGGCCAACGACCCGACCAGGACGGAAAAGGCGACAAAGATCAGGCCGGCCAGGGTGCCCACGAGCAAAAAGAGGGGCAGGTGGAGCCACCGCTCGGGATCGACCAGCAGGAAGACCAGGAGGCCAAAGAGCAGGTCGCCCCAGGCCGAGAGGTGCATGCGCGAGACCAGGAGGTGCACCAGCGGATCGGCGGGCAACGCCAGGTAGTAGTCGAGCTCGCCGCGAACCACGGCCCGGGCGACAAAGATGGTATTGCCGCACACGATGTTGCCCAGGCCAAAGGCAAAGGCCACCAGGGCGTAGAGCATCATGATCTGCACCATGGACCAGCCGCCCAGCACGGGGATGCGCGTGAAGAGGACCCACCAGAAAAAGAGGATGACGACGTCGTTGAGGATCATGCCCACGACCTGCATGATAAAGGCGCCGCGGTAGGCCATGGCCGACATCATGTTGTGCCGCAGGTAGCCGAGCACCAGGCGCGCCGTCTTCATCTCAGCCTCCGTGCACCACCAGGCGGCGCTGCGCCACCCGCCAGACGAGAAGGATCACGGCCAGCAGGATCACGATATAGATCGCCTGGCTTGCCAGGGTCTGGAGCACAAAGGCCGGCTCGAACTTGACCAGGGCGCGGGCCGGTGCGTAGGCCATGAGCTGGAAGGGCAGCCAGCGCACCGCCTGCTGCAGGCCCTCGGGGAACAACTCCAGGGGCAGGAACAGGCCGCCGATGGTGAACACCAGCTTGTTATACATCCAGTAGACAGGCATGATCTCCTCGAGCCAGAAGGCCGCCAGGCCGATGAGGACGGCAAAGAGGGCGTCGAGGAACAGGGCCAGCGCCGCCAGCAGCAAGAAGGCCCCCAGGCCCGCCAGGCTGCCCTCCACCTGCCGCAGCGCCACCAGGACCACAGCCGAGGCGGTGACAAAGTTGAGGAGAAAGCGGGGGACCGTGCCGCCCAGAGAGTTGGCCACCTGGAACAGGGGATAGCGGAGGGGCCGGGCCAGGGTGTAGGCCAGGTCGCCGGCGCGCACGGATTCGGCTATCTCGTTAAAGATGCGCGACGACGAAAGTATCATCGTCTCGGTCATGGCCAGGTACCAGATCATCTCGCCAAGGGAGTAGCCTTCCAGCTCCGTCCGGCCGCTCACGCCGTAGGCTGTGCTCCACAGGGCCATGAACACGGCCATAAAGAGCACGATTTGCACGGCCCGGGCCACCATCTCGCCGCGATAGACCCACTGCTGGCGGGCCGAGGTCATGAGGACGTGCCCATAACGGATCACGGCCGGTTACCCCTCCGCCTGCTCATAGATCCGGGCAATGATCTCTTCCATGGGCGGGTTGTCGACGTTGATGTCGGCGATGCTGTAGCAGGCCAGGAGCTGGCCGATGACCGACTCGATGGGGGCGGTGCGCGTGTCGACGCGCAGCTTGACGCCATAGCCCTTTTGCTTCAGAAGCTCGACGCCCGGCAGCTCGAAGCCCTGCCACGCCTCCCCGAGCTTGAGGGAGATGGTCTTGTGGTGCAAGTAGTCCCGTTTGAGGGTCGACACCCGCCCGTCAAAGATGACGTGGCCGTGGTTGATGACCATGGCCCGCTTGCAGAGGGCCTCCACGTCGCCGGCGTCGTGGGAGGTGAGAAAGACCGTCACCTGCTCCTGCTGGTTTAGCTCCAGGATCAGGTCGCGGATGCGCTGCTTGACAACCACGTCCAGCCCGATGGTTGGCTCGTCCAGGAAGAGGACGTGCGGCTTGTGCAGGAGCGAGGCCGCGATCTCGCAGCGCATGCGCTCGCCCAGCGATAGCTTGCGCACCGGGCTCGCCAGGTAGTCGCTTATCTCGAACAGCTCCACGAGCTGTGCCAGGCGCCGGCGGTAATCGGCGGCCGGCAGCTCGTAGATGCGGGCCAGGAGGTCGAAAGAGTCCTGTGGCGGGAGGTGGTACCAGAGCTGCGACTTCTGGCCGAACACAGCGCCGATCTCGTACGCCAGGCGCTCCCTCTCGCGCCAGGGAACCTTGCCCAGGACGCGGGCCTCGCCCGAGGTGGGGTGCAGGATGCCCACCAGCATCTTGATGGTCGTCGATTTGCCCGCCCCGTTGGGGCCGATAAAGGCCACCCGCTCGCCCTGCTCTACGGCAAAGGAGATGCCTACGACCGCTTCCACCTCCCGGTAAACGGGCCGAAAAAGGGAGCGCAGGCTGCCTTGCAGTCCCTGTTGCTTTTCCCGGGACACAAAGGTTTTGCGCAATTGGTTGACGTCGATGGCCGCCATTCTTGCCCTCTCACGCGCCGGCCCGGTGGCCCCCGGAGTTACTGCCGCTGGTTCTGGCCCCCGCCGGGGACCGGCCAGCACCGCGCCATCTCGGCGGCGGCGCGCACGGTCTGCAAATGGATGTCGACAATGTCCTCGACCTGCGGGCTGTAGCCCCCGCCCATGACGACCGCCACCGCCAGGCCGGCCTCGCGGCAGCGCTCCAGCACCAGCCGGTCGCGCCGGGCCAGGCCCTCCTTGGTCAGGGCCAGCTTGCCCAGGCGGTCCTTTTCGAACGGATCGGCGCCGGCCAGGTAGACGGCCAGCTCACCCCGCATGCACGCCAGGATCTCGGCCAGGCCGGAGTCGAGGGCGGCCAGGTAGCCCTCGTCGTCCGTGCCGTCGGGCAGGGCGAGGTCGAGGTCGCTCTGTTCCTTGAACAGGGGAAAGTTGCTCTCGCTGTGGATGGAAAAGGTGAGGATGGAACCGTCACCCTGGGCCATGGCGGCCGTGCCATTGCCCTGGTGTACGTCACAGTCGACGGACAGCACCTGCCGGGCGCGGCCCTCGTCCACCATGGCCCGCGCGGCAATGACCACGTCGTTCAGCAGGCAAAAGCCCTGGCCGTGGTCGCGAAAGGCATGGTGGGTGCCGCCCGCCAGGTTCACGGCCAGGCCGTCTTCCAGGGCTGCCCGGCAGGCGGCGATGGTGCCGCCCACCGCGTGGCGGGCCCGGGTCACAAGCTCGGGCGACCAGGGCAGGCCGATGCGCCGGATCTCTTTGACGGTAAGCTGGCCGGCCATGAGCCGCTCCAGATAGTCCCGGTCGTGGGCACGGAGGATCTCCTCGTCGGTGGCCGGCTGCGCGGGCCGCAGGTCGCCGGGCGGTACCAGGCCGGCGGACTCGACCGCGTGGCGCAGCAGCTCGTACTTGCTCATGGGAAAACGGTGCCCGTCGGGCAGGCGCACCGTGTAGGTATCGCTGTAAAAGACTTTCATGGCGATCGCCGGACCCCGAAGTTGGACTAGATCTCGTGCAGGGCCGTTTCTCCTCCTTTACGCACGGCGCCTGTGAGTATACCACAGCCCGCACCTGCCGTCCACCCGGGCACCGCCGCCAGCAGCAGCTTTGAATATGGCGAGGCGCAAGCCTGACTCTGCTTATCCTATTTGCTCGGTCTGGGTCGCCAGATCCAGACCAGACCCGGCCCCTACTGCGACCACTCTGTCGGCTGGCGCTCCCAGCGGTGCGGGCGAAGGCGGTCGATCAACTCGGGCGGCAAGGGGCCCGCGTTGGCCGCGGCGATGTTGGCCTCCACGTGGCGCAGCTTGCGCATACCCGGAATGGTGGTGCTCACGGCCGGATTCGACACGACAAAGCGCAGAGCCATCTCAGGCAGGGTCATGCCTTCGGGCAACAACTCCTTGAGCGCCTCGGCGCGGTCGACGCTGGCGCTGAGGTTCTCGGGGACAAAGTAGCTGTTGCGCCAGTCGCCCGCGGGCCAGGTAGTGTCCTTGGTCAGGGTACCCGTGAGCGAGCCCTCGTCGAACGGCACCCGGGCAATGACCGCCACGCCCATCTCCACGCAGGCCGGGAACAGCTCGTCCTCCGGGTTCTGGTCAAAGATGTTGTAGATGACCTGCACCGAGTCGATCAAGCCGCTGCGCACGGTCCGGATACCATTCCACGGCTCCCAGCGGTTGATGCTGATGCCCACGGCGTGGAACAGTCCCTGGCGGCGCAGCTCGTCAACCTTTTTCGCCCAGCGGTCGTCGTCCAGCCAGTCGTCCTCCCAGACGTGGAACTGCATCAGGTCAAACGAGTCGAGTCCTGAATTCTGCAGGCTGCTGTGGACGTATTGCTCTATGTGGTCAGGCGGGAAGGTGTCGTCGAGGGTAAAGCCGCGCCGGCTGGGCCATTTCCGGTTCTTGGGCGGGATCTTGGTGGCGGTGTGCAGCTTGCGGCCGGGGTTGGCGCGGATCAACTGTCCCAGCAGGCCCTCGCTGTGGCCGCTGCCGTACGCCCAGGCGGTGTCAAAGAAGTTGACACCCGAATCCACAGCCCGTTGCAGGGAGCGCATCGACTGCTCATCGTCGGAGCCGGTCCATTCGCCCATACCCCACATGCCATAGCCGAGGACGCTCACGTTCCAACCCGTGCGTCCAAACGTGCGGTAGTTCATGGTTTCCTCCTGAAATTGGTGGTTGGGTGGACACGGCGCTGGGTCGCCAGGGGATCATATACCAGGAAGGGGCAGGCGTCAAATCGGCAGCTTGCCTCATCGACGACTCCACGCGAGAGCAGTGTCGACGATTCCTGCCGCAGTTCGCGCGGAGCGATGACCAGGTAGTGGGGGCGGACCGCCTCCATCCGCCGGCGTGCCGGCAAGGTGGCCCGCCACCCTGGCCTGGTTGCTAGTCGGCTGCTTGCAGCCTGGCCAGCTTTTCTTCCACGGCCCGTGCTTCGGCCCGCAGATCGTTCAGGTACAGCTCGAGGCCAGCGATGCGTTCCTCACGGCTGAAGAAGCGGCGCTGAAAAGCAGCCCTGGGTTGCCTGCCTTCGCCCCGACCGGCGCGACGCCCACCGCCGTAATGGCGATGGTGCCCGCGGTGCGAGTGATGGTGCAGACGACGATGGTGGCTCTCTGTATATCGATTCATTCTATCACCTCCTTTCCTCTCGAAAGTAGACCTCATACTCGTGCAAAAAGCGGTCTAGCCGCTCGCGCGTACGGACAAGCTCTACGACCCAGGCGTGCAGGTACTCCAGTCCTTCCGCCGTGATCTCGTACACGCGCCGGGCAGCGCCTGGCGCGTCCGTATCCCAGGTCGAAGACACCAGCCCGTCGGCCTGAAAGCGGTGGAGGGTCCGATAGAGCAGCGCCGGATCGATGGCAGCTCCTTCAGCTTTGTTCAGTTCCTCCATCAGCTCGTACCCGTAGGCGGCTTTCTGCACCAACAGAAACAGCACTCGTGGTTGAACAATGCTGCGAACGCGGCCCCCGGGGGGGCGACGCCGCTCGCCCTTGTGGCCGTGCCCCGCCGAACCTCTTCCGCGCATTTCCATCCCTCCAGTCCGTATGTTTCACACAAGTATATGTCTTACACATATAATTGTACCACACAGTATACTTGTTGTCAAGTCAGCCCTGTCCTGTGACACTCGTGTGCGGAGCGTCTGCATAGTGCGATCTGGCAAGAGTGGTAGATAGACTTGCTACGTCGGCGGCCGCGACGTATAGCGATGCACAGCGGCGTTAGCCAGAAGGACGCCGTTGTGGGGAGGCTTCAGGCCCTATTCACTGAATAGAGCTCACTGCCGGCAGGATCGCCGGGTAAGCCGTCCTACTTCTCCCGCGCCGCCAGCTCGTCGCGCAGCGCCCGGTGCTCGGCCCGGCCAATTGGGTAGCGCCAGGCAAAGAGTATTGCCCCCAGGAGGAGGACGACGGGCACCGGCCCCATGAACAGGCGAATGGCCTGCACGGCACTCGCAGGCTGCACCGGCAGCGGTCCCGAGGCAAGGGGCCGGACGTAGCCGCTGGCCGCCAGGGCAATGCCCATGGCCCACAGGGCCGCGCCCGTGGCGAGCTTCTGAAAAAAGGAGGCAAAGGCATAGTACGAGC